>CAZJRF010000073.1:0-10049 GCA_964548475.1 uncultured Acidimicrobiia bacterium
CTGGCGGCTGCGCGGGGGATGGGTGCGGCGCAGCTCCTCGGCCACTTTGGGGAAGGTGAACCACTCCGGGATCTCCCGGCCGTCGGCCAGACGATGACGGAGCTCGGTGCCGGAGATGGATAGGGTCTTGGCCCCGGGCGGCACCTCGTCCTCGGGCACGTAGCGATCCTCGTCGGGCAGGTAGACGACCATCTGGAAGGGCACCATGCCCACTCCCAGCTCCGCCTCGTGGGCGGCGAGCAGCTCCTGCGCGTCGTAGGGGCCGTAGAAGGGCTTGCCGGTGGAGTCGCTGCCCGGCCCGGCGTGGTCGCGCCCCACGATCAGGTGGGTGCAGCCGTGGTTCTTGCGGATGATCGCGTGCCACACCGCCTCGCGGGGGCCGCCCAGGCGCATGGCCAGTGGCAGCAAGGCCAACTCGGCGGTGTTGGGTGGGTAGCGATCCATGACGGCCTGGTAGGCGCGCACGCGGGTGTAGTGGTCCACGTCGCCCGGTTTGGTCATGCCCACCACCGGGTTGATGAGCAGGTTGGCCTCGATGGCCTTGGCGGCGCGCACCGTCAGCTCCAGGTGGGCCCGATGCATGGGGTTGCGGGTCTGGAAGGCGGCCACGCGCCGCCAACCGCGACGGGCGAAACGCTCCCGCACTTCGGCGGGGGTGAGCCGTAGCGTGCGGTAGTCGTAGTGATGGGGGAGGCTGAGCCCCTCCAGGCGGCCGCCCACGTACCAGGGGCGGGTGGCCCCGAGCAGGTGGTTCACCGCCGGGTGCTCGCGGTTGGTGGTGCCGAAGACGGCGGCCGCCTCGTGCTCCAGGTCGGCCTGCCAGAGGTCCTCGACGTGGAGGGCGGCCAGCATGACCCCCTCGGCGTCGCGCAGCGCCAGCACGGCTCCGTTACCCAGCCGGCCGGCCGTCTCGTCGTCGACGTCGAGCATCACCGGGATGGGCCACAGGGCGCCGTCGGCCAGGCGGATCTCGGCCATCACCCGCTCGTAGTCGGCTCTGGTGAGAAAGCCGGTCAAGGGCGAAAAGCCGCCGTTGAGCAGCAGCTCGAGGTCGCAGAGCTGCCGGGGGGTGAGGTCGATGGAGGGCCAGTCGCGCGAGGCGCGCTTGATCTCCTCGGCTCGCGCCGCGTCGACCATGGGGTCGACCAGAGTGCCGCCGTGGGGCGGAATCAGGCTATCGGGCACCTTAAAAATCCTTCCTTGAACGTCGGGCCGCGGCCGAGCAACGGAGCATCGGCGGGAACCCGGGTGAGTCTACCCGGGCCCCGGGGTTCCACCGGCGGGTCCCGCCCTCCCGGCGGACCGTACAATCGGTCCCTGTGAAGATCTACACCCGGGGCGGCGACGACGGCACCACCGGCCTCCTATTCGGCGGCCGGGTGGGCAAGAACGAGAGTGGCCCGGAGGCCTGCGGGGCGGTGGATGAGGCCGTCTCGGCGCTGGGGCTGGCCCGGGTGGCCGCGACGGGGACGATCGCGGCCGCGGTGCTGGAGGTACAGCGCGACCTGTGCGTGGTAGGGGCCGAACTGGCCACCGCGGCGGCCAAGCGCTCGCGGCTGCAGCCCGGGGTGAGCCTGGTGACGGCGGAGATGGTGGCCCGCCTCGAAGCAGCCATCGATGCCCTCGACGCCGAGATCGGCATGCCCACCGGGTTCGTAGTCCCGGGGGGCACGGCGCCGGCCGCCGCCCTCGACCAGGCCCGGTCGGTGGTGCGGCGGGCGGAGCGGCGGGCGGTGGCCCACCTGCGGGCGGTGGGGATCGCGGACTCGCACGTGGTGCCCTACCTGAACCGCCTCGGCGACTATCTGTTCATGCTGGCGCGTGCGGCCGAAGGGGAATGGACCCCCAGCCGCCGGGAGGAGGAGTGATCGTGATCGAGTTGCGGACGGGGACCCTGGAGGAGGCGGCCGACGCTCTGGTGATTGGGGTGGGAGCGGACCTCGACTACGACGAAAGCGGCCGCTGGCTGGTCGAGCGAATGGGCGACTGGCTGGCCGGGTACCTGGAAGCGGCCGACTTCACCGGCAAGGAGGGCCAGCTCGTCACCGTGCCCGGCGCCGGCCTGGTGCCGCACGGCGCGGTGGTGCTGGTCGGCTTGGGCTCCGAGGTGGACCCCGAGGCCCTGCGCCGGGCGGCGGGCTCCGCCGGGCGAGCCGTCACCCGGGCCCGGTCGGTGGCCTCCACCCTCGGGAGCCGTCTGGCAGGCGGTGAGGAGGCGGCGACCCTGGGGTTCATGCTCGGCCAGTACTCCTTCCAGAAGCATCGCAGCGAGCCGAAGCCGGCCCGGACCGAGTCCCTGTCTCTCATCGGGGCCGATGAGGCCGCGCTGGCCCGGGCGGAGAGGGCCGGCGTGGTGGCCGGGGCGGTGGCCAAGGCCCGCGACCTGGTCAACGAGCCTTCGGTGAACAAGCCCCCGGAGTTCATCGCCGGGCTGGCCCGGGATATGGGCGAGCGCACCGGGGTGCGGGTCGAGGTGTACGGCAACGAGGAGCTGGCCGCCGGCGGGTTCGGTGGCATCCTGGGGGTCAACGCCGGGGCCACTCACCCTGCCCGCCTGGTGGAGATGTGGTACGAGCCGCCGGATGCCCGGGCCTTCCTGGCCATCGTCGGCAAGGGCATCGTCTTCGACTCGGGCGGCCTGTCGCTGAAGACGGCCGAGGGCATGGAGACCATGAAGACCGACATGTCCGGCGCCGCCGCCACCCTGGCCGCGGTCGAGGCCATCGCCACGTTGGGGATCCCGGTCAAAGTGCTGGGCATCACCCCGCTCACCGAGAACATGCCCGGGGGGGCGGCCCTGCGGCCCGGCGATGTGCTGAAGGCCCGCAACGGCAAGACCATCGAGGTGCTCAACACCGACGCCGAGGGCCGGCTGGTGCTGGCCGACGGGCTCTCTCTGGCGGCGGAGGCGGGCCCCGACCTGGTCGTGGACCTGGCCACCCTGACCGGGGCCTGCATGATCGCCCTGGGGGAGGAGATCGCCGGTCTCTTCGGGACCGGGGATGCTCCGGAGAAGGTGCGACGGGCGGCCGAGGCGGCGGGGGAGAGGGTTTGGATCATGCCTCTGCCCACCGACTACCGGAAGAAGATCGACTCCGACGTGGCCGACATGAAGAACACCGGCCCTCGCTACGGGGGAGCCATCAACGCGGCGCTCCTGCTGAAGGAGTTCGCCGGGGAGGTGCCCTGGGCCCACCTGGACATCGCCGGCCCCGCCCGGGCCTCCGAGACCGGCCACTACGTCCTCAAGGGAGGCACCGGCTTCGGGGTGCGCACGCTGGTGGCGCTGGCGGAGAGCCTGGCGGGCGCTTCCTGAGCCTTCCCTCAGCGGGGGTGCCGATGGCTTCCGACCGGCCGGCAGTCGGGTACTAGCCTCGGGCGCGTATGGCGCGGCGGTTCCTCACCGTCACGGTGGTTTTCGACCTGGCCGCCCTGGCCGTGGCTCAGATAGTCGCGTCGCTGGCCACGTTCCGTACCCCGCTTCCCTGGCTGTACCGAAGCGACACGTGGACCATGGTCGGGGCCTTGTTCGGCGGTGCTCTGGTGGGCATCTACGTCACCCGCCGCTCGGCCGGCAACGGCGTGCCGCGCCCTTCTTACGGGCGGGCGGTCACCGCCGTGGCCCTCTCCCTGGGCATCACCGCCCTGGTGATCCTCTTCGGGCGCCCCTACTGGTCCCGCAACTACGTGGTGGTGACGGCGCTCACCTGGCTGGGCCTCACCCTGGCCTACCGCTGGGTGCAGCACCGGCGACCCTGGGCGGAGAACATGGTGCTGGTGACCGGTGAGAAGGTGCTCATCGATCATCTGCGGGCCGCCCCGCACGCCAACGTGCTGGAGGTGCTCGACCCGGCCGGGTCCATGCCCGAGCGCCCACTGCCCCCCGGTACCACCCTGGCGGTGGATCTGCGGGCCGTGCTCAGCGACGAGATGGCCCGCTTCGTCTCGTCCTGCAACCTGGCCGGCTATCCCATGCGGGCCCTGGTCAGCGCGTACGAGGAGCACACGGGCCGGCTGGCCATCGTGCATCTGCGCGAGGGCTGGGAGCTCAGCGTGCCCCTCTCGGGGCGGGCACCCTACGTTCGGGTCAAGCGGGCCATCGACACCATGCTGGTGCTGCTCACAGCTCCGCTGGTGCTCCCCGTCTGCCTGGTCGCGGCTCTGGCCATCAAGCTGGACTCCCGGGGGCCGGTTATCTTCCGCCAGTCACGCATCGGCCTGGAGGGGCGGCCCTTCTGCCTCCACAAGTTCCGCAGCATGCGGGTGGGGGCGGGCGACGGGGAGGCTCGCTTTGCCGGGGTCAAGGACGACCGCCTCACCCGGGTGGGCCGCGTGCTCCGGCGCATCCACTTCGACGAGCTGCCCCAGCTGTGGAACGTGCTCACCGGCGACCTCGCGGTGGTCGGCCCCCGGCCCGAGCAGGGCCCCTTCGTGGAGCGCTTCGCGGAGTCCATCCCCTTCTACACCCATCGCCACCTGGTGCGGCCCGGCATCACCGGCTGGGCCCAGGTCAACTTCGGCTACGCCGACTCCGAGGCCGACACCATCGAGAAGCTCTCCTATGACCTCTATTACGTGAAGCACCTGTCGCCCTGGCTCGACCTGGAGATCCTGGGGCGGAGCGTGTGGACGGTTCTTTCCGGGTTCGGGGCTCGCTGAGCCGATCGGTGAATCGAAGCATCGGCGGGGTGTGCCCGGCGGTCACTCGCCCGGGCGCCGCGGGGCGGTGGCCAGGGTGATGGCGATGATGAGGGTGAAGGCGAGGGTCTCGGCGATGAGGAAGGCCCAGCCGACGCGCAGGGAGGGGGTGTCGCCGGCGAGGGTGATGGCGAGGGCGGCGGCGGCGAGGGCGGCCAGCCAGGCGGCGGCGAGGCGGCCGGTGGCTCGCATGGCGATGAGCATCTGCTGGGCGAAGAGGGCCACGGTGGCCAGGGTGGCGCCGGCGGCGGCGAGGGCGGCGAGGAGGGCCCCGGGCCGGTATTCGGCGCCGAGGAGGAACTGAACCAGGGCGGGGCCGATCCAGTAGCCGGCGCCGAAGGCGGCGGCGGTGAGGGCGACGCCGGCCGCTCCCAGGCCGGTCATCAGCCGGCGGATGGTGGCGGTGTGGGCGCCTTCGACCAGCCGGGTGAAGGGGGGCATGATCCGGGAGACCAGGTTGTAGGCCACCGTGAGGGGGGCGCGCAGCAGCAGGAAGGTCTGGAAGAAGATGCTCACCTCGGCCGCCCCCGCCCCGAGGGCGGCCACCACCAGCGGCCCGGCGGCCACAATGGTCTGGGCGGCGGCGTTGGCGGCCACGAAGCCAGCCAGGGCGGCGGCGGCTCCGACCTCCGGGGCGGCTCCCGTTTCCCGGCGGCGTTCCCCGCTCAGGGGGCGCCACAGCCACACCACCAGCGCCCCGGCCGCCAGCGTCCACCCCAGCCCCAGCGCGCCCACGCTCAGCGCCAGCAGCACGCCGGCCAGGGCCAGGCGCAGCACCGACTCGGAGAAAGTGCAGTAGGCGTATTCCCGGAAACGGCGCCGCCCCGCCAGGTAACCCCGGCCCAGCGCGAAGCCTCCATAGGCCGCGACGAGGACGGCCACCACGGCCAGGTAGACAGTGTCGCTGGCAAACAGACGGTCGAGGGTGGCGGCGGCGAAGGCGGTGGCCCCCAGCACCGAGGCGGCAATCACCGATAAATACAGCCGCCAGGGGGCGGCGCCGGGCTCATCCAGGTTCAGCCGCCGCACCGTCAGCTGCTCCATGGGCATGAAGACCGTGGTGTAGATCAGGAACTGCAGCGTCCACAGCACGGTGAGCGGGGCGAAGGCCTCCGGCCCCAACGCCCGACCTACCACCAGTTGGAACAGGTAGGCGGCGATCGCCGCCAGTACGGTGGCCACCAGCATGTAGGTGGTCCCCGAATCGAGACGGGGGCGGCGAGTGAGGGGATGGCTCATAGGAGGGGAGCGGCCGGCGACCGCTCCGGGCCAGGCATGGTAGCGGTGGAGTTGTCCGCCTCCGGGGTGAGCTGCCGGCTAGAGGACGGTGAACGAGGAGACTTCTGTGCCGGTGGCAGCCCGCCGGATCGTGATCACCGCTTCACCGGCCGATGAGGTCCCGAGGACGGCCAGGTTCCGGCCGTCGAGGAGGGGGGCCAGGTCGTGGGCGGCGTACCCGTTGGGGAAACGGATGGCTTGGACCAGGCGTCCGCCCAAAGGGTCGAGGACGGCCGCGAGGGCAGTGCCGTCGGGAGCCTCCCCGAGCAGCACGAACTCATGGCCGGGGTAGCCGAGGAGGCCGGGCAGGGTCTCGAGGTCTTCTACCGTGGTGAGCCCCGCGTCGATGTCGATGCCGGTCGTCTCCACGCGATCCGGGCCGGCGACGACGAGCCGCACCGGGCCCCCGCTCGGGGAGGTGGCCACGGCGATCAGCAGGCTGCCGCGGCCGGAAGGGTCGGGGATCGAGAAGAGGCCTTCCCCGATGAGGCCTGCGCCCAGCGCCAGGGTTCGTACCCGGGTTCGGTCGGCGATGCGCCGCACCGGGACCCGGAAGTCCCCGTCGGCCGTGCTGCCCAGCACCGACAGCAGCCCCTCACCGTCGGCCCCGGAGTAGCCGGCCAGGGCGACGGGGGAGAGTGCCCGGCCGAAGCCGATCCCGCCCAGCCGGGCACCGGTCCCGCCGTCGCGCAGGAAGACGCGTATCCTCTCGTTGGCCCGGACCGCGAGCACGCCGAGGCGCGGGGAGGCGGAGCCCTCGGCGGCGGGAAGGACGGCGATATCGATGCAGGCAAGGGTGCGCCCCAGGTGGAAGGCGTGGACCTTCCGGCCGGCTTCAGCGTCGATCACCACCACCCGGGGCCGGAGGCCGGGGCCGGTGAGCAGCACGGCCACTTCGGGGGCGGGCGATCCGGCGATGCTGGGGATGGTCACGGCGGTAACGGGCACATAGCCGGCTCGGCTGATTCTGAACCCCGCCAGCAGCGCCCCATCGGTGCCGGCGCGCACCTGCACGCGGGCCGGTTCCCCCGCCGGGGCGTAGGCCACCGCCACGTCGGCTACCCCGTCGCCGTTAACGTCTCCGAGACCCGCCACGACGCCGGTGGGGGGCGGGTCGGCGGCGGGCCGGCAGGCGAGTTCCAGGGGCACATCCAGGTCCCAAGGGCCCCCGTTGGCTGCAACCACTCGGAGGGTCAGATGAGCCGTGTGCCCGTCGGGCGCCTGGGGAGAGATGGCGAGATCCCAGTCGTCGAGGTTGGCGGCGCTGCCGCTCGCGGGCAGGTCCGGGAAGCCAGAGGACTGGTTCCAGAGAATCGTCACGTAGGGGTCGGAGGACGACAGGCTGGCGGACACCGACCGCAGGGCCGCTCCCTCGTTGTCCAGCGTCGTCAGGACCTCGATCGCCTCGCCGCACTCGGCCTTTCCGTCGGCGTCGCCGGCGCTGTCCTCTGTTGCGTCGTCATCGATGCTGATGCCGGCCGGGGACAGCGGCCCGCCCGGCTCCGGTGGGGAAAAGGCGTATCCACTGCAAGCCGGCGAGCCGGAAGGAGGGGCGCCCACGCTGATCACCTGCATCGACGGCAAGCCGAGGTGAGTGCGCAAGTCGCGAGTGGAGAAGGCGCGTGGGCCTCCCTCGCCGGTGAAGGTGATCTCCAGTGCGGCGCCGGTCTCCGAGCACCGGGTGACCTGAGCCCCGGTGACGGTGGAGATGCCGGGAAGGAGGGAAGCGAGCCGGGCGGCGTCGAAGGACCGGGTCCAACGAGAGCGGGGGTTGCCCACGGCAGGCAGGGTGCTCCAATGGTCGTCCACCGCCCGCAGGTAGGGAACGTAGGCGGTGAATCCGTGCTCAGAGTTCTCCGTCCAGCCGAAGGTGCTGGAGGAGTAGAAGGTCTGGATGGGGATGAGGGCGCCTTCCAGCGTGGCCGACGGGTGCATCATCACCCAGCCTGTGGTGGCGGCTACCGCATCCAGCCAGGGCTGGGTGGCGTGGCCCCATCCCACGTAGAACTGATCGACGGTGGTGTCGTACAGCTGGCAGTGGCACCAGGGCCGGGAGGCAGGGTCACCCCGGACGATCACCCGGTAGAGGGCGTAGGAGCGGGCCGCGACGGCCTGGGCCTCGAGGGCGGCCCGGCCGCCGGTGGTGCCCCAGGCATAGGGGCTCTCCGAGATGCCGAGGATGTAGTCCTCGATGCCGATCTCCACGGTGAGGTTGACGGTGGCCGTATCATCGTCCGGCCGGATGTGCAGGGCGCCCCGGGCGTACCGGCAAGGCCTCCAGACGGTGCCGCCGGGGGCGTTCCAGTCGGGCAGGGAGCACCCGCCCAACTCGACGGCGGTGCTGGGCTGCTCTTCCCACCCGTCCCAGGTGGCGGTGATGGAGCAAGGCCCGCTGATGGAGCCGGCCGGTCCGGTGACCCGGCAGGTGCCGGCGCCCAGCGTCTCGACGACGACGGTCTGCCCCTGGTGGGCAACCAGGGTGGCGCCGCCCAGGGTGAAGGTCACGGGAACGGCGGGAGTGCTGCCGGTGGGGACCACCGTCAGCTTGAGGCGGCTTTGCTGCTGGGCGAGGCCTAACCAGATGGGCTCGGCGAGGAGCGCGGGGTCGGCGGCCGCCGGGTAAGCGCCGGTGAAGTAGTGGGTGAGGATCTCCTGCCAGGTGTAGCCCTCCAGAGCCATGCCGTAGGCGCCGTACTGGCTCATGCCCACCGAATGGCCCCATCCGCCTCCCTCGAAGGTGAACTCCAGCCCGGCGTCGGCGGGGGCCGCGATGGGAAGCGTCGAGGCGGCGAGCAGCACGGCGACCGCCAGCAGCAGCCGCCGGCCGGGTACCGGCGCGTCTCTCCGGGGCGACCCCGACCCTCCGTTCCTCATAAGGAAACCATCGGAAGCGGCGGGGCGCCTCTTGAGCGCCATCGGCAGGGCGGGCGCGACTTCGGCCGCTTCTAGACGAGGGCGGCAACCAGGTCCGGCAGGGCTTGGCCCGCCGGACCTGAGATGCGGGCGGTGGCCAGGTGATCCATGTCGGTCGGCCCCATGTTGAGGATCACGAAGGGATGGCCCCGCCGGGCCACCCGCTGGGGGATGTAACAGGCGGGGACCACGGACAGGGTGGAGCCGATGCTAAGGACCCCATCGGCTTGCTCCGCCATCTCGAAGGCGAGATCCCACGGCCCGGTGGGGAGCATCTCACCGAAGTAGACCACGTCCGCTTTCAGGATGCCCCCGCAGAGCAGGCACGAGGGATCTGCCTCGCCGGCCTCCACCCGACGCAGCACGTCGGCGGTGGGCCGGCGGTCGCCGCAGCCGAGACAGACGGTGGTCCGGGCGTTGCCGTGCAGTTCGGCGACGATCTCTTCGGGGAGGCCCGCCTTCTGGTGCAGGCCGTCGATGTTCTGGGTGACGCAACCGACCATCCTGCCGGTGTGCCACAGGTCGACCACCGCCCGGTGAGCGGGGTTGGGGGCTGCGTCCAGATCGCCGGCGGCCATGCGCATCTGCCACGCGCGCTGCCGGGTCTCGGGGTAGTGCAGGTACCGGTCCAGGGTGAACTCGTCGGGGTCTACCGTCCTCCACACTCCTTGCGGGCCCCGGAAGTCGGGGATGCCCGATTCGGTGGAGATGCCGGCCCCGGTGAAGACCAGGAGCCGGTGGCACTGCCTCAGGCAGTCGGCGGCGGCGGCGGCTTCGTCCACGCGCTGATGGTAGGGCGGCGGCCGATCACCGGGGGCGCGCCGCCCATTCCTTCACGACCGCGTCGAGAGGGAGAGCGTGAGCGGTGTGGCCCTGGTAGCCGGTCATGGTCTCGGCGGCGCAGAGGGCATTGAGGATGGCCTCTTCCACCGCCTCGGCGGTGGCCGTGAACAGCGGGTTCATCAACTCGTGGTCGAGCATCTCCAGCGAGCGCCGCTTCTCTGCGGCCGGCAGGTGGTTACCGGTCGCAAACGCCAGGAAGAGGTCGCCGCTGCCGTTGTGGCCCATTCCGCCCACCCGGGCCAGGCCGACGGTGGCGCGGCGGGCCAGGCGGCAATCACCGCCTGGTCACGGCTGATCGGTTCCCAGTCCAGGTAGAA
>CAZJRF010000074.1:0-9930 GCA_964548475.1 uncultured Acidimicrobiia bacterium
TAGTGTAAATTAATTATCAAACAGGCCTGTTTAAAAGGAATTAAAATTCTGCACGATGGATAGAACCGGGAAATATACGACTATACGAGAAACCTCTCATTCCATATTGAATCAGATCAGGGATATCGCCGGCCGGTTATTTTCGCCGGGCGGGATCGGGTGGCGGCGCCGCCCGGAGCCGAGGTGTTGGACGGCTGGCAGGCCGGCCCGCAACGCCTGCTGCGGCTCCTCAACCTGGCCTCCTGCCTGGTACTGCTCGACCCGTTGAGCTTCCCCTTCGAGTTGCTGCGGCCGGTGGACAGGGAGATCCCGACGGTGGCGGCGCTGCCGTCGCCCCCGAGCGAGGAGTTGGAGGTGCTGCTGGGCGAGCCGCTGCTGGATCACCTGGGCCCCGGGGACCGCGTGGCCGCCGGTGAGGTGACGTGGGAGGAACTGGCCGGGCGGCGGGCATGGCCGGCCGAGATGTGCCTGTCGGCCGAGCCGGGCGACCCGGAGACGGTGATGGCGGAGGCCCTGCGCCCCGGCGCCGTCGGCGAACGCTCCGCCAAGGAGGAGGGCCGGCGGCGGGCCCAGGCCTTGTCTCATCTGCTGCGGGGGATCGGGTGCCAGGCGGGGGGCGCGGCGCAGGTGCTGGACGTGGACGGCCGGGCCGACCCCTGGCGGCACCTGCTCCCGAGCGGGATCCGCTTCTCGGCAGTGGCGGCTTCGGCGCCTCTCCCCCCCGCCGACGAGTCGATGGAAGGGGCGGTGGCGGTGCGCGTGCTCGGCACCGTGTCCGAGGAGGAGCGTCCGGCCCTGGTGCGCGAGATGTGGCGGGTGATCCGCCCGGGAGGGGTGCTGGCGGTGGTGGACGACGTCGTGCCCATCCCCGGTTTCGGCCGCCGGTGTGCGTTCGCCCGAGGCGAACTGGCGCGGCTGCTGCTGGAAGCCACCGGCGTGGCGGCCCCGTCTCGCGTGTGGTCGATCCGTTTCCCCGGGGAGCTGCTCCATCGGGGGGCGGGCCTGTCCGTGCGCAAGGTCGACGCTATCTCGCCATGAGCAGAGACCCGTGGATGGCCGAGCAGTCTGCCGCCTCTATGCTCGGGGAGCGCGCCCGTCCCCGACCCGGCGTGCCGTCATGGAACTGCTGAAGACCACCCTCCCCGGGGTGCTGGTGCTGCGCCCGGAACGCTTCGTGGACGGCCGGGGCTTCTTCTCGGAGACGTTCCGCCGTTCCTGGATGGAGGAGGCCGGGCTGCCGACCTCCTGGGCGCAGGACAATCACTCCTGGTCGACCACGCCGGGCACGGTGCGCGGCCTGCACTTCCAGGTACCGCCGCGCGCGCAGGACAAGCTGGTGCGGGTCACGCGGGGCAGCGTGCTCGACGTGGCGGTGGATCTACGGCAGGGCTCACCCACCTTCGGCCGTCACGTGGCGGTGACGCTGAGCGCGGAGAACTGGGAGCAGCTGCTGGTTCCCAAGGGGTTCGCTCACGGATACTGCTCGTTGGAGTCCGACACCGAGGTCTTGTACAAGGTCAGCGACTACTACTCGCCGGAGCACGACCGGGGGCTGTTGTGGAGCGACCCGGCCCTGGGCATCGAGTGGCCGGTCGCCGAGGAGGCGGCCTTGGTCTCCGAGCGCGATCGCCGGCACCCGACGCTGGCCGCTCTCCCCGACTACTTCACCATGGAGGACTGATGGCACGCAGGTACCTGGTCACCGGCGGCGCCGGTTTCATCGGCTCCAACTTCGTGCGTCACGTGCTGGCCCGGGAGCCGGATGCCGCCGTCACCAACCTGGACCTGCTCACCTATGCGGGCGTGGAAGCCACCGTCCGCGAACTGGACGCCGACCCCCGGCACACTTTCGTGCGGGGGGACATCGGCGATGCCAACCTGGTGGACCGGCTTCTCCCCGGGAACGACGTGGTGGTGAACTTTGCCGCCGAGACCCACGTCGACCGCTCCATCTCCGGCCCGGCCGTGTTCCTGCAGACCAACGTGGTGGGGACCGGGGTGCTGCTCGACGCCGCCCGCCGCCACGGGATCCCTCGTTTCCTGCAGGTGTCCACTGACGAGGTCTACGGGTCGCTCTCCGAAGGGTTCGCCGACGAGGAGGGCCCGCTGCAGCCGTCCTCTCCGTACTCCGCCTCGAAGGCGGCGGCCGACCTTCTCGTGCGCTCCTACGCGGTCACCTACGGCTACCGGGCCATCGTTACCCGCTGCACCAACAACTACGGCCCCTACCAGTTCCCGGAGAAGGTCATCCCCCTGTTCGTCACCAACCTGCTGGAGGGGCGCAAGGTGCCCCTCTACGGAGACGGGCGCAACGAACGCGACTGGCTGCACGTGGGGGACCACTGCGCCGCCCTCCACCTGCTGGCGGACCGGGGCGTGCCGGGCGAGGTGTACAACATTGGGGCCGACGCCCAGCTGGCCAACATCGAGTTGACCCGCCGCATCCTGGCCGCTCTGGGGGCGGGGGAGGAGATGATCGAGCGGGTGCCCGACCGGCCCGGCCACGACCTGCGCTACGCGGTGGACTCGTCCAAGGTGCGCCGCCTGGGCTGGGCTCCCGCCCATCCCTTCGAGGATCACCTGGCCGCCACCGTCGAGTGGTACCGGACGAGGGAAGACTGGTGGCGACCGTTGAAGGAAGGGGCTTCCCGATGAAAGGAGTCGTTCTGGCCGGAGGGGCCGGCAGCCGGCTGCGGCCGATCACCTTCTCCATGGCCAAGCAGCTGATCCCGGTGGCCAACAAGCCGATCATCGAGTACGGGCTCGAGGACCTGGCCCGGGCGGGGATCGAGGAGGTAGGCATCGTGATCTCGCCCGAGAGCGGGGGCGAGTTGCGGGCGGCGGTCGGCGACGGCACCCGGCTCGGCCTGCGCATCACCTACATCGTCCAGGAGCGGCCGCTGGGCCTGGCCCACGCCCTGCAGACGGCCCTGCCCTTCGTGGATGGGGACGACTGCCTGATGTACCTGGGGGACAACCTGCTCAAGGACGGGGTGGCCGACGTGGTGGCCGACTTCGCCGCCCACCGTCCCAACTGCCAGATCCTGCTGTGCCCGGTGGAGAACCCTTCCTCCTTCGGGGTGGCCGACCTCAAGGAAGACGGCAGCATCCGGCGGCTGGTGGAGAAGCCCAAGGTGCCCCCCTCCAACCTGGCGCTGGTCGGGGTGTACCTGTTCGACTCGTCGATCGCGGAGGCGGTGGGCGCCATCTCCCCGTCGGCCCGGGGCGAGCTGGAGATAACCGATGCCATCCAGCACCTGGTGGACAGCGGCCGCACCGTGCGGGCCTCCATCGTGCGCAACTGGTGGAAGGACACCGGGACCAAGGCGGACCTGCTCAATGCCCAGGAGCTGATCATCGCCGAGTTGCCGGAACGCCTCGACGGCGAGCTGGTGGGTTGTCGCGTGCGGGGAGCGGCGCAGGTGGGGAAGGGGTCGCACCTGGTGGATTGCGAACTCACCGGCCCGGTGGTGGTAGGGAAGGACGTGCACATGACCCGGGTCCACCTGGGCCCGCAGACGTCGGTGGGCAGCGGCTGCCGCCTCTCGGACGCTTCGGTGGAGGGGTCCATCGTCATGGACGGGGCCGAGGTGCACGGGTGGAAAATCCGCGACTCGGTGCTGGGGCGCGGCGCCCGGCTGCACGGCTCCGCCCCGGAAGGTTTCGTCGAGGTCACCCTCGGCGAGCGCTCGGAGGTCCTGGGCGAGTGATCCTGGTCACCGGCGGGGCCGGACAGCTGGGGACCGCCTTTCGCCGGGTGCTGCCCGAGGCCCGCTTCATCGACGTGGAAGACCTGGATTTCACCCGTCCCGACCTGCTCGGGGCGGCTCTGGGTGATCTGCGGCCCGAAGCTATCGTCAACTGCGCCGCTTACACGGCAGTGGACCGGGGCGAGAGCGAGGAGGCCCTGGCCACCCTGGTCAACGGGACGGCGGTGGGAGTGATGGCCGAGCATGCCGCTCGGCATCGCATCGCGTTGGTGACCTTCTCCACCGACTACGTGTTCCCCGGCGATGCTGCCGAGCCCTACCTGGAGTCCTCTCCCACCGACCCCGTCAACGCCTACGGCCGCTCCAAGCTGGCCGGTGAGCAGGCCGCACTGGCCGCCTGCCCGGAGGCGCTGGTGGTGCGCACCTCCTGGCTGGTCTCGGGGACCCATCCCAACTTCCTTTCGACCATGCTGGGCCTGGCCGCTGAGCGGGCGGTACGGGTGGTGGACGACCAGTGGGGTTGCCCCACCATGGTGGACGACCTGGCTCCGGCCGCGTGGGCGGCCCTTCAGGCCGGCGTGAGCGGCCTCCTGCACCTGACCAACTCCGGGATCACCACCTGGTTCGAGTTCGCCCGGGCGGCGGTGGCTTTGGCCGGCCTGGATCTCGGGAGCATCACACCCTGCGCCACGGCCGACTACCCCACGCCGGCCCGGCGCCCCATCTATTCGGTGTTGGGGTCCGAGCGACGCAGGCCGCTGGGCCTGCCCGACTTGCCGCACTGGGAGGAGTCGCTGCCCGCGGTGGTGGAGGGCCTGCGGCGATGAGTCGCTTCCCGGTGACAGCGGTGGTGCTGAATCACCGGGAGGCGCCCGACACCCTGCGCTGCCTGCGGGCGCTGGGCAAGGTGCACTACCGCCGGCTCACCCGCCTGGTAGTGGACAACGCCTCGGGCCCGGGCGAGGTGGCCTGGCTGCGCTCGGTGGGAGCGACTGTGGTGGAGTCGGGCGGGAATCTGGGCTACGCGGGGGGTAACAACGTAGGGATCCGCCTGGCCCTGGAGGGGGGGGCCGAGGCGTTGTGGCTGGTGAATCCCGACGCCTACGTCTACCCCTCCAGCCTGCGCCGTCTGGTGCGGGCGCTGCGTCGCCGGCCGGAGGTGGGCATCGTCGGCCCGCGCATCCTCGAGGCGGAGAGCTCCGTTCCCCGGGTGCAGTCCGACGGCGGGCGCATCGTGTGGGAGGCGGGGGGCCGCAGCGAGTTGATCGGCCGCGGCAGCGCACCCACGCGGGGTGGGGGTCTGCAGCCGGTGGACTTCGTGCCGGGAGCGGCCATGCTGGTGCGACGCCGGGTATTCGAGGACGTCGGGCTGCTGCCCGAGGAGTACTTCCTGTACTTCGAGGAGACCGAGTTCTGCGTGCGGGCGGCGGAGGCGGGATGGAAGGTGGTGGTGGAGACGGGGGCCCAGGTCATCCACCGCTTCGCCGCCGGGGACGGCCTGCCCACCGAGGCCCTCATCTACTACTTCGTCCGCAACCGCCTCCTGTTCGGGCGACAGCACACCGAGGTCCCCTTCGAGGAGATGCTGGCCGACCTGGAGGACTTCATCGCTTCCTGGAGACGGAGGGTGGAGGAGCGCGATCCCGAGTGGCTGGACCGCTTCGAGCAGCTGGTAGCGATGGCCGTGGAGGATGCCCGGGCTGGCGTCACCGGCCGCCGGGAGGGCGTCGGGCACGGCTGAGATCCGGGTCGGGCCTTGCCGGCACCGATCGACGGCCGGTAAGGCCTAGAGAGCCAGGTGCAGGCGCAGGGATTCGTCGAGCCGAGCAATGAGTGAAGCCGGTACCCGGCCGATCGGCTGCGCCAGGCGCTCGACGGCAATGGAGCGCACCTGTTCTGCCTGGGCCTTCGAGTCCACGCCCGTCCCACACTCGTCGGCGGGTAAGAGCACCTGGAAGGGATAGACCTTCGTCACGTTCGAGGTCAGGGGCACTACGGTCACCACCCCACGACCCAAGCGAGCGGCGGTGAGGTTGGCCCCATCGTTGCTGACGATCACCGCCGGCCGCCGCTTCGCCGGCTCCCCGCCGCGACCGGGATCCAGATCGACTAGCCAGATCTCCCCGCGTCGCATCAGGCCGCCGGGGGGGTCAAGCCATCGGCTATCGCGGTCTCCCAGGCGTCGGCGCTACCGGCCTCTTCCCACTCTCGCCAGGCGTCGGCATACTCGACTGCGAGGGTGGACGAACGCAGGAGGCGGACGGCCCGGTGCAGTGCGGCCGAGCGCGAGGGGAGGCCCTCCTGTTCGGCGTAGGCGTCCAGGTACGCGACGACCTCGTCGGGGAGGCTTACACTGAGTTTCATACTCTGATACTACCAGGAGTATGACCAAAGTACTACCCACTCGTGATGTACGGACAGCTGCCGGCGCGTTGCCCTCCGAGCCGCTCTACGCGTCGGGGGTGGGCGGCGTCTGGTCCTTGCGGGGCTCGGGCCCGTCCCGGAAGGCGACAGTGGCGGTGACCACCGACCCGATGAGAGCGAACAGCGCCACCCCCCAGACGGCGGGGACGTGCACATCGCCGGACGGGGTGTCGACCACGAAAGCCTCCGCCCCCGTCACCCCGATAATCGGCACCGCCACCCACATGGCGATGATGGCCAGGGTCCCCCAAAAGTACTTGCTCCGCAGCACGCCTGCCTCCTTCCCGTCCTAGCTCGCCGCTGGCTCCAGCCGCCGGTAGAGAGCGAGCAACTTCTGCTCCTCGTTATCCCAGTTGTACCGGGAGATGGCCACCCGGGTGGCCGCCCGGAAGCGGGCTTCGGCCTCGGGATCGTCCACGATGGCTCGGACCGCCGCGGCGATGCTCGTCGGATCGTCGGGGTCGCACACGGTGCCCACGCCTTCCTCCCGGACGACCCGCCCCATCTCCTCGAAGTCGGAGGCCACCACCGGGATGCCGGCCATCATGTACTCGAACAGCTTGTTGGGCATCGACCAGCGGTAGGAGAGCGACTGCCCCCGGATCACGCACAGCCCCACGTCGGCGCTCGCCGTGTAGTAGAGGAGCTCGTCGTTGGGGATGGGGCCGAAGAACCGCACCCGGTCGTCCAGGCCCCGCCGCCGCACCATCTCCTCCAGCGCGGGGCGGTGGTAGCCGTAGCCGATGATGACCAGTGTGCAGCGGTCCAGCAGGGTGGCCGCCTCGATTGACTCCTCGATACCCCGGAACTCCTGGATCGACCCCTGGTAGACCAGGATGCGTTCCTCGGGGGGAATGCCCAGGCGCCGGTGCAGGTCCCAGCCCTCCTCCACCCCGATCATCTCGGGGACGTTGTGGATGAGGGTGGGGAAGGGGATGCCGTAGCGCTGCATCACGTACTCCGCCCGGCTGCGGGTGGTCCAGATGCCTTCGTCTACGTGGCGCAGGCCGCGGCGCTCGGCGCGCCCCGCCCGACGGCGGGCCCATCGGCTCATGCGGGAGCGCTCGGTGGCCAACTCGTGGGAGTCGTACACCAGCCGGGTGCCGGGGCGTCTCCGCTTGCAGCGCACCCCGATGGCCAGGGTATTCAGGTCGTGGCAGTGCCAGACGTCGGCGCCGGTGGTCAGGCCGGCCCGCCGGAAGCGGCGATCCAGGACGGCGGCCCGCACCCAGCGGAGAGGGGCCTGCACCACGAACTTGGCGGCCCGGAACCCGTAGCGGGCGGCCTGCCCGGCGGCGCGCAGCAGGCCGGTAGAAGCGGCAGCCCAGGCTCTCCCCAGGCGGCCGACGGGCGGCTGCTCGGCCGGGGCGGCGTCGCGGGTCCGGGACGGGGCCGCCGGCGGAGTCTCGCCGGGGGTGGCGGTGGAGGCGGGGGCCAGCGAGGAGTAGCGGCGGATCCGGTCCTCGTCCACCTCCTCGCCGGTGAGACGGGAGCGCCTCTCTTCGACGTCCACCACGAAGCGGGCGTGGGCCTGCTGGACTGCCCGCATGCCGAAGGAGGGGCGGCCGACCCGCACCACCCGGATGCCGTCGGCGGTCACCTCGGTCTCGGCGGTGACCCCGGGGATGTGGATGGCTACCACCGTCACCTCGTGCCCCCCTTCCGCCAGCGACCGGGCTTCCTTGGTGACCCGGGCGTCGTACTCGAACGAGTTCTTCACGAACATGCAGACTCTCACGGCGGCCCCTCGCGCAGCCGCTCCAGCAGCGCCCCGGCTTCCTCGGGAGCGTCCGCCGGATGGCCGAGCACCGTCAAGGGCCCGGTGTAGCCCCAGGACCGAACGGCCGCCGCGTCGGCCTCAGCGGCCAGCGCCACGAACAGGCAGGTGGCCAGGAAGTCGGCCCACTCCCCACCGGGCCCATCCCCGGCGGAGGCGCCCAGCACCGCCCGCTCCAGCCGGGGAGTGTCGACGGCCCGCACTCTCTCCATGGTGCCCGCGTCCAGCACCGACCCCCCGGCCAGCACCAGGGCGGCCCCGGTGGCGGCGGCCTCGACCCGGGCCCAGGGAGCCAGCCGGGCGACGGCCTCGCGAGACCGGGCGTCGCCCAGGTGGGCCAGGACCGGCCGGTCGTCCTGCTCCTGCCGCCGCCGGCGCCAGGCCTTGCCCAGGCGGTAGAGGACGGCCCGGGCTCCCTGCCCCCGGCGGCCGGCTTCGATGATGCGGTCCCGCTCGCCTATCTCGGGGATCACCGAGGCGGGTGCCGAGCCCTGGGGCGGCAGGAAGGTAACCAGCTGCTCGCCCAGGTGCCGGTCCCGGGAAAGTTCCTGCAGCCAGTGCCAGGCGTCGGCGGGGGTGGCGGTGGTGGGGAGGACCTTGGACCACTCCCGGCGGCGGACGAGGGCGAAGGCGGGCAGGGGGTCGGCTCCCCAGGCTGCGTCGGCCGACACGGGGTCCAGGCCGGCGTAGGCGACCGTGGCGATGGAAACGCGGGGGGAGGCGTCCAGGATACGAGTGACCCGCTCCGCCAGCAGGGGGTGCAGGCCGGCCGCGCCGGAGATCAGCGCCACGTATTCGCCCCGCGCGGCGGCGACGGCGCGCAACAGCCGGTGGCCTTCTCCGCCTGTTGCGTCGGGCAGGAAGCGGAGCCGCTCCTCCGGATCGCGGAACCCGGGGTCGAGAGGGAAACAGGCCTCCCAGTCACTCGAGGTCTGCAGCTGCATCTGGGAGAGCAACTCCCCGGCCCGCGGGCCGGCCGGGGTGGTCACCACCCACGACAGCTTGGGCACCTCAAACGGCCCCGGGTCGGTGAAGCGCCGGTAGAAGCGGTGAGGGATCTTTCCCCGGATGAGCTCGGCGTTGGCCGCCCGCCCGGTCTCCCGCCAGCCCTTCTCCGGGTGGGACTCCTCCTGCTGCTGGTGGTAGATGGCCGCCCGGTTGGCCGGCACGAAGAACATGCCTGCGGAGAACAGGCGCCAGCCCAGCTCGGTGTCCTCTCCGCCCCAACTGCGGAAGTCGCCGGAGAACCCGCCTGCCTCCAGGAAACGGTCCCGGCGCAGCGAGCAGTTGCCGGTGAGCAGAGAGCGGAAGGCTTCGTTGCCGTGGCGCAGGCCGGCGGTGCGGCGGTAGAAGATGCGCCGCCAGTCCTCGGGGGCGAAAACCTCGTTGGGAGGATCCTCTCCCTTCACCAGCCGCCGGACATCCATACTGCCGTCGGCGATGGACTCGGGAGGGATGTCCGACGAGTCCACGTGGTGGCGGGAGCCGACCACCACCAGGTTGTCGGCCCGGTGGTGCCAGGCCAGGTGCCCGGCCACCAACTCCGGGTCGGGTAGGCAGTCGGCATCGATGAACAGCTCGACGTCGGCCCGGGCGGCGGCCGCCCCCAGGTTGCGGGCGCGGCCGGCGCCGTAGCCGTCGCGTTCCTGGCGCACCATGGTGATGCGCAGGCGCTCGGCCGCCTGCTCCACCGCCAGGGTGAGATCGAAGGTGTTCTCGGAGCCGTCGTCGGCCACGATCACCGACATCAGGTGGGCCGGGTAGCCGCGCTGCACCATGAGCCCGGCCAGGGTGCGCCGCAGGAGCTCCACCCGGTTGTAGACCGGGATGACGACGGCCACGGTGAGCCGGGGCCCTCCCGGCTCGACGGCGGCAAGGGGCAGGTAGTCGTTCTCGGGTCCGGCGAAGCGGGCCATGGGGGGATTGTCGCAGGAGGAGGGGGAGGGAAGGCCGCACCTGAGCGGATTCGCGGGCTTGCCCGCTCTTTATGAAGGAGGGTTTCTTGTCAACTGGTGGGTG
>CAZJRF010000075.1:0-9715 GCA_964548475.1 uncultured Acidimicrobiia bacterium
CAGAACGGCGCGACCCAGAATCTCTCCCCCGCTGCCGCGGGGGAGATGCCCGAAGGGCAGAGGGGGCAAAACGGCGCGACCCACCCCCTTGTTACGCGCTCCCCCGCGCGTACAGTCTGAGCAACAGAACCAACGGAGGACCCAATGCCCGCCATCTCCAGGGATCAGGCCAATCTCATCGAGCGACTGCCCGGCCTGGAGCGCCGCTTCGGCCACATCGACAAGTACACCGTCACCTTCGAGCGCTACTCCCAGGACAAGGACTACGCCGCGCTGGATGAGGGCCTGCCCGACAACCGCTGCCAGGCCGAGCACTGGGGAGTGCTGCTGCAGGGCAAGCTGATCTACCGCTACGAGGACGGCGACGACGTGATCACCGCCGGCCAGGCCTACTGCGCCCGCCCCGGTCACACCGCCTGGGTGGCGGCCGGGACCGAGCTGATCAAGTTCACCCCCACCGACCAGCTGGAGGTCAGGGAGGGCGTGAGCCGGGAGAACCTGATCAAGTTCGTGGACTGAGCACAGATTGCCTCTCCCGCGGGTGCGGGAGAGGTGCGAGGCTGCGCAGCGGCCGAGCGGAGAGGGCAAAAGAGCGCGCGACTGAGCCCGCCGGAGGAGACCCAGGGAGGGGCCAAGAGGGCGCTAGTCAGCCAGCGGAAGCCCCCACCCCCCGCCCTCCCCCACCGTCGTGGGGGAGGGAGCGCGAGGCGGCGAGGCCGCCGACCGGAGAGGGCAATCATCCCACCCGGGCCCCCCAGAGATCCGCTCAGGGGATGGTCACCGACACGACGGCGGTGGCGGTGTGGCCCCCGTAGTCGCTGATGGTCAGTTCGCTGCGCAGGCGGGTGCCGGACGGCAGGTCTACAAACTCCACCTGCAGGGCGTCCATGTCGGCCCAGATCCCGACGTCGGTGCTGGGCACCCATTCCAACTCGCCGCCCGGGGAGCGGTGGGCCACCTTGGGGAAGAACAGACCCCGGGGCTCGGGGGTGAACGGCCCCAGCGTGCCGTTGTTGGAGATGAAGACGCCCTTCGAGGACTCGTCGGTCTCCATGTCGTAGGTCTTCAGAAGCACCACCTCCACCGGGTCGGCGTAGCGCCCGGCGACCGGGTCGATGGGCGCCCGGTACCAGAGCGGCACGGTGAGCGTGAAGAAGGTGATCTGCTCGTTGAAGGTGACCTGGGTGAAGCCGTAGGCGGAGTCTTCACCGTCGGAGAGCAGCACACGTGTGAGGTCGTAGACACCGCCGAAGATGCCGCTGCCCGGATCGTCCCCCTCGAACCCCTGGGTGGAGTCGTAGAAGGTGACCGACCCGTCGGGCTCCTCCACCCCCGACCACAGCACTGCGGTCACCACCCCGTCCACCGCGGCCGGGTTGAACTGGGCGGCGATGCCGATGCCGAAGTCGTCGAACCAGTACTCGGTCTCGGGGCCCGACGGGCCCAGCGAGGGGCGCATGTCCGGCGGGATGGCCCGCCCGGCGGTGAAGTACCCGTTCAGGAAGGAGTACCACACCGGGGAACCCTGCTGGCCGTAAAGGTCGGCGCGCCCGTCCCAAGCGATCCAACCGAAGGAGGGCGTGGGCGGGAAGTACACCGACAGGCCGCGCGCTCCCGCCGAGGCCTCACCGGTGACGTTGGCCACCACCACCTCCGCCAGCAGGTCGGCCGCCCGGCCGGCGGCTTCGGCGACGGGGGCGTCCGAGCGCGCCACCCGCCGCAGCAACTGGCCGAGGTCGACCATGGCGAAGTCGTGACCGGGGTCGGGGTCGGAGCCGAACTTGACCACCCTCTCCAGGCGCCGCCCGAAGACGGGGGCACTGGTCCCCATGCTGTCCAGTGCCTCCTGCACGACCTCGGCCAGCGCGTCGTGGAAGGCGGGGAGGCGGCGCAGGTCCAGAAGCGACAGGGTGCCGCCGTCGATGCCCACCTCTTCCACCATGAAGTCGACGTGGTTGGACAGCAGCCACCGGCCCAGCCCTTCCACCGTGGGGTCGCCGGCCGTGGCCAGGTAGTCGAAGCCGGCGTAGTAGAAGGCGCTCGAGTAGGAGATGTCCTCGGAGCCGATCATGTACGCCGCGAAGGGCTGCACGGCCCACGCCGCCTCCAGCGAGCCCATCAGGCAGGTGTCGAAGGCGATCAGGTCGAAGGTGCCGATCCCCGACGATTCGAGGCCGGCGGCGAGCGCGTCGGCTATCTCCGAGTTCCACAACACGGTGTTGTTGGGCACCTCGTCGGGCCCGACCAGCATCCCCCCTCCGTGGTCTTTGATGACCAGGGCGTAGTGGTCGGCGGGGGCGTGAGCGGCGGCGGCCTGCACGAAGTCCGCCAGCGTCGACGGATGGCCCAGGTCGCTCTCTCCCCAGTCGTCGATCTCGGCGAAGCGGCGGCCGGAGATGTCGATCAGCTTGGCCGTGGTCCAGTCGTCGAGGCGCCCGAGCGGTTCCGAGGAGTGGCCGGCGGAGCGGTCGACGAGGGCCACGAAGCGGAGGTCGGGGACTTCGGCGGTGACCGCCCGCATTTCGCGGAAGTCCTCGAACTGCCAGTAATCGTCGAGGTTGTTGTCGAGCATGGCGTAGACCATCACCGTCCAGGTGCCGGCGGCGGAGACCCGGGGCGGGATGGTGGTGGTCGTGGTGGTGGTGGTCGGCGGCGGGGCGGTGGTCGTGGTGGTGCTGGTGGTGGTGCCGGCGAGGGTGGTGGTGCTCGCGGGAGCTGTGGTACTCGTGGTCTGGCTGCCGGCCGAGGACCCGGAGTACTGGTCGAACACCGACTCGTTGCTGCACCCGACCAGCGACCCGATCACCAGCAGGAGGGCCGCCAGCGGCCGGCCCCGGCTTCCCCGCCGGGCCCGTCCATGATCGGCCGACCACGACCGCAACCCGGGAGAGGTGGCAGGGCCCGGGGCGCGCGGGCGGTGCAAGCAATCCATCGTCCCTGAATCGGTGGGTACGTTGCCCCGCATGAGCCGTTTCCCTTCCTGCTCGGCGCAGAGACCCGCGACGGACACCTTCGGCGCTATGCAAGCAGGTCCCGACGCGCCGGGGCAGGAGCCTCCATCCCCTCCTCTGCGACCGCAGGAGAAGCCCAGGGAGAGGGCTCTGGCCCCTCCTCCCCGCTCCGCCGGAAGAAGGCGGACGGCGCTCTGGTCCCTCCTCCCGGCTCCGCCGGGAGGAGGCGGAGGGGAAGGGCAAAAGGGCGCGATCCACCCGCCGGAAGCAGCGGAGACGGAAGCCAAGGAGGCGCGACTGGACCCTTCCTTCGTGCCTCCCCTTCAGGGGGAGGTGGCCCGGACCCCAGGCCCGGGACGGAGGGGGTGCGTCCTCCACGTTGGGCCCGTTCCGGGTTACCCCGGCACCCGCCAACCCCCTCACCGCATCCGGTTCGCGGCCAGCCTCCGCACCGGCACCCAGGCCACCGCCACCGCTCCCACGATTAGCGCCCCTACCAGGTAGGAGTCCTGCTCGCCGATGGCCCCCGCCAGGGCGGTGGCTGCCCAGGGCCCGGCGAACATGCCGATGCGGTTGCCGGTGACCCAGGTGCCCACCAGCACCCCCCGGTGTCGGGGCGCCCCCGCCGAGGTGGCGTAGGTCTGCAGCACCGGGGTGAACGACCCGTAGCCGGCGCCGACCAGCACCAGGCCCAGGGCCACCATCCCCAGGCTGGGGGCCAGGGCGATCACGGTGAAGCCGGCCGCCTCCAGCACCAGGCCGACGGCGATCACCCGGGCGGAGCGCAGGCGGGTGGCCACCCATCCCGAGGACAGCGAGGCGACGGCGCTGGTGCCCACCCCCACTGCCAGCAGCAGGCCCCGCTGGGTGGGGTTGAGGCCGAACTCGCTCTCCAGGAACAGGGGGGCCACCGAGTAGGTGAGGCCCAGGTACACGGCCAGGGTGATCATCGACAGGGGCAGGATGCCCAGGTAGTCCGACAGTCGCCGGTGGCGGCGCAGGTAGCCGAGGGCGTCGCGCAGGTGGGCGGCGGGGCGGGCAGGGGGCACGTCGTCGCCGGGGCCCGCCAGGCGCCCGGCCGCCACCCACACCGGGAAGGCCAGCAGGTACAGCAGGAAAGGCCGGAAGGCGCCCCCCGCCCCGATGGCCCCGGCCGCGATGGGGGCCACCGTGCCCATGATGGTGATGGCCCCCACGTTCAGGCCCATCGCCCAGCGCCGCCGCTCCCCGGTGAAGTAGTCGCCGATGAGCACCACCCCGATGCTCATCAGCAGGCTGGCCCCCACCCCCTGCACCAGGCGCAGGCCCAGCAGCAGCCAGAAGTTGTTGGCGACAAAGCAGGCCGCCCCGAAGGCCCCGTAGAAGAGCAGGGCGGCCCGCACCACCGTGCGCCGCCCGAAGCGGTCGGCCAGGTAGCCCAGGTAGGCGGAGAGGAAGATGCCGGCCACCGCCACCACCCCCTGCACCACCCCGATCGCCCCCCGCGACACCCGCAGGGCCACGGCCAGTTCGGGCAGCACCGGCGGCACCGCCGAAAAGGTCAGCTGCGACACGGCGGTGATGCTGAGGATCAGGGCCAGGGTGCCCCAGGGTGGGGAAGAGGCCGAGTCAGCAGAGGCCGTCACAGGTGAGGAAGGGTAGAGCGGGCTAGGGGCGAGTCGGTGCCATAAGCCGTCAGGACACCAACCAACACCCTCTCACGACTACAGCGTGACAGCGATCAGCACAGCTGAGATGCCACCCCAGCTCTCCCCTGCGACCCCTTAGGTCGCTACGTTGTCCCCATGGCAAGCCTGGAGATCCGCCTCTTTGGCGGGTTCGAGATGCGACTCGGTGGAGTACCGCTTGATCCGCTTCCTCTGCGTGCCGCACGCTCTCTTCTTGCCTTCCTGGTCATGAATCGGGACAGGCCACACTCGCGAGAACTGCTCGCAGGTACCTTCTGGCCCCGCCTACCCGATGCTCATGCCCGTCGCCGCCTCAGCCAGGCCCTGTGGCAGGTACGGGCCAGCCTTCGCGACCTGGAGGAGTTCGCGGGACCACTCGTTCTTGTGACGGGGGACGCAATTCGCTGCAACCCTGATGCTGATCTATGGCTCGATGTCGAGCATTTCGAGCAGGCTATTGAGGAGGCCAGCCGTGCGGCCAATATCGGACTGACAGAGAGGGTCAGACTCCTGAAGAGCGCTGCGCATCTGTACCGAGGCGATCTCCTCGACGGCTTCTATGACGACTGGGCGTTGCTCGACAGGGAACACTTGCGCGAGTCCTTCCTCAGAGCTCTTGAAGTCTTAACCGATCTCCTGATGGGACGCAGTGACTACGAAGCTGCACTGGTGTACGCCCGCGCCCTCACCCAGCACGAACCCTTTCGAGAGGAGGCTCACCAACGTGTCATGCGCCTCATGGTCCTTCTGGGACGCCACGCCGAAGCACTGCACCAGTACGAGCGTTGTCGCCAGATCCTCGCCGACGAACTTGACACACGGCCTTCCCAGGCGACAGACGATTTGCGGCAAGCCGCGGCTCGGGAACGCGCCATCGCTGATGAGAGTCCTCGGCCATGGCACACCACTGCCTGCGCCGAGAGCGATGACGAGGTTCCCTTGGTCGGGCGAGAACGGGAGCGATCACTAATCCGCCAGCGCCTAGATGCAACTCTGGCAGGCTCCGGAGGATGCATTCTCGTGGAGGGTGACGCCGGCGTCGGCAAGACCCGACTGATCCGCGAGGCAACAGAAGATGCCAGATGGCGCGGCATGGATGTGTTCTGGGGGAGCGCCACCGATCACAGCAGAAGACCATATGCGCCGCTCGCCGAGGCGCTGACTGGCGGCCTGACTCCATTGCGCTCTCAACAACTGATGCACCGCCTCGCTGCTATCTGGCGCAGGCCGTTGTCCTATCTGATCCCCACCCTAAGCCTCCCTGAACGATCAGATCCCCGCGTTGCCTCCCATCTACATCCCACTGATGAGAGAACGCTAATGATGGAGGCGGTGGCCATGGCGTTCCTGACGCTGGCTGACATAGCGCCTCTGATGCTGGTGCTTGATGACATGCATTTGGCCGACCTAGACACGATCCAGGCGGTTACTCGCCTTGGGGCACAGGCAGAACCCCACCGCATCGCGCTTGTAGTCACCTATCAACGGAGCCAGGCGAGAGAAGAGCCGGCTATCTGGAACATGCTGCGTTCCTTTGACCAACAGCTGTCAAGCACGCGCATCTCTCTAGCGCCATTTTCGGCCCATCAGACCGAAGCGCTGATACGTCACTGCCTGCGGCTGCCAAGTGCCGACACCGACCTCACAACTAGGCTACACCAGGAGACTGGGGGTCTACCCCTTCTCATCATCGAAGTACTGCGCTCTGTCCAAGATTCGGGACCCCCGGAGGAGCCGACAGACACGAACAGATCCAGAGCAATCCCTGAACGATTACCTCTCACTATAGCGGTTGCGCAGCTGGTCCGCGATCGAATCAGCAAGCTGTCCGATAGTTCGCGCGCGGTGGCCAATCTACTTGCCGTCCATCCAGGGGATCTAGCTCTTGAGGAGATGATTGCCGCTCTCGGAGTTTCGGACGGTGCCGTGGTAGCCGCGCTTGATGATCTGATACGAAAGGGGCTGGTCGTCGAGAAGACCGGCGGCTATCAGCTAGGCGATACACTTCTGGGTCGCGTGCTCTACAGCGATCTGCCAGAGAGCCTACGCCTCGTCTTGCACAAGAACGTTGCCCTCACCCTAGAACGCCATCGTCCCACTGAGGTGGAGCTCCTTGCTCGCCATTTCTCCACGGCCAACATGCTGGATCGAGCGGCCCACTACTTAGAACTGGCCGCCGCTCACGCAATATCCCTTTCTGCATACGACACAGCCGCACACCACCTGGCCCAGGCACTTAGCGCTATCGACGGCGTGGGAGGACCACCCGAACGAGAGTTTCGTATCGCTGCTCGCCTGGAGGAGGTTCTTGACATCCTCGCTCGCCGAGATGAACAGGGCACCGCTCTTGATCGGATGCACCGCACTGCAGACGCCGACGCCATCAGCGTTGTGAGTCGCCGCAGATCCTGGTGGCTGGCTCACCAGGATCGGTTTGTTGAAGCCGAGGCCGAAGCTCATCAGGCTCTCGAGCTGGCCCGCTCGACAGGGGACAACGGCAGGGTGGTTGCTGCCTTGAGCACACTAGGAATGATCGCTTGCTTTGTTGGCCGGGCCGCGGATGGTGTCATCTACCTTGAAGAAGCCGCCACCTTCCGAGGGGCAAACCTGCGCCAGCAGGCAGATGCCCGCAATGCTCTGGGTCAGAACCTTCTAGATCTGCAACGTTTCGAGGACGCTGAACCGCAATTGCTCGCTGCACTGGCCCTCTACTCCGAATTGCATGACGAGCGTGGCCAGGCCGAGGTGTTGGGCACACTCGGCACCCTCCGCATGGAAATGGGAGAACCCAACCTTGCCGAAACAACCATCGTCCGAGCCATCGAGATAAGCCGACAGATTGGCTACCGCCACGGTGAGGCTGTCTATCAGATGAATCTGGGAATCCTCCAGGCCATGACGAACCGTCCCCACACTGCCATCCAAGCTTTCACCCAAGCTGCGAACACGTACGTCACCATAGGGAACCGCCGGGGTCAGGCTCTTGTGTTGTCCAATGCCGCATGGCTAAGACACTCCCTCCTCGGTGACGACGAGGGAGCGGGGCGCGATTCGCGTGAAGCTCTAAGCGTATATCAGCAGATCGGGGACCCACGCGGCCAGGCGCAATGCCAGGCAACAATTGGAAGCATAAGGTATCGGGGCGGGAAGGTTGAAGAAGCTGGTGCCTATTTGCAGCAGTCACTAGATGGCGCTCGGCAAGCCCAAGATTCATGGATGGAGGCCCAAATTCTCAAAGAATGGGCACGCTGCGACCTTGAAGCTGAGCTCGCCGACCGAGGCCTACACCGCGCAAATACAGCACTACTACTTTGCTCGAACTTCGGCTTTCGCGACCTCGCAACCTCGGTCAGGGCTCTGAGGGGACGACTTCTCATATCGATTGGCCACCTTGAAGAGGCCTTGCGCGCCACAACGGAGTCAATTGAAGCTCTGCAAACAGGTGTCGACGGCGCCCATCTCGTTCTCTTCGCTCACGGCCTAGCCCTATCATCTCTGGGCAGACAGGCAGAAGCTGATCGCTTTGTCGACAGAGCTTATCGTCAGCTGCACTCACTGCTCAGGGACCTGCCTGATGAAGACCGCGAGGTCGCTCTGGCGCGCGTCCCTGCCCACCGAGAGGTTCTGAGCGTGTGGGCTGAACGGCAACCCAGGAAGATTCAACAGAAGCTTGCTCGCGTGGATGCACCCAAGGGTCGACCTCTCTCTGACAGTGAGCGTGTGCATGTCACCTGGACCGTGTGCTGCCCCGACGACCTCGCCGCTCAGTCAGTTGTCTCCCGGCGCCACCGACGCCTCCTGCGCCTGATCTCTGAAGCGGCGACTCAGGGTGCGGTTCCGACCGTGGCCGACCTTGCCGCTGGCCTCGGCACGAGCGTCGCCACCACCCGCCGTGACCTGGCCTCCCTTCGCCAACAAGGCCACAGGATCACGACGCGCGGATCCAGGCTCTCTGCCCAGAAGCCCTCTGTACCTTCGCCAGGCCATGACACTTCGACATAGCTGGCCACATCGCAGGCCACACCATCAGAGTCGCCCACTTATCCCCTACCAGTCGCCACTGCCGAGCGCATGAACCAATGCAGCTCATCCGTGTCAGGGCGAGGCACCTCGCTACCATCCTCAAGCGTCCATTGAGAGTCGTGTGCCAATCACCTGCCACCCCACCCCGAACCCGAACGCGCTTAAGTTCGTGGTGGGCGGGTACTTCGAGAAGCCGCTGAGCTTCATTGCCGGGCGGCCGGTTGAGCATCCGGCGGCCGCCGCCCTGCTCGCCTTGCCCGGGGTGACCAGCGTGTTCATGACCGCCGACTTCGTCACCATCTCCAAGGCGCCCGACGCCTTCTGGGACGAGATCACCCCGGCGGCCGGGCGGATACTGGAAGAGCACTTCCCTCAGCAGACCACTCCCACCCCCTGACCCTGCCCCGCTCCGATGGGGGAGGGAATCGAACCCCCTCCCTAACCCTCTCGAGAGAACTGGGTCGCGCCCTCTTGCCCCCACCCTGACCCTCCCCCGCCGCCGCGGGGGAGGGAATCAATCGCCTTCCATGACTCTCCCCCGCCGCCGCGGGGGAGACACTCGCACCAGCACAGAGCGGGGCATACTTGCCTGTCGTGGGGATCAGTAACGACGACATCCGTCAACTGGAGGACCTGGGCGACCGGGCCTGGCCCCCCGCCGAGGTGCTGGCGTGCGACGGCTGGCTGCTGCGAGCCACCGGGCCGGGCATCGGGCGTCGGGTGAACTCGGTGGCCGTCGCGACCCAGGGCACCCTCCCCCTGGCCGAGAAGGTGGCCTTCGCCGAAGCCTTCTACCGGGCCCGCGGCCTGCCCCCCACCTTCAAGCTCACCACCGCCACCCCGCCCAATCTCGACGACTACCTGGTCGCGGCCGGCTACCGCCTCGACGCCCCGGTGTCGGTGCGCACCCGGGCCCTACCGGCCGACCCACCCTCGGTGGCAGTGCGCCTCGCCGACCGGCCGTCGGAGGAGTGGCGGCGGGTGAACGCCGCCGCCGGGGAGCACTACGGGTCGGCCCCCGCCCTGTTCGACCAACTGCTCGGGCGTATCCGGGCGCCCCTCACCGTCGCCACG
>CAZJRF010000076.1:0-9654 GCA_964548475.1 uncultured Acidimicrobiia bacterium
GTGAGCGCGCAACTCGGCGGCGATGGAGGCCAGGCCGCGCGCTTGCTCCGGGGTGTCGTTAACCCCGGCAATCAGGGTCCACTCCAGCGTCAGGCGTCGGCCCTTCCTCTCCACGTAGTACCGGGCGGCGGAGACCAGGTCGTCGATGGGATAGCGGTGATTCAGGGGGACCAGGCGGCTGCGCAGGTCGTCGTCGGCGGCATGCAGGCTGAGGGCCAGCGTCACCGGCCAGGGCTCCTCGGCGAGGCGCCGCATGCCGGGAACTACCCCGACGGTGGACACCGTGATCGCCCGGCCGGAGGTGCCCATGTCCTCGATCAAGCGGCGCAATGCCTCCCGCAGGTGGTCGTAGTTGGCCAGCGGCTCGCCCATTCCCATGAACACCAGGTTCCCCAGGCGCCCCGGGCTCCCCGGCAACGGCTGGTGGCGCAGGCGGGCGGCGGCGTAGGCGGCCTGGGCCACCATCTCCCCGGCCAGCAGTTGGCGCTCGAAGCCGAATTGGCCGGTGGCGCAGAACGTGCATCCCATGGCACACCCGGCCTGGCTGGACAGGCACAGGGTGGTGCGGCCCGGGTAGGCCATGAGCACGGCCTCGTAGGAGGCTCCGTCGGGGGCCCGCATCAGCCACTTGACGGTGCGGCCCGCATCGTCGGACTGCTCGGCCTCGAGGCGGAAGGGCCACAGCGGCTCGAGCCGGCTGCGGACGGCCCCGGGCAGGTTGGTCATGGCGGAGGGCTCGAGGACCGGGGTGCGATACAGCCAGTCGCGCAGCTGCCTTACCCGGTAGGGGGGCTCGCCGGGCAGCAGCGCCTCCAGCTCGTCGGGATGCGCCAGGTAGGGCACCGGGCGCTCAACGGGCGGCGAGAGCAGCGGCCTGGGCGATCCAGTCGGCGGCCCGGCGGGGGGTGACCCCGGTGGCGTCGCCCACGGCCGCCGGGTCGGCGGCTGCCAGCCCGGCGAAGGTGGTGATGCCGGCTTCGGCCAGCCGGGAGGAAAACACAGGGCCTATGCCCGACACCTCGGCCAGGTCCTCCACCTCGGCCGGCGCCGCCGCGGCGGGCTCGGGTGGGGGCCGGCCGGGGAGACCGGCCTCCGGGGTCGCCGGCTCCCGCCGGCCCACCCGGGAGATGATGACGGCCGCAGCCGCCAGGGCGATCAGCAACAGCGCAATGCGCAGAACTACTTTCACGGTTGCCTCCGCGGATAAGTCTATAGCGGGCGGGTGGCCCGGGCCGGGACCCGCCGGGTCAGTCTGGCCGGCCGATGCGACGGTTCAGGGCATCCAGGACGGCTCGCACGGTGCAATGGGCATCGTCCCCCCGGCTGAGGGCGGAGCCGACGGCGACCTCCTCGCCGCGAGGGCCGGTGCCGACGACGACTACCACCACCACCCGGCGCATGCCCACGTCGGGAGCCGCCACCGCATCAAGGGCCAGGGCCTCGTCGCCGATGATCCGCTCAAGGCAGCGCAAGGTGGCCTCTCCCACCAGCCGCAGGCGGGCCGACGGGCCGGCCGGGCCGGTGGCCGTCCCCGGGTAATCCTCGCCGTGCCAGCGCAGCGTGACCGCCACCGTGGTGCGAGCCCCCTCCGGGATCTCGTGAACCCCGAGGATGGCCGGGCGGTCCTCGTCGCGCGGAAGGCGGTCGGGGCCGATCTGCACCACCGAGATGAGCCGGCGGTCGAGGTCTATGCCGAAGCGGGCGAGCACCAGCGTCTGCACGTCGCGCACCACCTGCTTGGCAGCCTTTTCGGGAGCGGCCAGCACGTGGATCTCGCGAATCCGTTCGCGGTCTCCGATCACGCGCACGGCGTGCACGGAAGGCAGACGGGCGAGGGTCTCCTCGAGTTCCCGGTACTCCATTCCTCCGCCTTCCCCGGTATCCCCACCACATAGCGTAGTCGCCGCGACAACGATGTGTCGTGCAGGATGGGCGGTCCCCCGGGCCGCCGGGATGGAGATCCTGGGAAGCCTCCGGAGCAGGGGATACAGTGGCCCCGGCCGGTACGGACCGGTCTGGGTAGCGATCGGGAACGGTGCCCTCGTCGGGGTGAAGGTCGGCCGCATGCGTGCCGATGTGTCACTTGCACGAGAGGCCGTGCCCGGAGGAGGGCAGCCCGGGTCAACCTACAGACAGAGCCCGACGGAACAGCGGAGCGGACCGCCGCCGCCGGAACAGCGCCGGCGTCGAGTCCCGAGGAAGGGAGTCGGTAGGTGAACCCGACGGTCGACCGTACAGGTGAAGAAAGACCGCCTTGCCTGCCGGCCCTCCTGTGAACTGGAGGATCGGCTGATTTAGGGCCCGGGCGCCCGCTACCCATGAGCACACGAGCACGAAATCGCCGGAACAGCCTGCTGGCGCTGGCGATGGCCGCCGCCGGCGCCGTTGCGCTGAGCGTGCTCATGCTCGTGCAGTCGGTTCCCCGTCCTCTCTGGCTGTGGGGGGTCCTCGCCGCCGCCTACGTGGCGCTGGAGTACTCGGCGGTCGAGGTAAGCGAGCGGCTGCTGATCAGCTCCGCAGTGATGGTCGCCTTCGGCGCGGTGGTGGCAATGGGCCGGGACAGCGGGGTGCTGGCGGCAGCCGTCATGGCCGCTCTGGCCGTTCTGCACCCGTCCTATCTGCGGTTGCGGCGCTGGCAGCTGCCGGTGGCCAACTTCGGGCAGCTGGTGGTCTCCACCACCGTGGGCGCCGGGTTGCTTGCTCTCTTGCTCCCCGGCGGGCCGCTGACCGCTGGGGACATCTCGCGGGTGCTGGCCGCCGCGGTGCCGGCAGCCCTGGCCCATGACTGGGTCAACTTCCGACTGGTGGCGTTCATGACGCGCCGCTTCTACCCCGAGCGCGAACTGCAACCCTGGTCGAGGATGGTCTCCCAGCACGTGGCCATGGCCCTCCTGGCCGTGCTGGGGGCCCTGTGCGGGATGGCCTACCTGCTGGCGGGCCCGGTGGTGCTCCCGCTGGTGGGTCTGACTTTCGTGGCCGGCCACGCCGGGTTTGCCTCGTACGCCCGCCTGCGGCGTGCCCACCTGGACACCGTGCAGGGGTTTGTGAAGGCGGTGGAGGCCCTCGATCCCTACACCCGCGGCCACACCGATCGGGTGGCCTACTTCGCGGCGGCCACCGGTCGGAGGCTGAACATGAGCCCCGAGCAGATGGAGCGGCTGCGCTGGGCGGCCCTGCTCCACGACGTGGGCAAGCTGGCCGCGCCGCCCGAGCTGGTACACAGCACCGGTCCCCTCGACGAGGAGGAGCAGGCCGTCTTGGTACGGCACATGCGCCTGGTAGAGGATCTGCTGGCCGGCATCAAGGTGCTGGCGCCGGTGGTGGAGATACTCGACGAGTATCACCGGGCGGCCGCCGGCGGCGAAGGCCGGCCGGAGGCCCGGGTGCTGGCCGCCGCCGCCGCCTTCGACGGCATGACCAGCACCCGCTCCTACCGGGCGGCCGTCACCCAGTCGGAGGCCTTCACCCGGTTGCGTGAGCGCTCCGCCGCCCTGGGGAGCGAGGTGGTGGAGGCGCTGATCGGCACCATCACCGACCGGGGCGAGGTGTACGGGTCACCCGATGCGGCCAGCGCCGCGGAGGTGGAGCGCCTGGTGAAGGAGCGTGTCGTCCGTGCTTAGCCGTCGCCTGCTTCGCTGGGGCCTCGCCGCAGCCGGCGCCGCCTGCGGCCTGGGATTGGCGCTGGCCAAGGGGGAGCTGCTGCCCACCCTCGCGGTGGCGGCGGCTTTCGGCCTTGCGCATGTCGTCCCGGTGCACACCGAGGGCGGACGGCGCCAGCCCCTCAGCCCGGCAGTGGCGGCGGCGGCTACCCTCACTCTCCCGCTGTGGCCGGTGCTGTGCGGGGCGGCACTGGGTCTGCCGCTCGGGTGGCTGCTGGTGGGACTGCGCTTTGGGCAGCAGGAATCGGCCGATGTGCTGCCGGGGGAGGCGGCGGGACTGACGGCTTTCGCGGCGGTGCTGGCGGGGTTGCGAGCCCTGTTCCCCGGGGTGGACGGCGCCTGGGCTCAACTGGCCATGCTGGTGCCGGCCGGCGGGGCCTGGCACCTGGCCTCCTCAGGAGCGCGCACCGGCTGGACCGAGATGCGCCGGCACTTCGGCGCCGGCTTCCTGTGGCGCACGGCGCTCACCGACTGGCCCGCCTACGTGGTACTGATCAGCGCCGGGGCGTTGTACGGTTTGACCCGGGATTCCATGGGTTGGTGGGCAGTGTTGCTCGCCGCTCTGCCCTATGCCTTCAGCCACCTGGCCTTCACTCGTCTGGCGACCACCGCCGCTACCTACGAGCAGACGATCCGGGCTCTGGGGCGGGTACCGGAGGTGGGAGGCTTCGGCCTTCCCGGCCACGCCGAGGGATCCGCCGACCTGGCGGTGGCCGTCGGCGGCGAGCTGGGCCTGTCGCCGGCCGAGACCCGTCGAGTGGAGCATGCCGCGCTGCTGGCCGACATCGGCCGGGTGGTGTTGGTGGGGTCGGCGCGGCCGGCCGGGGGAGAGGGGGCGGCGAGGGACGTGGCCGAATGGAGCGCGGCCATCGTGGCCGAGGCCCCGGCCCTGCAGCCGGTAGCGACCATCCTCGGCCAGTCGTGCCGGCCCTATCGCCGGCCGGGCGAGGAGCGCGATCCGGCACTGCCTCTCTCAGCACAGGCGGTGAAGGTGGCGGCTGCTTACGATAGTGCGGTCGGGTCGGGGGCCGACCCGGTGGATGCCCTGGAGATGCTCCATCGCGGAGCCGCCTACGACTACGACCCGGAGGTGGTCGCCGCCCTGCGCCGGGTGCTCCTGCGGCGGGGCTGCCCCGGCCTGTGAGGCGTCGACGAAGACTGCGGCTGGTCGGGCCGGCTCAGGATTCGAGACAGGACCGCCCGGGGTGGCGGCGAGAGGTGATCACCAGGTCTTCGACCTTCCCGCCGGCCGCCTCCATGAGGCCCTGGACGATCCCGAGGTCCAGCCGGCACACGATGTCGGCGTGGTTGCCGGCCGCGTGTCCGAAGGGGCAGTGCCCCCGCATGAGCCTCTGGTGCGCGAGGTCGGCGGTGACCTCGATGCCGGCGCCCGTCATGGCCTCGGCCACCGCGGCGAGGGCTTCGGGGAATCGCTCCGAGGAGCTGATGTCCATGGCTTCGGCCAACTCCGCGCCGTACTCCCGTCCCACCTCTTCGGCTACCCGGCCGGCTTCCTCGGGGGCGAGGCGCCTTACCATCCGCACCAGCAGCTCGGCGAGCAGATCGTGCCGGCGGACGGGGTAGGCCACCGCCACGTCGGCGTCGGTGGCCTCGAAGGCGCGGGGAGGCCGCCCGGCGCTCACCGGGCGGGAGGCGGGCGGGTCGCTGACCTTCAGGTAACCCTCGACAACCAGGCGATCGAGGTGGTGGCGGGCGACGTTGGGGTGGATGTCGAAGAGCCGGGCGATGTGGGCGGCGGTCAGCGGCTGCTCGGAGTCGCGTATGGTCAGGTAGATGCCCCGCCGGGTGGCGTCTCCGAGAGCTCCGCTGAGACGCCCAAAGTCCCGGTCGAAATCGTCGGCGCCCATGAGCGACAGAGTAGGGGAAACCCCGTCGCTAGTCTGCCTGTGGATCCTTCCCGGGAGGCTCATGCCCGATCAGAATGCCGTGCGCCGGGCCGTCGGCGCCGTTACCGAGCCGCGCCTGCGGCGCACCCTCGACGATCTCGATCTCATCCGGAGGCTGTCGGCCGGCCCGGAGGAGCGCTGGCTGCTGGAGCTGGCGGTGCCCGAGCCGCAGTGGCCGCTGGCTGAGGTCGAATCCGCCGCAAGCGAAGCGGCTCGGGCGGCGGGAGTGGCGGAGGTCGTGGTGGAGGCGGTGCCCATGGACGCCGCCGCCCAGGAAGCTCTGGCCGCCCGGCTCCGGGCGGAGCGCCCCTCCCGTCCCGGCGGCGACGGTTCGCGTACCACAGTCATCTGCATTGCTTCGGGCAAAGGGGGAGTAGGCAAGTCCTCGGTGACCGTCAACACCGCCGTGGCTCTGGCCCGGCAGGGGCGCGACGTGGCGGTGCTCGATGCCGACGTCTGGGGCTTCTCCATCCCGCGCATGCTGGGCGTGTCCGAGCCTCCGCTGGTGTTGGGCGGGCTCATCGTGCCGGCCGTCGCGCACGGGGTACGGGTCATTTCCATGGACTTTTTCGTCCCGCCCGACGAGGCGGTGATCTGGCGGGGCCCTCTCCTCCACAAGGCACTCGAGCAGTTCCTTAACGACGTGTTCTGGGACGAACCCGAGTTCCTGCTGCTGGACCTGCCCCCGGGTACGGGAGACGTGGCGATCTCGGTGTCCCAGTTCATGCCGGAGGCGGTGACGGTGGTGGTGACCACCCCACAGCCCACTGCTCAGCGGGTGGCCCGCCGGGCGGCCCTGATGGTGGGCAAGATGGGCCAGCAGGTGGCGGGGGTGGTGGAGAACATGTCCTGGTTCACGGGCGACGACGGCCGTCGCTACGAGATCTTTGGAGCCGGGGGCGGGCAGGCCCTGGCCGACGAGTTGGGAGTGGCCCTGCTGGGGCGGGTGCCGCTGGTGCCGGCTTTGCGAGAGGGGGCCGATCGTGGGGAGCCGGCGGCCGTGGCGGTCCCGGGCTCGGAGGCGGCGGCCGCGTTTGATGAGATCGCCGCCCGCCTGGCCGGGACCGGCCCGCGCGCACGACGGCGGCCCGAGCTACGCGTGGAATGATCAGGAGGAGGCGCAAGTGCGGGTGAGGATCGGGATGACCATGAGCGCCCGGGAGCTGGACTTCGAGGTCGAAGATGCCGAGGAGTTGCTCGGCGCTTTCCGCCGGGCTGTGGAGGAGGGGGAGAAGATCCTCTGGGTTACCGATGAGGAGGGGCGGCGCCACGGTCTGGTCGTGGACAAGATCGCCTACCTCGATGTGGAGGCAGACAAGTCGACGAAGGTCGGCTTCGGGAAAGAGTGATCACTCCGGGGTTGTGCCCCGGAGGTGGGCGCGCGGGTCTCAGCAGGCGCGGCGGCGCCGCTCGGCGAGCCAACGCTTGCGCAACCGCCGGCGCTCATCCTCGGCATACCCCCCCCACACACCGGCTTCCTGGTTGGTCTCCAGCGCGTAGGTCAGGCATTCCTCGCGTACCGAGCATTCGAGGCAGATCGCCTTGGCGGCATCGATCTGGTCCACGGCGGGCCCGGTGGATCCGATGGGGAAGAAGAGGTTGGGCTCAGAGTCCCGGCAAGCGGCGGCGTCGCGCCAATCGGTGACGGTAAGAGTGATCAAGATCGGCTTCTTTTCTCCATTACACGGGATGCAATGTGAAGGTGTTCACAAGCAGCCGCCACCACGATAGGGGTCGGGCGGGGGATCGTCAAGGGATCCTGAAAGCGCTTCCCAGGAATGGCCGGCGGGTTGGCCCCGGCCGCGGTATCGTGAAGAACAATGCCCATACATGAAGAGCTCTCCGCAGAACTCCGGGATGCCATGCGCGCCCGCGACCGGCGGCGCATGGATGTGATCAGACAAGTCGAGACCGAGGTGGCCCGCGCTCGCACCGAGCCGGGATTCAGCGGCAAGGCGGACGACGGCCTCTACCAGCGGGTCATCGGCTCCTATGTGAAGAAGATGGACAAAGCGCGCCTGGAGTTCGAGGCGGCCGGTGAGCGCGGCCGGCCGCAGGCAGAGAAACTCGCGTTCGAGATCGAGTACCTGCAGCGCTGGCTGCCGCGGACCCTTGACGAGGAAGCCACCCGGGCCCTGGTGCGGGCGGCCATCGTCGAACTGGAAGCGACCGACCCCAGGATGGCGGGACGGGTTATCGGGCAGGTGATGAAGGCCGGTGCGGGCTCCCTCGACGGGGCGCTGGTGAGCCGCCTGGTCCGGGAGGAGCTGGGCGGATGATGACCCCCCCGGCCCGGCAGCGGCCCGGCTCTGCCTCGAGCGCCGGCCCGTGTTGGACGACGCCCGGGCGGCAGAGCCCGTGCTGACCGTCACCGCCGTCGTCACCGGAGTGGGCTCGCTGGTCGGGCTCCTGTTCGCGGCCCAGGTGCGGGCCCGCCAAATCGCCGACGCCAACCGCCGGGAGCTCAGGGAGCACCTGCGGGGCTGAGTGCGACCGGGCCACCCGGTGCCCGGCTAGCGTTTGCCGCCCCGCCCGGGAGCGTCGTGGCCCAGCAAGAACCCTGTCTCCCCGAGCCTGCCGGCGGGGCGACGCGCCCGGACCGGCGCACGGTGGTGGTCTTCGCCGTGACGGTGGTGCTGCTGGTGGTGTTCGAGTACTGGGCGCTCCCCGTCAGCTTCCGGGGAACCGCCCTGCACACCTGGCTGGGGGAGGCCATGGGGGAGGGCTACCGCCCCTATTTTGACCTGCTGCCCTACCAGTACTGGGGCGTCTGCTCACTGGTGCTGCGGGTGCTCGTGCCGCTGGCGGTGGTGGTGGTCGTGCTGCGGGAGTCGCCCCGGGAGTGGGGATGGCGCTTCCCGCTCGATTGGCACCACATCTGGCCCTACGTGGTCTTCCTGGCGGTGATGATCCCGGTGCTCTTCGCTGCTTCGGCGCTGGGTTCCTTCCAGCGCAAGTACCCCTTCTACGCCGGGGCGGTGGCCGGGGGCTGGCACTTCTGGGGCTTCCAGCTGTTCTACGGGCTGCAGTTCCTTGGGGTGGAGGCCTTCTTCCGGGGGTTCCTGCTGTTTGGGCTGTGGCCGCGCCTGGGGTGGAACGCGGTGCCGGTGATGGTTATCCCCTACGTGATGATCCACTTCGGCAAGCCCATGCCGGAGACCTTCGCCGCCATTGTTGCCGGCGCGATGCTCGGCTACCTGGCGTTGCGATCCCGCTCGTTCCTCTGGGGCGTCCTGCTCCACTGGTCGGTGGGGATCTGCATGGACTCCTTCGTGATCGGCCGGGAGATCGGCTGGGCCGCGATGGCGCGCGCCCTCTTCTGAGCAGTGCCCTCGGCGGGATTCGAACCCACGCACCCGGCTCCGGAGGCCGGTGCTCTATCCCCTGAGCTACGAGGGCGCCGGGGAGATTGTACCAAGGGGACGGGCGCGCTCCCGGGGCTACGATGCGCCCCCACCGTGTTCCCCGAAACCATTCACCGGGCCGTAGTGCAGTCTCTGGCTGCTGCCGCCGCCGCCGGCGACCTGCCCGGCCTCGAGGGTCTGGCCTTCGGGGTGGAGCGCCCCCGCGACCGTCGCCACGGTGACTGGGCCACCAACGCGGCTCTCGTCGCCGCCCGGACCGCCCGGCGCCCCCCCGCCGAGGTGGCCGCCCTCATCGTCCGCCACTTGCCGCCCGTGCCGCACCTGGAGCGAGCCGAGGTGGCGGGCCCCGGGTTCGTCAACTTCACCCTGGCTCCCTCGTGGTACCGGGAGGTGCTGGAGCGGGTGGCCCGGGGAGGGCCGGACCACGCCCGCTCGCAGGCGGGAGCCGGTGAGCGGATCCAGGTGGAGTTCGTCTCGACCAACCCCAACGGTCCGCTGCACATCGGCCACGGGCGGGGCGGCGTGGTGGGGGACGTGCTCTGCCGGGTGCTCGAGTACGTGGGGCATCCGGTGGAGCGGGAGTACTACTACAACGACGCCGGGGCGCAGATGGGCCGCTTCGCCGCCAGTCTGGAGGCTCGCTACCTGCAGGCACTGGGACGGGAGGAAGCGGTCCCCGAGGACGGCTACCGCCACGAGGCCAAGTTGCCACCCGACAGCCTG
>CAZJRF010000077.1:0-6510 GCA_964548475.1 uncultured Acidimicrobiia bacterium
CTCCACGCCCCGCTCCAGCAAAGCCCGGTAGATGTCCTCGGCGGCCGCCGCCGTCGCCGGCTCGCTGCCGACGATGGTGACCACCGCCTCGTAAGGGGCCACGCTCACCGGCCAGGCGATCCCCGCCTCGTCGTGGTGCGCTTCCACCACCGCCGCCATGTGCCGGCCAATTCCGATGCCGTAGGACCCCATGACGATGGGCCGCTCCCGGCCCTCCTCGTCCAGCACCCGGGCTCCCACCGCTTCGCTGTACTTGGTGCCCAGCTTGAAGATGTGGCCCACCTCGATGGCCGGCAGCACCTCCAGGGGCCGACCGCAGGCGGGGCAGCCCTCCCCGGGGTTGACCCGGCGCACGTCGAGCCAGCGCTGCGCGCTGATGTCCCGCTCCACGTCGACCCCACGCAGATGCCAGTCGTCCTCGTTGGCCCCGGTGACCATGTTGCGCCGTCCGCGCAAGGCCGGGTCGGCAATCACCGGGCAGTTGGCCACGCCCACCGCGCCCAGGCTCCCGGGCAGGGCGCCGAGGGCCTCGCGTATCTCGTCGGGGTGACCGGGCCGCACGTTGGAGGTCCCCATCCCATCGATGAGCTTTTGCTCCATGACCTCGTGGTCCCCCCGCACCAGCACCAGGGTGAGGCGGCCCCCGACGACGTACGCCATCGTCTTGATCTGGCGCTCGGCGGCGGCGAAGTCCCCGTATTCGGCCAGGCCGGCGATGGTGCGCACCCCGGGGGTGGCGAGCCGCTCGGGCGGGCCGTCCCAGGCCTCATCCTCCACCGGCGCGGGCACCGAGGTGGCCCGCTCCAGGTTGGCGGCATACCCGCAGCCGCGGCACAGGGCGATGAAATCCTCCCCCGCCAGGCTGGGGACCATGAACTCCACCGACTCCGTCCCCCCCATCACGCCGGAGGAGGCCTCCACCGGGATCGTCTCCAGCCCGGTCCGCCGGAAGATGCGGGTGTAGGCGGCGTGATGGTTTTCGAACTGGCGATCGAGGCCGGCCTGGTCGATGTCGAAGGAGTAGGAGTCCTTCATGGTGAACTCCCGTACCCGCAGCAGGCCCGCCTTGGGCCGGGGCTCGTCGCGGAACTTGGTCTGCAGGTGGTACCAGAGCTGGGGCAGCTCCCGGTAGGAGGACATCTCGCCGGCGAGCAGGGCGAAGATCTCCTCGTGGGTGATGGCCAGCAGCAGGTCGGTCCCCCGCCGGTCCTTGAACTTGACCAGGATCCCCTCGATGTCGTCCCAGCGCCCCGTGCGCTTCCAGATCTCTCCGGGATGGACCACCGGCAGCAAGAACTCCTGACCGCCGATGCGATCCATCTCCTCGCGGATGATCGCCGCGATCTTGTTGGCCACCCGCTGCCCCAGGGGCAGCAGTGAGTAGGACCCGGCCATCAGCTGGCGGATGAAGCCGCCCCGCACCAACAGCCGGTGGCTGGCCGCTTCCGCGTCGGCCGGATCCTGCCGGAGAGTCGGTATGAAGGCCTGGGACCAGCGCACGAGGGCTCCTGGAGGACGACCGGCGCAGGATAGCGGTCCGGTCTCAGGCGCCCGGCGGGGCGCCCGCCCGCCCGGCGGCCAAGCGCCGTGCCTCCTCCACCAGCGCCTCGACGATCTCCGCCTCGGGGACCACCCGCACCACCCGACCCCGGACGAACAGGTGGCCCTTCCCCCGCCCGGCGGCAATGCCCAGATCAGCCTGGCGGGCCTCGCCGGGGCCGTTCACCACGCAGCCCATGACCGCCACCTGCAACGACAGGCCCTCCGCCTCCAGGCGCCGCTCCACCTCGCCGGCCAGGCCGATGACGTCGACCTCCGCCCGCCCGCAGGACGGGCATGCCACCAGGTCCAGGCCGCGCCGCTCCCGAAGGCCGAGCACCTCGAGCAGCCGCCGTCCCGCCTGCGCCTCCTCCACCGGGTCGGCGGTGAGCGAGAAGCGGATGGTGTCTCCGATGCCCTCCAGGAGCAGGGCGGCAATGCCCGCCACCGACTTGATGAGGCCGGCGGGCGGCGGGCCGGCTTCGGTGACCCCCAGGTGGAGGGGGTGCTCGGTGCGCTCGGCAAGCAATCGGTAGGCCTCCACCATGGACGGCACGTCGGAGTGCTTCACCGAGACCTTGATGGCGGCCAGGCCCGCCTCTTCCAGCAACCGCACCTCGTGCAGGGCCGACTCGACCAGCGCCACGGGAACCGGCCCCCCATAACGGTCGAGCAGGTCCCTGTCCAGCGATCCGGCGTTGACCCCGACGCGAATGGGGACCCGCCGCTCGGCGGCCGCGACCGCCACCGTCCGCACGTGCTCCGGCCGGCGGATATTCCCCGGGTTCAGTCGCAGCCCCGCCACCCCCGCCTCGAGCGCGGCCAGGGCCAGCCGATGCTGGAAGTGGATGTCGGCCACGATGGGCACCGGCGAACGGGACACGATCTCGGCCAGCGCCCGGGCCGCCTCCCGGTCGTTGCACGTCACCCGCACGATGTCGGCCCCCGCCCCGGCCAGGGCGTAGACCTGGGAAAGAGTGGCCTCGGCATCGGAGGTCCGGGTGGTGGTCATCGACTGCACGGTGACCGGGGCTCCCCCGCCCACCGGGACGCTGCCCAGCATCAGGCGGCGCGTGGGCCGCCGGGGCGTGGTCACCCGAAGTCCAGGGGATTGGCGATGTCCAGGTACACAGCGAGGAGGCCGAGGATCACCAGGAAGACCACCACCATCGCCGCCACCGGCATCAGCTTGCGGACGTCGGCCGGCCGGCCCCTCAGCTTCCCATAGAGGGCGACCACGAAGTGCCCCCCGTCGAGGGGATACAGAGGGACGGCGTTGAGCACGCCAACGAAGATGGCCACCTGGGCCACCAGCAGCAAGGCGCCCGACACGCCGAGATCGCCGGCGACGTTGACCAGGCCGATGGGGCTCACCGGGCGGCTGTCACCCACCTCGTCCAGGTCGCCGCCGAACACCGCCCCCAGCAGCCGGGGCACGCCGATGACCAGTTCCCACAGCCCCCGACCGCTGGCCACGGTTGCTTCGCCCACCAGGCGGCCTGCCTGCCCCAGCCCCGCGATGGGCCCCGCCCGCTCGTTCCTGGTGTCCGAGACGATCCCCAGATAGCCGCGTTGGCCGCCGGCCCCGTCGTCCACCGACATCAGCTCGACGTCGAAGACCAGCACCTCGCCCGCCCGGTCCACCTGCAGGGTGACCGCATCCCCCGGATGGGCCGTGATGGCATCGACCAGGTCGTCCCACTCGGGGGTGGGCGTGCCGTCGAGAGCCACCAGCGTATCTCCCACCAGCAGGCCGGCCTGCGACGCCGGGGTGGGGACTCCCTCATAGGCCTCCTGCACCCGGCCCACGGTGGTGGTGGTCTCCGGCAGCCCAACGCTGGAGATCACGGCGTAGAAGAGCAAGAACGCCAGGGGGAAGTGGGTGGCCGACCCGGCCAGCACCACCAGCGACTTCGCCCAGAACGGCTTCTCCCGATAGGTCCGTCCCTCGTCCTCCGGGGCCACCTCCTCGAGCAGGTTCATGCCGGTGATGCGCACGTAACCGCCGAGGGGCAGAGCCTTGACGCCGTACTCGGTCTCCCCGCGCCGGGTGGACCATAAGCGCGGCCCGAAGCCGAAGAAGAATTCGGTGACCTTCATCCCCACCGCACGAGCCGCTAGGAAGTGGCCCGTCTCGTGGACCATGACCATGACGATGATCCCGATCACCACCAGGAGGCCGCCGCTCATAGGTGCCCGCTCCGCATCTGGGGAACCACGCTACCGCCCGATCGACCCTAGCGGGCCGCTCGCACGGCAGCCGACGCCACCGCCCGGGCCTCCGCGTCCACCGCCAGCAGATCGGCCAGGCCCTCCAACGGGCGCACCGCCGCCGCCTGCAGGACCCGCTCCACCACCTCCGGGATGCCGTTGAAGCCCAGGCGGCCGGCCAGGAAGGCCCGCACCGCCACCTCGTCGGCCGCGTTGAGCACCACCGGCGCCGAGCCTCCCGCCCGGCCGGCCTCGTAACCGAGGCGCAGGCATGGGAAGGCCTCCGGGTCGGGGCGCTCGAAGGTGAGGCTGCGGCCGGCGAGGTCGAAAACGGGCAGCGGTCCCTCAATGCGCTCCGGGTAGGTGAGGGCGTATTGGATGGGCACCCGCATGTCGGGGAAGCCCAGCTGCGCCTTCAGCGAGCCGTCGACGAACTCCACCAGGCTGTGCACCACGCTCTGGGGGTGGATGACTACCTCGATGCCCTCGTAGGGCACATGAAACAGATGGTGCGCCTCGATCACCTCGAAAGCCTTGTTCATGAGAGTGGCCGAGTCGATGGTGATCCGCCGGCCCATGCGCCAGGTGGGATGGGCTAGCGCCTCGGCCACCATCGCCCGTGCCAGCTGTCGCCGGGTCCGGCCGCGGAAGGGACCGCCCGAGGCCGAGACCAGGATGCGGCGCACCGCGGCCGGGTCCTCCCCGGCCAGGCACTGGAACAGCGCGGAATGCTCGGAGTCCACGGGCAGCAGCTCCCCTCCGCCGCGCCGCTGCGCCTCGGCCATCAGCGGGCCTCCGGCCACCAGGCTCTCCTTGTTAGCCAGCGCCAGCCGGTTCCCGGCCTCGAGGGCGGCCAGCGAGGCGGGCAACCCGGCCACCCCCACGATGCCGTTGAGCACAATGCACCCCGGCAGGGACGCGAGATCGGTGATGGCCTCCGACCCGAAGGAAGCCCGGCGCCCGAGCGCCTCGATGCTGAGCCGTTGCGCCCGGGGAGTGGGAGCGGCCACCGCCACCTGCTCCGGGCGATGACGGGCGGCCAGGGCCAGTAGGGCCGGCGAGCCGCGACGGGCGGCCAGGCCGCGCACTTCCATGCCCAGGCGCCGGGCCACGTCGAGGGCCTGGCGGCCGACGGAGCCGGTAGCTCCCAGGACGACCAGGGGCCTCAGCGCAGCAGCCCCAGCGTCTCGTACAGGACCCATACCGCCGGCAGCACGAACAGGAACACATCGACGCGGTCGAGGATGCCGCCGTGCCCGGGAAGGATGGACCCCATGTCCTTCACCCCCAGGCTCCGCTTCAGCATCGACTCGGCCAGGTCGCCCAGCGGCGCCATGACCGCTACCACCAGGCCCAGAGCAGCCCCGGTGCGGATGCTCAGCGGCTCCAGGAAGTGACCGATCACCACCGCTACCGCAATGCCGAGCACCACTCCTCCCGCCAGGCCCTCCACCGTCTTGTGGGGAGAGAGCACCGGCGCCAGCGGCCGCGAGCCCCAGGAACGCCCGGCGAAGAAGGCCCCCACGTCGGTGGCGATGACGGTGGCAGCCGCCGCCAGGATGAGCACCCGGAAGCCCGGGGCGGCGGCGATGGGGAAGGCGAAGGCCAGCGTGCCCGGGATCCAGAGCGCGCCGAGCAAGGTGAGGCTCCCGTTGGTGAAGGGCTCCCGCCGCCGGGCGGCAAAGCTGTAGTAGAAGAAGCAGACCACGATGATCCCGCTCGCTGCCACCGGGATCGCCACCAGGCCGAGGAACCAGGTGCCCACCAGCAGCCCGATCGCGCCGAGGAAGCCGAAGACGGACAGGGGCGCATAACCGGTGCGTCGCAGCGTCCCGTAGAACTCGGCCAGGGCGAGCAGGGCCAGTATCCCGACCAGGACGGCCAGGAGCTCTCCCCCCACCCACAGGCTTCCCAGCAGGATGCCCACCAGCACCAGGCCGGTGACGACCCGGACCGGCAGATCCGAGCGGGCCGCCTCTGCCATCTCCTCCCCGGCGCCCAGATGTACGACGTCCTCGAAACCGACCACACCCGACTCCAGGCCGGGCATGGGGGCGGAGAGGGCCTGCAGCTGCGCCTCGGCGGTGTCGGCCGCCGCCATCTCCTCGGCCAGATGACGATGCTCGGCGGTCACCGCCCCGGCGAGCATCTTCCCGCCGATCAAGTCTCCTGGTGCAGCCGGCCGGGAGAAGTCGAACAGCGCAGGGGCGGGCACCTCCACCGTGGGCGCACCGGTCGTCCCGGGTTCCAACGGCGGCGCCTCCCCACCCTCCTCCGGCAGGGGCCCTCCGGCAGCAGGCGCCTCCCACCCTGCGAACTCCGCCCACGCCTCCTCTTCGGCCTCCTCCTCGGCGGAAGGGCCGGGGACGGCCCCGCCTTGCCCGGTCTCCTCCGCACGCTGGGCAGCGGGGAGCGGCTCGCCGGGAGCGGGCCACTCCTCCCCCTCGAACGGACCTGCCTCGGCCGGCTCCGCTGCCCACTCCTCCTCGGGCCACTCCTCCTGAACCCGCCCGGCCTCCTCCGGCTCGCTTCCCGGGCCCTCCCCCGGCGCGGGCCCCGGCACCACCGGGACGGCGACCGCCCGATCCAGGTCGGCCTGCGGCGTCCACGGAGGCGGCATCGGCTCACCAGCAGGTTCCTCCAACGACGGCTCACCCGCCTCCTCCGGCTCGCTTCCCGAGGCTTCCTCCGGCCCGGGGCCCGGGACCACCGGGACGGCGACCGCCCGATCCAGGTCGGCCTGCGGCGTCCACGGAGGCG
>CAZJRF010000077.1:6610-9623 GCA_964548475.1 uncultured Acidimicrobiia bacterium
TCCTCCGGCTCGCTTCCCGAGGCTTCCTCCGGCCCGGGGCCCGGGACCACCGGGATGGGAACCGCCCGATCTTCGCCCCACCCCAGGTCCGGCGACCAGGGCGGAGGCAGGGGCTCCTCAGGCCATTCCCTCGCGGCAGCGGCCCCCGGCTCTTCCGGCCCACCCTGCGTTTCCTCCGGCGCCCGGCGGCGGCCGAGAGGCCACCAGCGCAAACCCCGCCGGCCGCCGGCCGGCAGATCCTCCCCCACGCGGGCCGTCTCCTCCCCCTCCGGCGGCGTTACGGTCTCCGGCTCCTCCCCGGCCGCCGCCCCCGGCGACCCGGATACAAAGGCGAGCCACTCGTCCGCGTCCCCGGCCTCGGACGGGAGCTCCCCCTCGGCCGGAGGTCCCCCGGGCTCCTCCCATACCTTCTCTTCCACGTCTTCCCAAACCTCTTCCGCGGCTTCTTCCTCTCCGGGCCGATCCTCAATCGGTTCCGCCGGCACAGCCGGGACGTCCGCCGATTCAGACGAGTCTTCCGCGGGCGGGGAAACACCCTCCCCCAGGTCGAACAGGGTCGGGGCGAAGGCCTCCTCTTCCCGGGGGGTCGGGGCAGGCGGAAGAGACGGCTCCTCCGGGCGGACGCCCAGGACATCGACCCAATCCTCGGTCCCCGTCGCCGACGCGGGGCCGGTCTCAGCCGGCTCCCCAACCGGCACCGGGGGGACCTCCGGGGCCGGGACGGCCGCCTCCTCTTCGTCGCCGCCCGGAGCGGGCGCCTCGGACCCGGCCTCGCCAAACGCCGGGAGGTCGGGACCGGCCGGCAGATCCTTCTCCGGGGAAACCGGCTCGTCGTCCGAGGACCAGCCGGGGTGCCAGGGGTCGCCCGGATGGGGATGGAACCCGTCGTCCTTTCCCCTGCGACTCACCGCTCCTCCTCGCCACCCCGTGTGGGGCTACACCTCGAGCAGTTCTGCTTCCTTGTGCTCGAGCAACTCGTCGACCCGGCTCACGTGGTGATCGGTGATCTCCTGCAGTTCGCCCTCGGATCTCCGGATGTCGTCGTCGGACACATCGCCCTCCAGCCCCTCCAGATCGCTCTTGGCATGCCGGCGCACGTTGCGCACCGCCACCCGGGCCTCCTCGGCCATGTGGCGCACGAGGCGAATGAGCTCCCGGCGCCGCTCCTCGGTCAGGGGAGGGAAAGCCAGGCGTATCACCGTGCCGTCGTTGCTGGGGTTGAGCCCCAGCTCCGAGGCCAGGATCGCCCGCTCGATCGCATGCATGGAGGAGCGGTCGTAGGGATGCACCAGCAGGAGGCGCGCCTCGGGCACAGAGAAGGAGGCCAGCTGCTGCAGGGGGGTGGGACTGCCGTAGTAGTCGACGTTCACCCGATGCAGGAGAGCGGGATTGGCCCTTCCGGTGCGCACGGTGGCGAACTGAGCCTGGAGGTGTTCGACGGCTTGATCCATCTTCGCCTCTGCCTCCAGAAGCGTCTCCTCGATCACCGGCGCCTCCTCGTCAGTGGACCAGAGTCCCCACCGGCTCCCCTCGTACCGCCCGGGCAATGTTGCCGGGAACGGTTATGTCGAAGACCCTGATGGGTAAATCGTTCTCCATGCACATCGTAATGGCGGTGGCGTCCATCACCCCAAGACCTCGCTCCATCACCTCCCGATAGCTGATCTCCTCAAAGAGATGAGCATCGGGGTGCTGCACCGGGTCGGCGTCGTAGACGCCCGCCACCTTGGTGGCCTTGAGAACCACGTCGGCGCCGATCTCGGCGGCGCGCAGGGCTGCGGTGGTGTCGGTTGTGAAGAAGGGGTTACCCGTCCCCCCGGCCAGGACGACGACCCGCCCCTTCTCCAGGTGCCGGATGGCCCGCAGTCTTATGTAGGGCTCGGCCACTTGTTCGATCCGGATGGCGCTCTGCACCCGGGCGGGGCAGCCGGCCGATTCCAGGCCCTCGCGCAGAGCCAGGGCGTTCATCACCGTCGCCAGCATGCCCATGTAGTCGGCGTTGGCCCGGGCCATGCCCTCCGCCGCCGACGATAGCCCGCGGAAGATGTTGCCCCCGCCCACCACGACGGCGATCTCGTGCCCCTCGGCATGCACGCCGGCAATCTCCTCGGCCACCCGGCGCACTGTGCCCGGGTCGATGCCGTAGGCGAGCGAAGGATCGGCGAAGGCCTCACCGGAGAGCTTGAGCGCGACCCGGCGGCCCATCTAGCCGATGGGCTCCCCCACCCCGATGCGAGCGAAGCGCCGCACCTGGATGTTCTCCCCCAGCGTCCCGGCCATCCCCTGCACCATCTCCCCCACGGTGCCGGCGAACTTCTCCGGGTTCACGAAGGGCTGGTCGTAGAGCACGTGCTCCTCAAAGTAGACCTTCAGACGGCCTTCCACGATGCGCTCGATGATCTTGTCCGGCTTGCCCTCGTTGCGCGCCTGGGCGGCGATGAGCTCGCGTTCCTTGGCCAGTTCCTCCTCCGGCACGTCCTCGCGGCGCACCCAGCGCGGGCGGGAGGCGGCAATGTGCATCGCGATGTCCCGGGCGGCCGCCTGAAAGTCGGGGCTCTTGGCGACGAAGTCCGTCTCGGCGGCCAGTTCCACCAGCACGCCGATCACCGGGCGCTCCGCCTGGAAGTGCAGATAGTGCCCGATGGCTCCCTGGGTGGTGACCCGGCTGGAGCGCTTGCGGGCGTCGGCCAGGCCCCACTCCCTCAGCAAGTCCTTGGCCTTTTCCGGATCGCCGTCCGCCTCGGTGAGGGCCCGCTTGGCGTCCATCATCCCGGCGCCGGTGGCCCTGCGCAGCGCGGTTATGTCCGCGACGGTGAAATCAGGCACCCTGGTGGTCCTCTCTCTCTGTGGTCGGTCCGGCGCGCCGTCCGCCGTCCTTGCCCCGGGCTTCGGTGACCGGGCGTCCCTCGGTCGCCGCCTGAGCGATCAGACCGGCCATGAGCTGGGCCGAGCGGATGGCGTCGTCGTTGCCGGGGATCACCAGGTCCACCGGGTCCGGGTCGCAGTTGGTGTC
>CAZJRF010000078.1:0-2446 GCA_964548475.1 uncultured Acidimicrobiia bacterium
GCTCCACCACCACCCCGGGAAAGTCCTCGATGTGCTCGAGTACGAACACCGCCACCGACTCCGGCACCTCGTCCCCCACCGCGAAGCGGGCCCCCCTGCCCTCCTCCTCGAAGCGAGCCCACAGGTCGGCGGCGGGGACCCCCAGGAGGGCCGCCAGGTTGGACACCAATTCCTCCTCGCGCTCCTCCGGGAGAAGTGCACGGTCCACCACCAGACGGCGGGAAGCCTCGGTCCCGGCCAGCAACTGGCGCCCGGTGCGGTCGTAAATGTTGCCGCGCGGTGCCTCGACGGTCACCACGCGCAGCTGCTGCTGCTCCGCCACCTCGGCGGCAGCCGCCTCCGTGCTCACCTGCAGATACCACAGGCGCAGTACCAGGACGGCGAAGAGGGCGGTGAAGATGGTCCCCACCACTACCAGGCGCCAGGTACGGCTCACAACCCGCCCCAGGTGGTTTGGCTCCGGCCCCGCTCACCGACCAGCTTGGTCACCGGGGGAAGCACCACCATCGCCAGCACCGTGTTGTACACCGCCGGAAGCAGCATCTTGCGCACCACCTGCGCGTCGGCCAGCGTTTGCTCTCCAAAGATCGTACCCAGAAGCCCGTACAGTGCCAGTGCGCCGAACGACACGAGGAAGACCCCGGGGATCAGCAGGGTCACGTCGTCCTCAAAGCGGTGCCGCAGACGGACGGTGACGAAGGCAACCGTGGTGGCCACCAGCGCCCAGAGACCCAGGGCCGTCTCGGAGAGCAGATCGAGCAGCAGGCCGGTCCCGAAACCCAGCACGAGCGACTGCACCCGGCCCAGATGCCGCGCTAGTGCCAGCACCACCAGCAAGGCCAGGGCAGGGGTTGCGTCGAAAGGGCGGAACCTCACGAAGAGGGTGGTCTGCAGAGCCACCCCGAGCAGGGCCAGAGCGACGGCCACCGCCGTCCTGCGCCACTTCACGGGATCGGGATCATCTCCGTCCCGATCGGCGATCCCTCTTCGAGATCGGCCGAACCCGCCTGTTCGCTGGTGAAAACCAGCACCTTGACGTAGTCCACTCGTGTCAACTCCGCCTCGGGGATGGCGGTCGTGCGCAGCGAGAAGCCGACCTCCGCCTCGGCCGCTTCGGCAACCCGGGCGACCGGGATCCCCGCCGGGAAGCGACCGTCGGCGGTGACCAGCAGGTCGCCTTCGATGAGCAGGGCGTCGGTGTTCAACATCTCCAGGGAGAGCAGCCCTCCCCCTCGCCCGGTGAGCACCCCGGCCTCGCCGGTGCGGTCTACCCGCACCGCCACCCGCATGGTCGGGTCGGTGATGAGGCGAATGCGGGCCGAGGTGTCGGTGACCGAGACCACCCGGCCCACCAGCCCTCCTTCTTCCACCACCGGCATGTCCACCGTGATGCCGTGGCGCCGGCCCTTGTCAATCAGGCGGATCGCATCGAAATCGGAGACCCCGGTGGCCAGCACCCGGGCCACCACCGCGTCGAGACTTTCGGGGGGCTCGATGCCCATGATGGCCTCGAGCTCCTCAACCTGGCGCTGCAAGCTCTCGGTGGCGGCCAGCTCCTGCTCCAGCTGGGCCACCTGCTGGCGGAGCCGCCGGTTCTCATCCCGCAGTCCCACCAGGTCGGAGATCCCCTCGAAGAAGCCCACCACCGGCCGGGTGACGAAAGACACGGCCTTCTGCACCGGCGTGAACACCGTCTGGGTGCCCTCTCGCAGAGTGCCGGCCAGGCCCCCGCCGGAAGCGCGCAGGTCCACGGTCATCAGCACCAGGGAGACCACTACCAGGGCGGCGAACAGGATCGCGCTGCGGTCCATACCCGTTCGGCGCCACATCAGGCTCGTCTCCTCCCGGAACCGGCCCCGCCGGGCACGGCTACTCCCCGCCGGTGGTGGACAGCACGTCCCGGAGCCTGTCGAACTCCTCCAGGCAGAAGCCCGCGCCCAGCACCACGGTCTGCAGAGGGCGCTCGGAGGTGATCACCGGTGTGCCGGTCTCGCTGGCGATGCGCACGTCCAGGCCCCGCAGCAACGCCCCGCCCCCGGTGACCATGATGCCTCGCCCCATCATGTCGGCGGACAGCTCTGGCGGGGTCTTGTCGAGGCAGTACTTGACCGCGTCCACCACCGACTGCACCGGCTCCTCAATGGCCTCCCGCACCTCCTGGGCGCTGACAACCACCGTCTTGGGCAGCCCGGTGACCAGATCGCGTCCCCGGATCTCGGCGCTGGGCTCGTCGGAGTAGGGCCAGGCCGAGCCGATGGCCATCTTAAGCTGCTCGGAGGTACGGTCCCCCAGTAGCAGGTTGTGCTCCTTCTTGACCCAGTCGATGATGGCCTCGTCGATCTCGTCGCCCGCCACCCGCACGCTGCGGGAGACCACGATGCCTCCCAGGGAGATCACCGCCACCTCGGTGGTGCCGCCCCCAATGTCCACCACCATGCAGCCGGTG
>CAZJRF010000078.1:2456-9547 GCA_964548475.1 uncultured Acidimicrobiia bacterium
GCAGGCCGCACCCGATGGCCGCCGCCATGGGCTCCTCGATCGTGTAGGCGCGGCGGGCGCCCGCGTGGTAGGCGGCTTCTTCCACCGCCCGGCGCTCCACCCCGGTGATTCCCGAAGGGACCCCGACGATGATGCGAGGCCGGGCCCAGCGGCGCGGCTGCACTTTCTTGATGAAGTAGCGCAGCATCTTCTCGGTGATGTCGAAGTCGGCGATCACCCCGTCGCGCAGCGGGCGGATGGCCTGAATGTGGCCCGGGGTACGCCCGATCATGCGCTTGGCGTCGGCCCCCACCGCCAGCGCCCGGTGATTACGAGTGTCGATGGCCACCACCGAAGGCTCGTTGAGCACGATGCCCTGGCCGCGCACGTACACCAGGGTGTTAGCGGTCCCCAGGTCGATGGCCATATCGCGACTGGCGAGCGCAGCAAAGCTCGTCATGACAGCCCCAATCGGATGATGCCGAGTCTACTGCCTCACCCGAAGAACAGTTCGAGTTCGCGCTCTGCGCTGGCCGGCGAATCCGAGCCGTGCACGATGTTCTCCGTGGTGGCCAGGCCAAAATCCCCTCGAATGGTGCCGGGGGGCGCCTGCTTGGGGTCCGTGGCTCCCATCAGGGTGCGGGCGACCGCTACCGCCTCCTCTCCCTGCCATTCCATGGCCAGCACCGGCCCGCTGGTGATGAAAGCGGCCAGGTCGGCGAAGAACGGCTTGTCGACGTGCTCGGCGTAGTGCCGCTCGGCCAGGGCGCGGTCGATGGTGAGCAGGCGGGCCCGCACCATGCGCAAGCCCTTCCGTTCCAGGCGGGAGATCACCTCCCCCACCAGGCCACGGCGCACGCCGTCGGGCTTGACCATCACGAAAGTGCTCTGGATCACGGGCGGTGCCCTCCTCGTCTGCGGCGGCGGGGAATGGTAACCCTCAGCCACCCCAGGGCCGTCCGAGGGCCGTGCGGGCCTCTCCCACCACGTAGAGAGAGCCGGTGACCAGCACCGGTTCGCCGGCCTCCCGGGCGGCGGCCACCGCCTCCGACACCGAGTCGTGAGCCCACACCGGCACCCCCATGATCTCCGCCGCCAGGGCGGCCACCTCGTCGGCCGACCGGGCCCGGGGTGAGTCGGCGGCCCGGCACGCATGCAGGGAGGAGGCGGCCGGCTTCAATAGGCGCAGCATCGCCGGCAGGTTCTTGTCGGACATGGCTCCCAGCACCATCGTCCATCGGCTGGAGGGGAACTCCTCGGCCAGGGCGGCGGCAAGAGCCCCCGTGCCCTCCGGGTTGTGGGCGCCGTCGAGCATGATCGGCGGATCTCCCCCCACCACCTCCATACGTCCCGGCGAGCGGGTCCGGGCAACCGCCTCCCCCACCGCCAGCGGGTCGAGCGCGCGCCCGAAAAGAGCCTCGACGGCGGCCACCGCCACCGCCAGATTGCTCACCTGATGGCGGCCCAAGAGCCGCAGGCGCACCCCCGGGTACGCCCGGTAGACACCTTCCAGGTCGACCAGCCAGCCGCCGACTGCCGGCATCGCCTCCGCCACCGAGAAATCCTTTCCCCAGCGCAACCAGGCCGAGCTGGTGGCGGCCGCGCGCTCCCCGGCCACCTCAAGTGCTTCGGCCGGCAAGTCGCCGGTGACCAGCACCCGGCTTACCCCCAGGATGGCCACCTTCTCTCCGGTGACGGCCGCCAGCGTGTCGCCCAGGTAGTCGGTGTGCTCCAGGGAGATGGAGGTGATCGCCGCCACCTCGGCATCCAGCACGTTGGTGGCGTCCAGCCGCCCGCCCAGGCCCACCTCGATCACCGCCGCTTCCACCGCGCGCTCGGCGAACCAGGAGAAGGCCAAAGCGGCGGTCAGTTCGAAATACGTGATCGCATCGCCGCTTTGCCCCTCGAAGAGATCTACGAAGGGGCGGAGCTCGGCGAGTGCGGCGGGCAGCTCGTCCGAACGCATCGGCTCCCCTGCCACCGCGAAGCGCTCCTCCACCGCCTGCAGGTGGGGAGAGGTGAAGAGACCCGAGGTAAGGCCGTGCGCGTCGAGCAGCGCGGCGGCCAGCCGGGCGGTGGTGGTCTTGCCGTTGCTACCCGCCACGTGGATCGCCGGGTAAGCCCGGTGCGGGTCGGCCATAAGCGCCAGCAGACCGGCGATGCGCTCGGTGCCCGGCTTCACCCCCCGGCCGATGTGCCGATCCAGATAGGCGAGGGCTTCGGCGTGGTCCGTGGGATCTACCCCAATGCTTCCAGCTGCGCCCGCAGCTTGGCCAGCCGGGCCTCGTTCTCCGCCGCCCGGGCTTCCTCCTTCGCCACCACTTCGGCCGGGGCGCGCTCACGAAACTGCCGGTTGGCCAGCTTCGCTCGGGAGGCGGCCAGCAACGCCTCGGCTTCCGTCGCCGCCTTGCCGAGGCGCTCTTTCTCGGCCGCCGCGTCGGCCGTCCCCGCCATGACCACGAAAGCCTGCACCGGCCCCGCCACCAGCCGCGTCAGGCCTCCGCCCGCCGGTGGATTCCCGGACCGGCGGGGACTCACCGACACCAGCGACTGCAGCTGCGCCGGCCACCACCCGGCGGCCACGCCCTCGGGATCCACCAGGGTGACGTCGAGGGGATGGCGGGGCGCCAGCCCGTGCTCGGCTCGGAAACGCCGTATCTCGCTCACCAATTCCTGGAACGCACCGAAGCCGGCCGGCGCCTCCCAGGAGGGAGGCTCCGGCCAGGGCGCCGCCGCGAGAAACCCGTCCCCGACCATGTGCGACCAGAGCTCCTCGGTGAGCGACGGCATGATGGGGTGAAGCATCTTCAGAACGTCGCGCAGCACCACGCCCAGGGTGCGCGCCACCGTGCCCGGCTCGTCTCCCCGCAGCGGCGCCTTGGCCAGCTCCAGGAACCAGTCGCACACTTCCGCCCAGGCGAAGTTGTACAGCAGGCCGAACGCGTCGCTGAACCGGTACTCGTCGAAGAGGGCGTCGAAGCGGCCGCTCACCTCGGCCAGCCGGGAGAGGATCCAGCGCTCCTCCGGCGACGGCTCGTCCGGATAGCCCCCGGCGGCCGGAACCCCCTCGGCAGCGGTGTGACGGAGGGCGAAGCGCACCGCGTTCCACAGCTTGTTGCCGAAGCGCCGTGCCGCGTCCACCTGCTCAAGCTGCAGCGGCACCGTGTCGTGGCCGGGGGCGGCGGCCAGCACCAGAGACAGGCGCAGCGGGTCGGCACCGTGCTCGGCCACGATGTCGAGAGGATCGATCGCGTTGCCCAGCGACTTGGACATCTTGCGGCGGTCGGGGGCCTGGATGAGCCCGTGGATGGCCACGTCGGCGAAGGGGGGGCCCCCGGCGAAGTGCAGCCCCATCTGGATCATGCGGGCCACCCAGAAGTAGATGATGTCGTAGGCGGTGACCAGCACCGCGTTCGGGTAGAAGGTGCGCAGGTCGGGCGTGTCGTCCGGCCAGCCCAGGGTGGAGAAGGGCCACAGGGCAGAGGAGAACCAGGTGTCGAGCACGTCCTCTTCCTGCCGCAGCCGCGACGACCCGCAGGCGCACTCCGCCGGGTCTTCGACGGCCACAGTGACTTCGCCGCAATCGGCGCAGTACCAGGCGGGGATGCGGTGCCCCCACCAGATCTGGCGGGAGATCGTCCAGTCGCGCAGGTTCTCCATCCAGAGGATGTAGTGCTTCTCCCAGCGGGACGGGACGAAGCGCACTTGCCCGGATCGAACGGCCTCAATGGCCGGCCCGACCAGGGGGCTCACGTTGACGAACCACTGCTCCGACAGGTAGGGCTCCACCATGGTGCCGCAGCGATAGCAGTGCCCCACGGCGTGATGGTACTCCTCGATGCGGCGCAGCACCCCGGCCGCCGCCAGCGCCTCTTTGACGGCGGCCCGGGCGTCGAAACGGTCCAGCCCGGCAAAGGCCCCGCCCGCTTCGGCGATCGCCGCCTGCTCGTCGAGCACGGTGATCGCCGGCAGGCCCGCCCGCCGGGCGATCTCGAAGTCCACCGGGTCGTGGGCGGGAGTGACCTTCACCGCGCCGGTGCCGAACGCGGGATCCACCACCTCGTCGCCGATGATGGGGATCTCCCGCTCCATGAGGGGCAGGCGCAGACTGCGGCCGATGATCTCCCGGTACCGCTCGTCGTCAGGATGGACGGCCACGGCCGTGTCGCCGAGCATGGTCTCGGCCCGGGTGGTAGCCACCTCCACCCCGCCCTCGCCTTCCGCAAACGGGTACTCGATGTAGACCAGCTCGCCGATGACGTCCTCGTGCTCCACCTCGATCTCGCTGAGAGCGGTCCGGCAGCGGGGGCACCAGTTGATCACTCGCCGGCCGCGGTAGATGACCCCCTCCTCGTAGAGGCGCACGAAGACAGTGCGCACCGCCCGGGACAGGCCCTCGTCCATGGTGAACCGTTCCCGGCTCCAGTCACAGGAGTAGCCCAGGCGCCGCATCTGCTCAGAGATCCGGCCCCCGTGCCGCTGCTTCCATTCCCACACCCGCTCGATGAACGCTTCCCGCCCCAGGTCGTGGCGGGTGATGCCCTCGGCCGCCAGTTGCCGTTCGACCACGTTCTGGGTGGCGATGCCGGCGTGGTCCGTTCCCGGCACCCAGAGGGCCGCGTAGCCCTGCATGCGCTTGCGCCGGATCAGCGCGTCCTGGATGGCCATGTTGAGGGCATGGCCCATGTGCAGCGAGCCGGTGACGTTGGGCGGCGGGATGACGATGCAGTAAGGAGGCCCGCCCGGGTTCTGCTCAGGACGGAAGATGCCGGCGGCTTCCCACCGGGGATACCACTCCGCTTCGACGCGCTGTGGGTCGTACGCCGCTTCCATCGAGCCCTTCACCCATGGTGTCCGCCATACTAGGGGCCTCGAAAAGGAGAAGGCCGGTGCACCTGCACCGGCCTTCTCCCCCTTCCACGCTCCCGGGCGGGGACCGACGCCCGGAGCGCTGGCTCCTCCTGCTCAATCTCCCGCCACCCTACGCTGCCGCTCTGCCGACCTCAACCACTTTCCGTCGTCAGGGCGGGTCATTCTCGATGGACGTAGTGACTAGTCACCATCGTCCGGCAGCGGCCGCCCCGCCAGGAGACCGGCCCGGGGCGCGCCTCACCGGCCGAGGTGTCGAAGGGAACCGGCCGGGGACCTTCCCGGCGCTAGGCGCTGCGTTCCTTGGGCCGGGCCTTGCCCAGCTCCTGAATGGGGATGAGAGCCGGGAGCACCCGCTCGCGCACCACCTGCTCGTCGATGACCACCCGGGCCACGTCGGCTCGCGAGGGCAGGTCGAACATGGTCTCGAGGAGCACCTCCTCGAGAATGGCTCTCAGCCCGCGCGCCCCGGTGGAACGAAGCAGGGCCTGGTCGGCCAATGCCTGCAGCGCGTCGTCGGTGAAGGACAGCTCGACGCCGTCCATCTCAAAGAACTTGGCATACTGCCGGGTGAGAGCGTTCTTGGGCTCGAGCAGCACCCGCACCAGCGACTCCCGATCGAGGTCCTCCACCGTGGCCACCACCGGCAGCCGTCCCACAAACTCGGGGATGAGCCCGAAGGACATCAGATCCTCGGGACGCACCTTGGCGAGGATGGCCCCCGCCCGCTGGTCGACCGAGCGCACCTGAGCGTCGAAGCCGACGGCCCGCTTGCCCACCCGGCTCTGGATGATGCGCTCGAGGCCGGAGAAAGCACCTCCGCAGATGAAAAGCATGTTGGTGGTGTCGACCTGCAGGAACTCCTGGTGGGGGTGCTTGCGCCCCCCCTGGGGGGGCACGGAGGCCACCGTGCCCTCCAGGATCTTCAGCAGCGCCTGCTGCACGCCCTCTCCGGAGACGTCGCGGGTGATGGATGGGTTCTCCGACTTGCGGGCGATCTTGTCGATCTCGTCGATGTAGATGATGCCCTGCTCGGCCTTCTTGATGTCGTAGTCGGCCGCCTGGATCAGCTTGAGCAGGATGTTCTCGACGTCTTCGCCCACGTAGCCCGCCTCGGTGAGAGCGGTGGCATCGGCGATGGCAAAAGGCACGTTGAGCATGCGGGCCAGCGTCTGGGCCAGCAGGGTCTTGCCGCAGCCGGTGGGCCCGATGAGGAGGATGTTCGACTTCTGCAGCTCGATGTCGTCCTTGGTGCGCTGCCCGGCCCGCACCCGCTTGTAGTGGTTGTAGACCGCCACCGAAAGTACCTTCTTGGCCCGCTCCTGCCCCACCACGTAATCGTCCAGGAAGGCGTACATCTCGCTCGGCTTGGGCAGTTCAGCGAGGGGCAGCTCCTCGGCGGTGGCCAGCTCCTCTTCGATGATCTCGTTGCAGAGGTCGATGCACTCGTCGCAGATGTAGACCCCGGGCCCGGCGATCAGCTTCCTGACCTGCTTCTGCGACTTGCCGCAGAAGCTGCACTTGAGGAGATCGCCGCCCTCGCCGAACTTGCTAACCACGTCGCTCCCCTCAGGTCACGGCCTTGAGCTTGCGAGCCGCCAGAACCTCGTCGACCACCCCATAATTCTTAGCCTCCTCGGCCGTCATCCAGAAGTCGCGGTCGGTGTCCTTGCGGATCTTCTCCAGCGACTGCCCGGTGTGCAGCGAGAGCATCTCGTTCATCTCTTCCTTGATCCGCTTGAACTCGTTGGCCTGGATCTCGATGTCGGATGCCTGGCCCTCGACGCCCCCATGCGGCTGGTGGAGCATCACCCGGGAATGAGGCAGGGCGAACCGCTTGTCCTTGCCCCCGGCGGCCAGCAGCACCGCCGCCGCCGACGCCGCCTGTCCCATGCAGTAGGTGGCTACGTCGGGCTTGATGAAGTTCATGGTGTCGTAGATGGCCATCAACGAGGACATCGACCCGCCGGGGGAGTTGATGTAGAGGGCGATGTCCTTGTCGGGGTCGTCGCCTTCGAGGTGGAGCAGCTGAGCCATGATCAGGTTGGCCACCGTGTCGTCGATGGGCGTGCCCAGGAAGATGATGCGCTCCTTGAGCAGGCGGCTGTAGATATCGAAGGCGCGTTCACCGCGGCTGGTCTGCTCGATGACGGTGGGCACTAGGTAGCTGGCCTTGATCAACTCTCTACCTCCACGGGCTCCGATGGGTCTTCCTCTTCCCCGGCGCCGCCCTCTTCCTCGCC
>CAZJRF010000079.1:0-9390 GCA_964548475.1 uncultured Acidimicrobiia bacterium
ACACGGGGGAGCGCCCGGTGCCCAGCCGCCACGGGCTGCTGACCACCGTCGCCTACCAGTTGGAGGGCCGGCCGCCGGTCTACGCCCTGGAGGGCTCGGTGGCCATCGCCGGGGCCGGGGTGCAGTGGCTGCGAGACAACCTGGGGCTCATCACCTCCGCTCCCGAAGTGGAAGAACTGGCCGGGGCGGTGCCCGACAACGGCGGGGTGTACTTCGTGCCCGCCTTCAGTGGCCTGTTCGCCCCCTACTGGCGCCCCGACGCCCGGGGGGTGATCGCCGGGCTCACCCGCTTCGCCGACCGGCGTCACCTGGCCCGGGCGGTGCTCGAATCCACCGCTTACCAGACCCGGGACGTGCTCGAGGCCATGGAAGCCGACTCGGGGGTGGTTCTGGACGCGCTGGCGGTGGACGGGGGCATGGTCGCCAACGACCTGCTGATGCAGTTCCAGGCCGACCTGCTGGGGGTGCCGGTGGTGCGGCCCACCGCGGCGGAGACCACCGTGCTGGGCGCCGCCTACGCCGCCGGCCTGGCCGTCGGCTTCTACTCCGGGCTGGACCAGGTAGCCGCCCTGTGGGCCGAGGGCCGGCGCTGGCTGCCCGCCATGGCCCTCGCCGAGAGGGACCGCCTGTACGCCGGGTGGAAGAAGGCGGTCGAGCGCACCCTCGGCTGGGCCTGACCGGGCCGCCGCGCCCGGGTGCGCGGTCTCCGGTACGATGGCGCCACCTCGGACTCTCACAGGAGGCCGGCGCCATCAGCATCCCCGATCGCCTCGCCTACACCCGCATGGTCCTGGTGCCGGCGATCGTGGCACTGGTGCTCCTGGAGGACCACATCGGCTGTGCTTACTGGATAGCCGCCGGGCTGATGGTGGCCGCCTCCTTCAGCGACTGGCTGGACGGTTTTCTGGCCCGGCGCTGGCATATCACCAGCACCCTGGGGGCTTTCCTCGACACCATTGCCGACAAGCTGCTGGTGGCGGGCGCCCTGTTCGCCCTGGTGGCGGTGGGGCGTGCCTGGGCCTGGGCGGGCTTCATCATCGTGGCAAGGGAGATTGCCATCTCCGGGCTGCGCGGGGTAGCGGCCATGGACGGGGTCAAGGTCCCCCCGTCCATCTGGGGCAAGGTCAAGGCCGGCTTCCAGTACCTGGCGATCTTCCTGGCGTTGCTGCGCGGCCTCTTCGTCATGGACGGCGTGGTGCCCGACTTCCGGCCGGGGGGCCTCTACCCCGACGAATGGGCGATGATCCTGGCGCTGGTGGTGACAGTGCTCTCGGCGGTGGAGTACTTCGCCCGGTTCGCCAGGGTGCTGCGCTCGGCCAGGGCCAGTGCCTGACGTCTTCCTGACCGGTGGCAGCGGCTTCGTGGGCGGGGCCCTCTTGCGTGGCCTGGTGGCCGAGAGACGCCAGGTACGCGCTCTGGCCCGCTCGCCGGAGGCGGAAGCCCGGGTGCGATCCGGCGGGGCGGAAGCCGTGGCGGGCGATCTGGGGGACGGCACGGCCCTGCGCCGGGGGATGGCCGGCTCCCGGGTGGTTTTCCACGCCGCCGGGGTGAACGCCATGTGCCTGCCCGACGTCTCCGGGATGTACCGGGCGAACGTGGAGGGCCCGGTCGAGGTGGTGCGAGCGGCGGCGGCCGCCGGCGTGAGGCGGGTGGTGCACACTTCCTCGGCGGCGACCATGGGCGAAGTGGCCGGAGAAGTCGCCACCGAGCACACTCTGCACCGCGGTTCCTACCTCTCTCACTACGAGTGCTCCAAGCACCTGGGCGAGCAGGCGGTGCTGGCCGAGGGAGACCGGGCGGGAGTGGAGGTGGTCTGCGTCAACCCGTCCTCGGTGCAGGGGCCGGGCCGCACCGGGGGCACCGCCCGCCTCTTGATCGGCTACCTGAGCGGCCGCCTCCGCTGGGCGGTGGATACCACGCTGAGCCTGGTGTTCGTGGATGACTGCACCCGGGGCCACCTGCTGGCCGAGAGCCGGGGGGTGCCGGGGGAGCGGTACTTGTTGAGCGGGGCCACCGTCGGTGTGCGCGAAGCCCTCCAGGTGCTGGCCTCCGTGGCGGGGCAGGAGCGCCGGGTGCGCTTTCTGCCCCAGTGGGCGGCCACCTCCGGGGCCTCGCTGGTGGGCGGGGTGTGGGGCCTGGCCGGTCGGCCGGGGCCCTTCTGCCGGGAGATGGCCCGGGTGATGCGCCACGGGGCGGCCTACGACGGTTCCCGGGCTACCCGGGAATTGGGCCTGGCCTACACCCCGGTCGAGGACTGGCTGCGGGCCACCGTGGAGTGGTACCGCCGGGAGGGGCTGACCTGCTGAGGGGCCGGCGGTCCTCAGAAGTCGATGTCGAGGGCGAAGCGCAGGGCGCGATCGAGATCGGCCCGCTTGGCCGGGTCGAGGGCACCTACCGGTTCGGGATCCAGGGCTACCTTGGGGATCGTGATGATGTTGTCGCAGGTGATCGCCCCGGCCTCAGGGAGGCCCTCCCCGGCGCCGACCTCGACCTCGGAAGCGATGCCCCTGATGGTGCGGGTGATCGGGGCGCAGGTCACCAACTGGAGCACGCGGATCGCGGCCGTCCGGGTCAGGATGCACACCGGGCGACGGCCTGCGGGCGGCCCCAGGTCGGCCCAGTAGATCTGGTCGCCAGCTACCACTCGGGCACCGTCTCCGCTGCCAGCCGCCGGGCGGTCGCCACCAGGATCGGGTCTTGCGGCTGCCGCCGGTAGGCGGCCGCGAACGCCCTCTCTTCGTCATCGAGCCGCGCCGCTTCGAGCACGGCGAGGGCCCCCCGGCGGAGCAGCTCCGATCGGCTTACCGCCAGGCGGTCGGCGAGTCGATCGAGGCGCCCCACCAGGTCGTCGTCGAGCTGCACCAGCACTTGTTTGCGAGGCATGAGCATATGGTAGAGCATATGGCAGGTGGGTTGGGACGGCAAGGAGAGCGCGTCGCGCCGTCGTGGCGTGATACCAGGAGCAGGGCCTGATGGGCTGAGGCGCGAGGCGCGGTGGGCTGAGGGGCCGGAGTGTCACACCCTCGGCATACCTTGTTGGCGTGGATGCTGATGCTCTCGCCTCCGCTCCCATCGACGACTTGACGGAAGCGATGGCCCAGTTGCACGCCGCCGCCTGCGCCATCCAGAGGGCTCAGCTCGAGGTGGAAGGGGGGCCGGTGCTGTCGGCCGAGGCCGCCCGGCGCCTGGCTTGTGACGCTCGGGTGCAGACGGTCGTCGAGGGCCCCGGCGGCTTCGCCGTGGGCATCGGCCGGGCAGCCCGCACCGTCCCGCCCTGGCTGGCCCGCGGGGTGCGCCATCGCGACCAGGGCTGCCGCTTCCCGGGATGTGAGCGCACCTGCTGGGTGCATCTCCACCACCTCGTCCACTGGGCCGACGGTGGGGCGACCGACCTGGAGAACCTGGTCACCCTGTGCGGGCATCACCACCGCCTGGTGCATGAAGGCGGCTGGCGGGTGGCCGGCCACCCCGATCGGCAGCTGACCTTCCTCCGCCCCGACGGCCGGACCTTCCGGCCGGGGCCCGAGCCGTTGCGTTCCGAGGTCCGCCGCCGGCTGGTCGATCCGGTGCTCCCCGGCGGCCCCGATCCGCCCGGCTGAGGCAGCAGTACCCTCGCGCCCATGCCGCCCCCGCTGACCGCGCTCCTCGAACGGTGGCGGCACCGCCCGACCGTGCCCGGCCGTCTGGTGGTGCCCCCGGGCCTGCGCGCTCTCTTCCTGGCGAGCCTGGCCGCCGACCGGCCGGTGCTGGCCGTCGTCCCCGGGGAGCGGGAGGCCGAGGAGCTGGCCGAGGACGCCGCCCTGTTCGCAGAGGCCGTGCACCTCCCCGCCTGGGAGACGCTGCCCTTCGAGCATGTCTCGCCCAGCGTGCAGGTGATGGGAGCGCGGGCAGCGGCCCGCCACCGGCTGGCCTCCGGACTGGTCGTCGGCTCGGTGCGGGCCGTCACCCAGCGGGTGAGCCCTTCGGGGGTGTCCCCGGTCGTGGCCCGTCCCGGCGACGAACAGCCCCTCGAACTGCTCACGGGCGAGCTGGTCGACGCGGGCTATCACCACACCGACCGGGTCGAGGCCCGGGGGGAGATGGCGGTGCGGGGCGGCATCGTGGACGTCTACCCGGCGCAGGGCCCCGGGCCGCGACGGGTCGATTTCTGGGGCGCTCGGGGGGAGGAGATTCGGGCCTTCTCAGCGGCCGCCCAGCGCTCCACCGACCGCCTCGACCAGTTGGGGGCCTATCCGGCACGGGAGGTCCGGCCCGACCCCGGCGTGCGGGCCGCCGCCGCCGACCTGGCCCGCCGTGAGCCGTGGGCGATCGCGACCTGGGATCGGCTGGGCGATGGCATCCACTTCCCGGGCATGGAGTCCTGGCTGCCCTGGCTGGCGCCGGAGCGTTGCGCGCTCAACGAGGCACCGGGGATTGTCGTGCTCTTCGACCCGGCCCGCAGCGCCGATCGGGCCGCCAACCTGCACCGGGAGGAAGCCGACCTCGCCGCCGCCCTGGCTCTCACCTGGGGCCCGGGGGCGCCCGCCGCGGGGGATCACCCGGTCCTCTACCTCCCGCTGGCTCCGCCCGTCTCGCGCCTGCTGGAGGCCCCGCCCATCGGGGCCGGCCCGGGCGAGGAGGCGCTCCCGGTCTCCGGGCTCGATGCCGCGCCCGGCGACGCCGAGTCGGTGGCGGCGGCCATTCGCCGGCTGCTGGCCCGGGGCACCCAGGTGGTGGTGGCCATGGACGGGGCCCCGGCCGCCGACCGGGTGGCCCGGGTGCTGGCCGAGAACGGGGTGGGCCTGGTCAGACGGGAGTCCGTCGAGAGCGGGGAGTCGATCGTCCTTGCCACCGGCATCCACCACGGCTTCGTCAGCGAGAAGGTGGCGGTGCTGGGCGAGCAGGAGGTGGCCGGCCGGCGGCGGGCCCACCGCCGGGCTGGGGCGCCGCGCGGGGCCGGGGCGGCGGTGGGCTACGCCGATCTCAGCCCGGGCGACTACGTGGTGCACCACCACCACGGCATCGGCCGCTTCGAAGGCCTGGTCACGCAGACGGTGGCCGGTATCGAACGGGACTACCTGCTGGTGGCGTACGCCGGACGGGATCGGCTCTACGTACCGACCGACCAACTGGCGGCGATCCGCGCCTATACGGGTGGCGAGGCCCCCCGCCTTTCCCGCATGGGCGGGGCCGACTGGGAGCGCACTCAGGGGAGGGTTCGGCGGGCCGTGGCGGCAGTGGCCGAAGAGGTGGTGGCGCTGCACCGGACCCGGGCGCGGGTCGAGGGCCACGCTTTCTCTCCCGACACCCCGTGGCAAGCGGAGATGGAAGCCGCGTTCTCTTTTGAGGAGACTCCGGACCAGTTGACAGCCGTGGCTGAGGTGAAGGAGGACATGGAGTCGGGGGAGGCCATGGACCGCCTGGTGTTCGGGGACGTCGGCTTCGGCAAGACCGAGGTGGCGGTGCGGGCTGCCTTCAAGGCCATCCAGGACGGCAAGCAAGCCGCGGTCCTGGTGCCCACCACCTTGCTGGCCCAGCAACACCATCAGACCTTCTCCGAGCGACTGGCCCCCTACCCGGTGCGGGTGGAGGTGCTCAGCCGCTTCCTCACTTCTCGCCAGCAGCAGCAGGTGTTGGCCGGCCTGGCCGGCGGGGAGGTGGACCTGGTTGTCGGCACCCACCGGCTCCTCAGCGAGGACGTTCGCTTCCACGACCTGGGCCTGCTGGTAGTGGACGAAGAGCAGCGCTTCGGAGTGGCCGCCAAGGACCGGATCAAGGAGTTGCGCACCTCGGTGGACGTGCTCACCCTGACCGCCACGCCTATCCCACGGACCCTCGAGATGGCGCTCACCGGCATTCGCCGGGTCAGCCGCATCGCCACTCCCCCCGAGGACCGCCACCCCATCCTCACCTTCGTGGGGCCTTACGACTCGCAGGCGGTATCGGCGGCGATCCGCCGGGAGATGCTGCGCGAGGGCCAGGTTTTCTACGTACACAACCGCATCGAGTCCATCGACTCGGCCCTGGCCCGGCTGCAGGCGCTGGTGCCGGAGGCCCGCTACGCGGTAGCCCACGGCCGCATGAACGAGGGCCACCTGGAGCAGGTCATGCTCGACTTCTGGAACCGGGAGCACGACGTGCTGGTGGCCACCACCATCATCGAATCCGGCCTCGACCTGCCCCAGGTGAACACGCTGATCGTCGAGCGGGCCGACCTGCTGGGGCTGGCCCAGCTGTACCAGCTGCGGGGCCGGGTGGGACGCTCCAGCCAGCGGGCCTACGCCTACCTGTTTCATCCCCCCAGCCTCTCTCTCAGCGAGGATGCCTACCGGCGCCTGGAGGCCATCGGTGAGTTCGCGGATCTGGGATCCGGCTTCCAGCTGGCCATGCGCGATCTGGAGATCCGGGGGGCGGGGAGCATCCTGGGCAAGGTGCAGTCGGGGCACATCAGCGCGGTCGGCTTCGACCTCTACGTGAGCCTGGTGGCGGAGGCGGTGGCCGAGCTGCAATCGGGGCGCATGCCCGAGCCCCCGCCGGCCGAGGTGCGTATCGACCTGCCGGTGGACGCGCACCTGCCCGACGACTACGTGGGAGATCAGCCAGCCCGCCTGGAGGCCTACCGGCGCCTGGCCGCCGCCGGCACCCAGGAAGCGGTGGACGACGTGGCAACCGAGTGGGAAGACCGCTACGGGCCGCTGCCGCCGCGGGCGCAGGCCCTCATCGAGATCGCCCGGCTGCGCGTCGAGGCTCTGCGGGTGGGCCTCACCGAGATCGTGCGCCTGCGCCATGAGGTGAAGCTGGCCCCGGTGGGGCTGAGCGCCTCGCAGGAGGTGCGGCTGCAACGGCTCTCCCCCCGGGCCGTTCTTCGGGCCCGGGAGCTGTTCATCCCAGCGCCGGAGGGGTCCCCGGCGACGGCGCTAGCCGGGTTCATCCGTACAATGTGGCCTTCCGACACCCAGGGGTGAACCCGTTGCGCAAGTCCGCCGCCCTCCTCCTCGTCCTGGCCCTCGCTCTCTCTGCCTGCGGGGGGGATGAGGACATCGCCGGCGTCGGCGAGGCCGTCATCCGCCTCTCTGATATCGAGGCGCTTTTCGACGGGGGCGCCCCCGACGACGAGTCGTTCCGCGAGATGCTCTTCAGCAGGATCGCCCTCGAGGCCCTCAACCAGGCGCTGGGGGAGCGGTACCAGGTATCGCCCGACTATGCCGGGGCGGAGGAGGACGCCCGGGAGCTCGAGGGCCTCCTGGACGAGGCCGGGTACAGCATCGGCGACTACCTCGGGTTGGAGAACGCTTCCTACGACATGCTGCTGATGCACGCGCGGGTGTGGGCGGTGCAAGAGGCCACCCTGGACAAGCTGCTCTTGGAGACAGAGGTGGTCGACGACCTGTTCACCGATCCGGGGACGATGACCAGCGTGTGCGTGAGGCACGTCCTGGTGGCCACCGAGGAGGAGGCCGAAGCAGTGAAGGCCCGGCTGGTGGCCGGGGAGGACCTGGCGGCCGTCGCCGCCGAGGTTTCGCTGGACACCGGGGCCGAAGGCGGCGATCTGGGCTGTGCCGCGGCCGGCGGCTATGTCGAGGAGTTCGCCGAGGCGGCGTTGGCCGCCCCCATCGGCGAGGTGACCGGACCGGTCGAAACCGAGTTCGGCTACCACGTGCTGGTGGTCTCCGAGCGCACCGTCCCCACCCGGGAGGAGTACCTGGCGGACCCTTGGGCCTTGCTCAGCGACGGCCAGCTCAGTGGCATCTGGGCGGAGTGGATGGCGGACGTGCTGGAAGAGGCCGAACCCTGGGTGGCGGCAGAGTATGGGACCTGGACGCCTGCCGGCATCGACGCGCCGGGCGCCGAGACGACCACCACCACCGAGTGATCTCCATGCGCAAGCCTGCCGTCCTTCTCCTCGCTCTGCTCCTGCTGGTCGGGTGCAGCGGGGGCGAGGAGATCGGCCGGGTAGGCACCACCGGGGTTCGCCTGTCCGACATCGAGGTTCTCTACGAGAGCGACGCCATACCCATTGCCGACTTCCGCCAGGCCCTGTTTCGGGTGATGGCGGTGGAGGTCATCCGTCAGGGGCTGGCCGCCGACTTCCAGGCCACGGTGGAGCCCGCCCGGGTCGATGAATACCTGGCGGGTCTGGAGGCGTACCTGGCCCAGTACGGGAACACCCCCGCCCAGTACCTCGGGGTGGAGGGCGCCTCCCCGGAGATGCTGCGCTTCAACGCCGAGGTCATGGTGCTGCGCGACACGGCGGTGGACCGGCTGCTCGTGTCTCCGGAGATCGTGGACCGGCTCTTTGCCGACGCGACGACCCTGACCAACGTTTGCGTCAAGCACATCCTGGTGATCACCGAGGATCAGGCTGAGACGGTGAAGGCCCGTTTGGCCGCGGGGGAGGAATTCGCCGCTGTGGCCGACGAGGTCTCGCAGGACACCGTCAATGAGGGGGGAGACCTGGGTTGCACCACTGCCGGCAGCTACGTGGCCCCCTTCGCGCAAGCGGCGGTGGCCGCCCCCATCGGCGAGGTGGTGGGGCCGGTGCTCAGCGAGTGGGGGTACCACGTGCTGGTGGTCACCGAGCGGAGCGCCCCCACCCGGGAGGAGTACCTGGCCGGCCCGCGTGGGCTGCTCACCGAGGATCAGGTGGCCGATCTCTGGTCCGATTGGTACAACGCCCGGCTGCGGGCGGCCGACGCCTGGGTAGCCGAGAACTACGGCACCTGGACGCCGGTGGGTATCACCGCCCCATGATCTTCCTCATCGGCCTGGGACCGGCCGGCCTGGATCGGGTGGATCCGGCGGTTCGTAGCCGGCTGCTCGACCCCGGCCTGGCCGTGGTGGTGCGCACCTGCCGGCACCCGGCGGCCGCCGACCTGGCGGAGCGGCGTCCGGTCGAGTCCTGCGACGACCTCTACGAGGCCGCCGCCGACTTTGAGGAGGTCTACCGGTCCATTGCCCGGCGGGTGATGGAGCGGGCGGCGGCGGGCCCGGTGGCCTACGCGGTGCCCGGCAGCGCGCTGGTGGGCGAGCGGTCGGTGGCTCTGATCCGCGCTTCCGCCGCCGCCGCCGGGGTGCCGGTGGAGATTGCCCCCGGCGAGTCCTTCTTGCCGCTGGTGCTGGAGAAGGCGGGCGCCGACCCTCTGGACCGGGGCCTGCAGGTGCTCGACGGGCACTGCCTGCCCGAGCCGCTGCTGCTCCACCTGCCCACGGTGGTTGCCCAGGTGGACACCGCCGCGGTGCTCTACCAGGTGCGCGATGCCCTGCTCCGGCTCCTCCCTCCGGACACCCCGGTCGTCCGCCTGGCCGACCTGGGCGGCCCCGGGGAGCAGGTGGAGAACATCGCCCTGAGCGACCTGGGGGCAGGGCACGCCGGCCTGCGGGTCTCTCTGTTTCTGGACCCGGAGCCCCCCG
>CAZJRF010000080.1:0-9344 GCA_964548475.1 uncultured Acidimicrobiia bacterium
GCCGACGCTGCTCGCAGCGTTCGTGGTTCTGGTGGCGCTCTGGGACATCGCCCGGAAGTCGCTGGTCATCGGGGTGGTGTCCGACGCCCCCCTGGTGTTGGCCGCCATCGGCTTCGGCCTGCTGTACCGCCTGACCGGGTTGATCAACGTCGCCTACTCCGAGACGGTCACCATGGGGGCCTACATCGGCATGTGGGTCAACACCACCTTCGGCCTCAACTTCTATCTCACTCTGATCCCGACGGCGATCATCACCGGGCTGTACAGCGTGCTTACCTACTTCGCCATCTTCCGCCCGGCGAAGCTGCGCAACGTGGGGGTCCTGGAGACGATCATCATCTCCTTCGGGCTCTCGGTGTTCGTGCGGTACGGCCTCCAGTTCATCTTCGGGTTCGAGTTCCGCTACTACGACGTAGGAGTCCCCAAGAGTGTGTCGGTGCTCGGGGTAGGCGTGAGCCCCTTCCGGCTGACCGCGCTGGGCGTGACGCTCGCTCTCTCCTTGCTGTTGATCTGGTTCATCGCCAAGTCGCGTACCGGGGTGAGGATCCGGGCCCTGGCCGGTGACGAGAAGCTGGCCCAGGTCAGTGGCATCAACCCGCTGGCCACGACGGTGCTCATCTGGTTCCTTGCCGGGATGGCCGGCGGTCTCGCCGGGGCGTTCTACGGGGTAAACACGTCCTGCCGAGCGTGGCTCGGGTGGGACCAGTTCCTCTTTATCCTCCTGGTCGTCCTCATCGGCGGTTCCTGGGGAATCGGCGGGGTGCTGGTGGCCGGGCTGGGCACCGGGTTCCTGCTGTCCTTCCTGGAGTTGGTGCCGGGCCTGAAAAGCACCTCGATCTACGCCCAGGTCATCGTGATCGCCCTGTTCATGGTGATCCTGAAGATACGGGGCAACCGGTTGCTCGAGGCGGGGAAGGTGTAGGGCGATGTCACTCGACTGGCTCTCGCAGTACGTCGTCACCGTCCTGATCCTCATCTTCACCACCATGGGGCTGGCGTTGCTGCTTCACCTGCAGCTGGGTCTGGGAGGGATTGGCAACTTCGGCATCGTCGGGTTCTACGGCGTGGGGATGTATGCCTTCGCCATGTTCCTGGTGCACCTTCCCTGGCCGGACGCCTGGGGGATGGTCTGGCCCGTCCTCCTCTCGCTGGTCTTGGGGATGGTGGCGGCCGGCTTGGCCGGGCTGCTGGTGGGTTGGCTGATCGTCGGCCTGGATGCCGACGGCATCCTGTTGGGCACGTTCGGTTTCGCGGCGATCGTGTACGGCCTGTCCCAGACCAATCGTACGTGGACCGGCGGGGCGGAAGGCATGGGGACCACCACCTACCCGTACAGCATCGGCTCGCAGAAGGCGGACACGCTGCTGTGGCTGGGCATCACTGTGGTGGTGGTGGCGCTCATTCTGTTCTACGTCATCCGGGTGCATCGGTCTCCTTACGGCCGGCTGCTGATCGCCACCGGCCAGAACGAGGCCCTGGCCCGCAGTCTCGGGAAATCGACGTTCCGCGCCAAACTGGTGATGTTCTCTATTACGTCGGCCTTCATGGGCCTCCTCGGGGGGATGTACGGAATCTTGCTGCACTACGTGAGGCCGGTGGAATTGGGGGTCGGAGTGACCCTGGCCGCCATAGTGGGCCTGGTGGTGGGCGGTGCTACCCGGTCCTGGGGCGCGGTGGTCGGCGTGCTCCTGGTGGGGGTGCTCTTCGAACTGGTGTTCATGGTCTGGATCCCGTTCCCTTCCGAGTGGCGCAGGCAGTCGCTGCCGGTCATCCGCCAGATGCTCTACGGAGCAACGTTGATCCTGGTGCTCATGACCCGGCCGCTGGGCCTCCTGGGCAGGATGCGGCGGGACAAGACGGTGAGGAGGCCCGACCGTGGCTGAGAGTACTGCGGTGCCCGCCTCCCGACCGATGATCCACGTCCAGGCCGCGGCCAAGTCCTTCGACCGACGGACTGTGGTGGACGTCGATGACCTCACCCTGGGCCGGAACCCGATCGTCGGCCTGATCGGCCCGAACGGCGCCGGCAAGACCACCCTGATGCGCATGATCATGCACTCGATCCGCCTTGATCGGGGGAAGGTCACCTTCTTCGACCCGGAAGGGCCGGCCGAAGGGACGGTGCTCTCCTCGCAGCCGCCGCATGCCATTGCCCGGCTGGGGGTGGTGAAGACCAACCAGGTGATCCAGGACTTCGAGCAGCTCACCATCTGGGATTCGCTGCTGTTGGCGGCTGCGCGAGCTCGGGATGAGCGCGCCTATCAGATCTTCCGGGAACGGCGAGTGTGGTCCGAGTACGGTGACGAGATCCAGGAGTACCTGGATCTGCTTCCCTTCGAGAACCCCTACGGCTTCGCCGGGTCGGCAGGGGAGAAAAAGCAGCTGGACATCATCCGCTGCCTGCTGCTGCGGCCCAAGCTGCTGCTGCTCGATGAGCCCACCGCCGGCCTGCCGGCAGACGTGCGCGACCGGGTGATGGAGCTGGTCAAGAGGAAAGCCGCCGAGGAGAACATCTCGGTGGTGATCGTGGAGCACGACCTGAGCGTGATCTGGAACCTGAGCGACTACGTTCACTTCATGGCGGAGGGGAGCGTGGTCCTGCAGGGCGACCCGACGTGGATCCGGGAGCACGACACGGTGGTGGAGAAGTACCTGGGTGAAGGCCATGTTGGACGCTAAGGGCATCCGCAGCGGCTACCACGGGGTAACCGTAGTCAAGGGCGTCGACCTGAGCGTCGGGCACGAGGTCTTCGCCGTCCTCGGAGCCAACGGGGCGGGGAAGACCACCCTGCTGGCCACCCTGGCTCGCCTGATGCCGCTGATGGGGGGTGAGATCTGGTTCGAGGGCCAGGATATCTCCCGGGTGCCGTCCTGGGTTAGCGCCGCCCGCGGAATAGGCTACGTGCCACAGGAGAAGGGCGTCTTCCCGGAGTTGACCGTGCTCGAGAACCTCTACGTGGGTGCCATGATCGGGAAGCGGTCTCGGCAGGAGCGCCTCGACGAGGTCATCCAGCTCTTCCCCGACCTCGGGGCTAGGCGCAACCAGCCGGCGGGGACGCTCAGCGGTGGCGAGTCTCGCATGGTGGCCTGCGCCCGGGCGCTCATGCAGGATCCCAAGCTGCTGCTGCTCGACGAGCCCACCGCCGGGCTCTCACCGCTGTACGTGGACAACTTCTTCAATAGGATCCGAGAGATTCACGAGACCCGCAATGTCAGCATCATCCTGGCCGAGCAGAACGCCACCAAGGCGCTCGAGGTCGCAGATCGGGTGGTGGTGCTGAGCCTGGGGGAGGCATCCGAGGCCATGGACGCCCGCCAGGTGACTACCCAGACTCTGAAGCAGGGGTACCAGATCTAGGTCCCCTGGAGCGAGAGCGGAAGAAACGAGAAAGGAAGAAAATGAGAAAAACCACACGAGTGGTATTGGCGCTGCTGGTGGCGCTCTCTCTGATCGTCGTCGCCTGCGGTGACGACGATGCGGAGACCACCACCACCGCGGCGGTGACCACGACCGCCGGTGAGGAGACCACGACCACCGCTGCCGCCGGTAAGACATGCGCCACCAAGACCGGCAACGTCCTGGCGGGTGAGTTGGCCTATTACACCGGCGAGTTCGCCCCCTACGGGACGATGCTGACCGGGAACCTCACCTTCCCCATCACTGAGGTCATCAACCTCGACCCGCCGCTGGGTCGGCATTGGGACTTCATCGCCGAGGACATCGGCACGGTGGGTGAGGCGGCCGCGGCGCGCAAGATGATCGAGGAAGATGGGGTCGACATCCTGATCAGCCCGGCGCACGGTTACGGCTCGTACCGGACCTGGTTCATCGAGTGGGTAGCCGAGCACGGTGGGCCGCTGGGCCCGTCGGTGCACGGCGGCTCCATCCCGTTCGACATCGGCGGCGATGCCGCGGAGCCGATCTTCCGGGCGCAGGGCCCGGACGCCGGCCTGGGCGCCAATGGCACGATCTATGCCTCGATGATCGGCGCGGAAACCGTGGTGATCTTCGCCACCCAGGTGGAGGGCTTCCAGTTGGCGGCCGATGCCGCCGAGGCGGCCATCCCGGTGGTGGGCGGCATGGAGCTGCTCACCCGCATCGACGTCCCCCATACCCAGGACAGCTACCGGACCCAGGCGCAGCAGATCGCCGACCTGAACCCGGATGCGGTCATTGTGGAGGCGGGGTCGCTGGAGTCGGCCACGGTTATCCGCGAGGCGGCCGAGGCCGGCCTCTCGACCAACTGGATTGGCGAGACCGGCTGGTCGCAGGCCGAGTTCCTCGAGACCCTGGGCCTGGAGACCATCGACACTCAGGAGAGCGTGGGCTACATCGCCGTCGGGTATCGGGACGACAACCCGGCCTGGGACTTCTACGAGGCGACGTGGGTAGCGTCCGACCCGTGGGGGCAGGACGACGACACCTACCTGGGCGCGGCCAACCCGTACAACTACACGGCCTACGACCTGCTGGTGCTGACCGCGCTGGCCGTGGAGTGGGGCGGCTCCTACTGCGCCGAAGACTGGGCGCCGGCCATGTACGAGGTCGCTGCGGCCCCGGGCGAGGTGTGCTACACGTACGCGGACTGCCTGGCGCTCGTCAGGGCGGGCACCGACATCGACTATGAGGGCGTCACCGGCCCCGGCGACTTTGCCGAGGGCGGCATGAACGCCGTCACCCCGGTGTTCGTCAAGACCTTCTCGGACGGCACCTTGGAGCAGGTGTTCATCGACCCGGTGTACAGCCTGGAGGTCATCCTCGAGGTTTCGGAGCCGGGCGGCGACAGCTGGTCCGGCTAACGGACGAGTGAGTATCGCAACACGGCAACCCGGACATGAGACGGGGGCGGCGGGCGCAGGCCCGCCGCCCCCGCGTCCGGCCCGGGCGGTTCGCCTGGAGGCCGGGCTTCCGGAGGGCCGGCCCGGCCCGGCCAAGGAGCTCTGATGAGGTACTACACATTCTCGGTTCCTACCCCGCTGAGGGCCGTACGGCGCATCGGCGCTGAGGTGGCAGGGCGGCTGATCGACCTGAACGCGGCCTGCGCCGCCTTGTTCGCCCGGCAGGGGGAGCCCGATGCGGCCGAATACGCCGACTTCCTCGTGCCCCCCGACATGGTGGCCTTCCTGGCACGAGGGGAGAAGGCGCAACGGGCGGCGGCGGAGTGCCTAGAGTTCGCGGCCGGCTGGATGGCGGCGGAGGATCTCCTCGAACCGCCGGCGCGGCCGATCGTCTACGGATTCGACGAAGTCCGGCTGCTGGCGCCGGTTCCCCGCCCCCCGGTGATCCGGGACGCCAGCGCCTTCCTGGGACACGTCCGGTTCGGCAAGGAGTGCGTCTCCGGGGCGCGGGACATCTCTGAGGTGCCCCTCGACGCGTCGGGGCCCGAGATGTTCCACAAGCTGCCCCCCTACTTCCACCAGAGCGGGGCGACGGTGGCCGGGCCGCACGACTCCATCGTTAAGCCCCGCTTCACCGAGCAACTCGACTTCGAGTTCGAGTTCGGGGTCTACATCGGCCGCCGGGGCATCAACATCACCCAGGATGAGGCTCCGGACTACATAGCCGGCTACACCATCTACAACGACATCTCGGCCCGCGACGTCCAGTTCCAGGAGATGCAGCTGTACCTGGGCCCGGCCAAGGGCAAGAACTTCGAGGGCGCCAACATCATGGGCCCCTGCCTGGTGACCCCCGATGAGATCGACCCCTACGACCTGCGCATGGTGGCCCGGGTGAACGGCGAGGTGGTGGTGGACGACCACTCCTCGGGGATGACCCACCGCTTCCCCCGTCTCATCGAGTTCATCTCGCAGGAGGAATACCTGTACCCGGGCGACTTCATCGCCTCGGGCACGTGCGACCACGGGACCTGCATGACCTCGACCCTGCGGCGGTGGCTGCAGGTGGGGGATGTGGTGGAGCTGGAGATGGAGGGCATCGGAACCCTTCGCAACGAGGTGGTGGCGAGCCCGCGGCAGTAGGACGGACATTCCACGACGCGAGGAGAGGAATCAGACATGGCCGGGAAGAAACGCCTGTTCCTGTTGCACACCATGCCGTTCGTGATGAACCAGATCAGCGCCCCGTTGGAGAGGGAGTTCCTGGCGGCTCATGCCGATGTGGAGATCCAGACCATGCTGGACACCAGCCTGCTGGCCGACACGATGGCGGCCGGGCGGGTCACTCCCAACACCGCGGCTCGCCTGCTCGGCTATGTGGAGAGCGCCGAGCAGGCGGAGGCGGCCCTGCTGCTGCTCACCTGCACCTCGCTGGGGGAGGGCATGGCGCACGTCCGGAACCTGACCACCCTGCCCACCCTGTGCATCACCGAGCCCCTGGTGCGGGAGGCCCTGGACCTGGGCACCCGGGTGGGGATCGTGGGCACCCTCCCCACCAGCCCGGCGCAGATCGTGGCGCCGCTGCTGGCGGAGGCGAGCTCGCGGGGACTCGGTGCTGATGATCTCGCTGTCGCCGTCGAGGTGGCCGAGGCCGCCTTCGAGGCCCGGAGGCGCGGGGACACCGAGGCCCACGACCGGCTGGTCTCCGAGGCCGTGCTCAGGGTGGCCCGCGAGCACAAGCTCGACTGCGTCATCTTCGCCCAGGCCTCCATGAGCGGCACGGCGCACGAAGACCCGGGGATCCCCGTGCTCAAGCTGGGCCCGTCCGCCTTCCGGGCGGCCGGGGAGATGCTCGATGCCAGGCCTTAGACACCGCCCGGGCGGGGGGACCCGGGCAGGCGGGGGCGGGGTGCCCGGCGGGTACCATCCCTGTGCCTGGGAATGGGCACTGGGAGCCGGCTCACTCAGGGGATGGAGAGGATGACCCGTATCTACGCGTTCGACCAGGACCACGGCCTGCCGCTGGCGGAGATGAGAAAGATCATCGGGAGCAAGGCGGCCAATATCGCCGCGATGACCAACGACTTGCATCTGCCGGTGCCGCCCGGTTTCGCCATCTCCACCGCCACTTGCCTGGAGTACCTGTCCAACGGCTGGCCGGAGGGGCTGGATGAGGAGATCAAGGAGCACATGGTCCGGCTGGAGGCCACGCTCGGGCGTCGTTTCGGCGACCCGGCCAACCCGCTGCTGGTAAGCGTGCGCTCCGGTGCCCCGGTTTCCATGCCGGGGATGATGGACACCCTGCTGAACCTGGGGCTCAACGAGACCACCGCCCCGGGCCTGACGGCCCTCTCCGGGGATGCGGCTTTCGTGGAGGCTTGCCGGCAGCGCCTGGTCACCAGCTACCCGGACATCGCGGGCATCCCGGTCCCCGACGATCCGTGGGAGCAGCTGCGGGGAGCGGTGGAGGCGGTGTTCCGTTCTTGGAACGGCGAGCGGGCCCGCAACTACCGAGTCCGGGAGGGCATTCCCGACGACCTGGGGACGGGTGTGATCGTCCAGGCCATGGTGTTCGGGAACTGGAGCGACGATTCGGCCACCGGGGTGCTGTTCACCCGCAATCCGGCCACCGGGGAGAACGCCCTCTACGGGGACGTCATGTTCCGCGCCCAGGGCGAGGACGTCGTCGCCGGCACCCACGACACCGAGCCCATCACCGTTCTCGACGAGAAGATGCCAGCCATCGGCGCGGAACTGCGCGGGTACGCCGAGGCGCTCGAGCGCCACTACACCGATGTGTGCGACATCGAGTTCACCATCGAGCGGGGACGGCTTTGGATGCTGCAGACCCGCATCGGCAAGCGCAGCCCGCAGGCGGCGCTGCGCATCGCGGTGGAGATGGCGGAGGACGAGGACTTTCCTCTCTCCCGTGCCGAAGCCGTGCAGCGGGTGGCCCACATGCTGGCCGACCCGCCCAAGACGACCTCCGAGCGGAGGACGGACGTGGTGGCGGTGACCACCGGCCTCCCCGCCTCCCCCGGCCTGGCCTCGGGGGAGATTGCCCTGTCTCCCGAGGAAGCAATCGCCGTGGCCGAGGCGGGCCGCCCGGTGATCCTGGTGCGGGCCGAGACATCGCCGGACGATGTGCACGGCATGGCCCGGGCGGCCGGTATCCTGACCGCCACCGGCGGCCTGGCCAGCCACGCGGCCGTCGTGGCGCGCGGGTGGGGCATCCCCGCCGTGGTCGGCGCCTCAGCGGTGGAGGTCGGGGAGGGGTCGATCACCCTTGGCGGGCACACCCTGGCGGTGGGCGACCTGCTCACCATCGACGGGAGCACCGGCGAGGTGTTCCTGGGGGCGGTGGGCGGTGAGGCCACCATCGTCCCGGAGGCGGCCACCCTCCTGTGCTGGGCCGCCGAACTGGGTGTCGAGATCCCGGGGGCTGAGGCCGGCGGGGCAGAGGGCCCGGCCGAGGCGGCAACCGGTGGTCTCAGCACCCAGATGGCTCTGCGGGCGCTGCTCATCAAGGGCTTCACCACCCCGGAGGGACTCGCTCCTGCCTTCCACACCACCGACGAAGAGGCGGGGACGGTGCTCGAGGGCCTGGTGGCCGACGGCCTGGCCGCGCTGGCCGGGGGCATGTTCAAGCTGACCCCCGACGGCACCGCGGCCGCCAAAGAACTCATCGAAGCCGATCGCAGGCAGTGGGGGCCGGCCGAGGCGGAGACGGCCCTTGACGCCTTTCTGCCGTTTGACCATCGGATGAAGGCGGTAGTGACCGGCTGGCAGATGCGGGAGGTGGACGGTCAGCAAACGATCAACGACCACTCCGACGCGGCCTACGACACCTCCGTGCTGGCCGACCTGGTCGCGCTGCATGAGGAGGTGGCCGAGTGGCTGCGCCCGCTGGCCCAGCGGCTGCCCCGGGTCGCGGAGTACGGGGACAGGCTGGACCGGGCGGCGGCGGCCGTGCGCGATGGCGACTATCGCTACATCGCCTCTCCCCGGGTGGACAGCTACCACAGCATTTGGTTCGAGTTCCACGAGGATCTGATCCTGCTGGCGGGCCGCACCCGGGCCGACGAGGTGGCCGCCGGGCGCGCCTGAGGGCGGCCGGGGGGGCTGCGGCGCGTGCCCGGCTTGGCGGGTAGTTCTGGTAGCCGCGCGGCCTGTGATGCAGGCTCCCGACAGCAAGTAACCAGAGAGGCCGGAGCGCGGTCGGGCCGGTCTCCCACGGAGGCCCGCCGGCTCCCCTCCGGCAGTCGGGAAGTGAGATCGAGATGAAGAGGAAGATCTACGCCGTCGGAGCCGGGGCGGAGGAGCCGGTGCTGGCAACCGGGGGCGAAGAGACCCAGGCCGAACAGCCGGCACAGGGAAGCCAGGAGCAGCCTGTTCTTCCCGGGTCCGGCTCGGGCTCGGCGACGCTCACCATCGGCGGCGAGACCTGGTCTTTCGACCGCGTGCCCTGCACTTCCGGTGAGCAGGAGATCGGCCAGGAGGGCGCC
>CAZJRF010000081.1:0-9231 GCA_964548475.1 uncultured Acidimicrobiia bacterium
CCCGTCCAGCCACACCACTCGCGCCCCGGAGCCCATCCGGCGTACCCCGTCGGCGAAGTCGATGCCCGGCCCGAAATAGCCGGTCACCTCGTCGAGAGCGTCTATGAAGGCGAACGACTGCACCCGGGCGAACTGGGCGGCGAGGGCGTAGACGATCTGCAGGGTGAATCGGGCGAAGGTGGCCACCGAGCCGCTGACGTCGCAGAGCAGGACGATCTCCGGCTTGCTGCGGTGGGGCCGGCGGAAGCGGGGGTCGGCGGGGACGCCGCCGGTCGAAAGGGCCCCGCGCAGGGTCCGCCGCACGTCGAGCCGCCCCCTTTCTCCCTGCCGCCGTCGCGACAGCCGCACCGCCAGCCGCCGGGCGAGAGGGTGCAGAGCCCGGTCGATCTCGGCCAGCTCGGCGGTGGTGGCCGCCGACAGATCGGCGTCTTCCACCAGCGGCCGGCGCAGCACCCGGGCCACCGCCTCCGGCCCCCGGTCGGCCACCACCCACCGGAGAATCTCTGCCTCGACGGCCCGCCGGAACTCCTCAAAGCGGCGGGCTAGTTCCTCGGCCGCCAGCCGCCTCTCCAGTCCGTCCGCCCCGGCTGCCGACTCCGCCAGGCGGCGGCGAACGTGAGGTGCGTTCAGCTGCCTCAGCACCCGGTACAGGTAGTAGGCCGCCCCCAGCGGCCTCCCCGGCTCGATTCCGGCCAGGAGGCGCACCGCCCGGCGAGCCACCGCCTCGACGAAGGCCCGGTCACCATCCCGCAGAGCCAGGAACAGCGCCTCGGCCAGCAGGTCGGCGTCCCCCGCGCCCCCGGCAGAAGCCCCCAGGACGGCGGCGACGGCAGCCGCGTCCGCCGCTTCCAGGGCCGCCGCCGCCGGCGAGCCGGGCTCGGGAGGGCGTGAGCCGAAGTAGATGTCGAAGGCGAGATCGAAGGCGTCGAGGAAGCGGGCGCTCTTCACCAGGGTGGCGGCCAGGGCGGCCCGCACCGCCGGCCGATCGCCGAGGTCGGTGTGGCACAGAGCGGCAGCCGCGTCGATGGCTTCCACCGTCGACACCGGCAGACCGGCCGCCCGCAGCTCGCCGAGGAAGCCGGTGAGCAAGTCGAGCACGGCCCTATCCCTCCCCCGGCTCCCCCAGGTCGGCCGCCGCCTTCTCGATGTCGGACTGGTGCTTGAGGGCCACGTGCAGCGTCTCGGTGGCGACCCGCCGGTCGAGCCGCTCGGCTCGCAGGGCGAGCAGGGTCTGCGCCCAGTCGATCGACTCGCTCACCGACGGGGGCTTGCGCAGCGCCAGGCCGCGCAGGCTGCCTACCAGGCGGGCCACCTGCTCGGCGAGAGCGTCGGGGAGGCCGGGGACCCGCGCCAGCAAGATCTCCTTCTCCCGCTCCGGCGCGGGGTAGCCGATGTAGAGGAACAGGCAGCGCCGGCGCAGCGCCTCCGACAACTCGCGAGTGTTGTTGGAGGTCAGCACCACCGCCGGACGGGAGACCGCCCGCATGGTGCCCAACTCCGGTATCGAGACCTGGAACTCGGCGAGGATCTCCAGGAGGAGAGCCTCGGTCTCCACCTCCACCCGGTCCACCTCGTCGACGAGCAGCACCACCGGCTCCGGAGAGCGAATGGCCTCCAACAGGGGCCGGGCGAGCAGGAAGTCTTCGCTGAAGATGTCCTCCTCCATCTCCTCCCAGGTCCGGTCCCGGTCGGCCTGCAGCCTCAGCAGCTGTTTGCGGTAGTTCCACTCGTAGAGGGCCTTGGCCTCGTCGAGGCCCTCGTAGCACTGGAGGCGGACCAGCCGGCGGCCGAGAGCACCGGCCAGGGCCTTGGCCAGCTCGGTCTTGCCCACTCCGGCCGGCCCCTCCACCAGCACCGGCTTGCCCAGCCGGGTGGCGAGGAAGATCACCTGAGCCAGGCGCTCGTCGGCCAGGTAGCCCCGGCCGCGCAGGGCCGTAATCACCTGCGTCGGATCGGCGAAAGGCTCTTCCATAAGGCGAGTGTACGGCCCGGGCACCGGCCTGCCCGCTCCGGGCGTCACTCTTCTTCGTCTTCCTCGCTGAACTCGAAGACTAGGTCGCCGATTTGCACCTCGTCGCCGGGACGGGCGCCCGCCCGCCGCAGCGCTTCGTCCACCCCGGCCCGGGCCAGGCGCCGGGCGGCGAAGTCGGCCGCTTCGGGAACCGTCAGGTCGTCGAGAGCCACCGCCCGTTCCGCCGCCTTGCCGGACACCACCCATCGCTCCCCCTCCCGGCGAACCTCGAACCCGGGCGGGCCGGGCCGATGCAGCAAGTAGCTCCGGCGGCCCGGGGCCTCCCGGATGGCTTCCTCCACCACATCGGCCACGGCGTGCAACAGAGTCTCCACGCCCTCCCCGGTGACGGCCGACACACAGTGCACCGGCCGGCCCAGAGCGGTGGCGAGAGAGGCCGCCGCCTCGGCGGACCCGGGCAGGTCGGCCTTGTTCACCGCCACCACCCGGGGCCGCCCCGCCAGGGCCGCATCGTGCCGCTCCAGCTCAGCCAGCAGCACCCCGTGCTGGCGAGCCACCGGCATCTCTTGCAGCGGAGAGGGGTCGAGCAGCAGCAGCAGCGCCCGGGCCCGCTCAGCGTGGCGCAGGAAGGTGTGCCCCAGCCCCCGGCCCTCGGCCGCCCCCTCCACCAGGCCCGGTATGTCGGCAAGAACGAACCGGCGGTCGTCCACCTCGACCACACCCAGGTGAGGCTCAAGGGTGGTGAAGGGGTAGTCGGCGACCTTGGGGCGGGCGGCCGAGACCCGGGCGATCAGCGTGCTCTTGCCGGCGTTGGGGAAGCCGATGATCGCCGCGTCGGCGGTGAGCTTGAGCTCGAAGACGAACCCGGCCTCCTCCCCGTACTCCCCCTGCTCGGCGAAGGTCGGGGCGACGTGGTGGGCGCTGGCCAGAGCGGCATTGCCCCGGCCTCCCCGGCCCCCTTCCAGGATCACCACCCGGCTCCCCGGCTCGGCCAGGTCGGCCAGCATGGTGCCCTGCTCATCCCGCACCACCGTGCCCACGGGCACCGCCAGCACCAGGTCGGTACCCTTTCTCCCGTGCTGGGTGCCCCCCCGGCCGTGCGTGCCATCGCCGGCGCGCCGGTGCGGGCGGCGCTGGTAATCGAGCAGGGTGGTGACCGTCGGGTCGGCCTCCACGATCGCGTCTCCCCCGGCTCCGCCGGACCCTCCTACCGGGCGACCGCGCGGCTTTCCCCGCTCCTTGTGGAAAGCGGCCACACCGGCCCCCCCGTCTCCGGCGCGCACCCGAACCCTGGCTTCGTCGACGAACACGGCCCTCCCGGGGCCTCGGGCATCAGTCCTCGGGGATGACGCTGACCAGGCGGCGGCCGCGCCGCTCGCCGTAGGCGACCACCCCGCCCATCTCGGCGAACAGCGTGTCGTCGCCGCCCTTGCCAACGTTGTCTCCGGGGTGAACGCGTGTGCCGCGTTGGCGCACCAGGATGGCGCCGGCCTTGACGCGCTGGCCGTCGAACACCTTGGGCCCGAGCCGCTTGGCAGCCGAATCGCGACCGTTCTTGGTGGACCCGCCACCCTTGGTCTTCGACATCAGGACTCCTTCTTCTTCCTGGCGGCCGGCGTCTTGGCCTTGGTCGCGGCGGATGCCTTCTCCTTGGCGGCGCCCGACGCCTTGCCTTTCGCAGCCCCCGGCGCCTTCGCCTTAGGCTCGACCTTTGCCTTGGCCTTGGTGACCGCCGGCGCCTTGGCTTCCGCCGGTTCGGCCGTGGGCTCGGCAGCGGCCTGCTTGGGTTCGGGATCATTCCGCTTCGCCCCTGCCGGGGCATCGATACGCATGACCTCAAGGGTGGTGTAGCGCTGCCGGTGGCCCTGGTGGCGCCGATATCCGGTCTTTGCCTTGTACTTGAACAAATCGACTTTCGGCCCCGCTGATTCCCCGACCACCCGGGCGACCACCCTTGTGTCCTTCAGCGCATCGCGCTGGGAGAACACCGTGCCGGCATCGTCTACCAGCAGCAAGGGGGTAAATTCGATCTCGCCTTCGGTGCGCAGATGCTCGACGTCGATGACGTCACCCTCGTGCACCTTTGCCTGTTTCCCGCCGGTGCGGATGATCGCGTACATGGTCCAGGTCCTTCAGGACGGGGGAACCGGCATGTTAGCGCCCGTGCGGGGCCTTGCCTCTAACCCTCTGCTTCGTCGGCCCAGGGGATGGGACCGCCGGAGGTGGCCGCCTCTTCAAAGAGCAGCACTCCCCGGCCGCCGCAATGCTCACACACCCGGGAGAAGGACTCCAGCAGGCCCGCCGAGACGTTCTTGCGGGTCATCTCGACCAGGCCCAGGTGGGATACATCGAACACCTGGGTGCGGGTCTTGTCCTTGGCCAACGACTCCCGCAGCCGCTGCAATACCGCCTCCCGGTTCTTGCTGATTTCCATGTCGATGAAGTCGATGACGATGATGCCGCCGATGTCCCGCAGCCGCAGCTGATGGGCGATCTCCTCGGCCGCTTCCAGATTGTTCTGCAACACCGTCTCTTCGAGGTTGGTGTGGCCCACGAACCGCCCGGTGTTGACATCGATCACGGTGAGGGCCTCGGTGCGGTCGATGACGATGTGCCCCCCGGAAGGCAGCCACACCTTGCGATCCAGGGCCTTGCGCAGCTGATCCTGGACGTGAAAGCGCTCGAAGAGGGGGATCTCGTCGCGATACTCATGCACCCGGTCCACCAGGTCGGGGTCGGTGGCCTCGAGGTACTCAACCACCGCCCGGTGCACCTCCGGGTCGTCGATCATCAGGCGCCGGAAATCCCCGGTGAAGTGCTCCCTCACCACCCGCAGGACCAGGTCGGGCTCCTCGTAGAGCAGACGGGGGGCGCCTCCCTCGGCCTTGCGGGCGCAGATGTCCTCCCACACCTTGCGCAGGCGTTCGACGTCGGCGCGCAGCTCCTCCTCGCTCGCCTGCTCGGCGGCGGTGCGCACGATGACCCCGAAGCCCTCCGGGCCCAACTCGGCCACCAGCCGACGGAGCCGCTCCCGTTCGGGGTCGGGCAGCCGGCGGCTGATACCGCGAATCTCCGAATCGGGGGCCAGCACCAAGTAGCGGCCGGGCAGGCTCACCTGGTTGGTCAGCCGGGCGCCCTTGGTGCCCATGGCGTCCTTGGACACTTGCACCAGCACCTCGTCGCCCAGCTTGAGGGCCTTCTCGATGCGGGGGTGACGGCCGCCGTTGCTGCGCGGGTCCACCTGAACGTCGCCCGCGTACAGCACGCCGTTCTTGGCCTCCCCGAAATCCACGAAGGCCGCCTCCATGCCCGGAAGCACGTTGCGTACCTTGCCCAGGTACACGTTGCCGGCCAGGGATTTGCGATCCGAGCGAGCCACGTAGTGCTCCACGAGCAAGGCGCCTTCGAGGACCACGATCTGGGTCTGGTGCGGGGTGCGCCGGATCAGCATCTGCTTGCGCTCGGTCTCCGGCGCGGGGACGACCACCTCCAGGTGGCGAGGGCCGGTGCGCGCCGGCCGTTCCCGGCGAGGCCGCCGGCCCCTCTCGGGAGCCGACTTCGCAACGGGCGTCTCGGCCCGGGCGGCTACCTCGCGGACGCGACGGATCTCGACCGTGCGCCGCCCCACGCGGCGGACGGTCTTCTCTTCGATGGCCCGGTCGCCGACGCCCTTGCGGACGACCTCGGCCTGGCGCTTGCGGAACAAACCCATTTCCTGACTCCTTCGGCACCCGGAGAAAGGGGCGCCGCCACTAGAACGGTGAGGACTGCCCGGGGGCCGGGCCGACGCGCTTCACCAAGGCCGCGTAGCGGCCGGCGCAGGCCCGGAGCCGGGGAAAGAGGCCGGCACCGGCACGGGATGGCGGTTCTGTGCACCGCAGGGCTCCGTTCGGTCCGGATCGGGCGCCGCCGGGGCGTCCTGGCATGACGCCGGCGCCGACGACCCGGGCAGGTTACCACGGGCCCTTCCCCGACCCGGCCATCCTCAGATGGAGAGGCGCTCCTGCCGCGACTCACCAGGGCTGTAGCAGTACCGGCACCGTGCCTCATACGCCCCGGCCGCCCCCAGCACGACCAGTTCGTCCGATTCGATCACCCGCTGGGTGAACATGCCCGCCCCGCCGCAGCGGTGGCAGACCGCCAGGCTCTTGGTGACGTACTCCGCCCGGGTCATCAGCGTGGGGATGGGCTCGAAGGGGCGGCCCAGATAATCGAGGTCGAGGCCGGCGACGATCACCTGCTTGCCGGTCGCGGCCAGCCGCTCCACCACCTCTACCAGGCCCATGTCGAAGAACTGGCCCTCATCGATCCCGATGACGGCCGTGCGGTCCTCCACATGGCGGAGCAGTTCGGCGCTGTCGGCCACCGGCTCGGCGGCCACCGACAGCGAACTGTGTGAGACCACCTGGGCGTCACCGTAACGGTCGTCGATGGCCGGCTTGAAGGTCTGGGTGGGGACCCGGGCCAGCTGGTATCGCACTATGCGGCGGATGAGCTCCTCGCTCTTCCCCGAGAACATGGGGCCGCAGATCACCTCGACCCAGCCCCGGGAGCCCCGACGATCCATAGCGACCAGGCTAGCCGGGGACCGGGCCCCGGCGCCTAGTGAAAGAAGCGCTCCCCCGGCACCGGAGAGCGCCGCAACCAAACGGCGTGCACCATGCCCAGGGTGAGGGCCATGGCCGCGTAGAACGACCCTCCGTAGCTCATCAGGGGCAGGGGCACGCCCGTCACCGGCATGAGCCGCTGCACCATGCCCACATTCACAAAGACGTGGAATACGACCATCGCCGCCGCTCCCACCCCGAGGAGGTAACCGAACCGATCGCGGGCGGCGCCGGCACTGCGCAGAAGACACCAGACCAGGAGGGCGAAGAGGCCCAGCACCACCGCCGACCCGACGAACCCCAGCTGCTCGGCGATCGCGGTGAAGATGAAGTCGGTGCGCTGGGCGGGCACGAAGGCCCCGTTGGTCTGACTCCCCTGCGATAGGCCCTTCCCGAACAAGCCGCCGCTGGCGATGGCGATCTGGCTCTGGGTCTGGTTGTAGTTCAGGGTGAGCTCCGCCTCACCCGAGTTCAGGAAGCCGGTGAGGCGGTCCATCTGATAGTCCTTGAGGATGTCCATCTGGAAGGCCACGACCACCGCCACCACCGCCACCACCGCCAGCAGGGCCAGCTGCCGGAGATTGGCCCCGCCGGCGAACAGCATGATCACCGATACGAACCCGAACACCAGCATGGTGCCCAGGTCGGGCTGGACGAAGATGAGAGCCGACGGGACGGCCACCAGCGCCACGGTCTGGCCGATGCGTGCCCAGCCCACCCGGGTGCCCTCCAACCCCGAGAGCAGCGCGGCGAGGGCAAGGATCATGGCCGGCTTGGCGAACTCGGCGGGCTGCAGGTCGATGGGCCCCAGCGGTATCCAGCGCTGCGCTCCCGATCGCGTCGCTCCGATGGGGGTCAGCACCACCAGCAGGAGGAGAAGGGCCCCGACGTAGGCGTAGGGAGCCAGCGCCTTCCACTGCCGGTCGCTGATGAAGGAGGCAGCGATGAAGACCACCGCGCCTCCCGCCATGAAAAAGGCCTGGCGCACCATGTCCCCGCTCGGATCGACGCCGGCCGCCTCCAGCCGGGGGGCGGTGATCGTGTGGATCATCAGCAGGCCCAGGGCGCTCAGGGCGGCCGCGGCCAGCACCATGAGCATATCGGGGCGAGACCGCGTCCGGTGGGCGGCGAGCTCGAGCTCGGCAACGGCGGCCATCAGTCGGTGTCCGCTCCGCCGCGAATGGCGTCCACTTCCTCCCCCATCAGGTACTGCAGGATGGCCCGGGCGGTAGGGGCGGCAATCCTGCCGCCGCTGCCGCCTTCCTCAATGACCACGGCCACCACGTACTGCGGATCGTCCAGCGGCGCCACCCCGACGAACCAGGCGGTATCGACGTCTTGCTCGTCCTCGGTCTGGGCTACCACGATCTCGGCCGTCCCCGTCTTGCCGCCCACCCGGTAAAGGCTGTCGCCGAAGCCCTGGAACGCGCTGTAGGCGGTGCCCCGCTCCGAAGCGACCACCTCGTGCAGATCGTTCAGCAGGCTGGAGACCGTGTCCGGCGAGATGTCGATCTTCCGGGTGACGCTGGGCACGTTGATGAAGACGGCGTTGCCCTCGGTGTCGACAACCTGCGACACCACCCGCGGTTCCCACAGCGTGCCGCCGTTCACCAGGGCGGCATAGCCGTTGGCCAGTTGCAGCGGGGTGCACACCATGGCTCCCTGCCCGATGGCCATGTTCATCAGGTCGCCGCCCGACCAGGGGCCATCCAGGCGGACCAGGCCGGTCTGGTTCAGCTGGTGGTACTGGAACCACTCCCGATCGGGGACGATGCCCACCTGCTCATAGGGCAGATCCACGCCGGTGGCCTGCCCGAAGCCCAGCTCACGCGCCCACTCCTGGAGCAGGCCCTCCTGCCAGTCGAGCCCCGCCCGTTCCCAGATCTCCAAGGCGATACCCCAGTAGTAGTTGTCGGAGGAGACCTGCAGTGAGGTGTGGATGTTCACCAGCCCGTGCACCCTCCAGTCCTTCAGCAGGGGCGTGTTGGGGAACTGCAGGTCGCCGTCGGCGTAGAAGGAGGTCGGGTCGCCGGGGTCGAGGAGGTGGGCGTACTGGTCCTGCTCAATCGTGGGATAGATCCCCTTCTCCAGGGCGAGGGTGTAGGCCACCACCTTGAAGGCGGAGGCGGGCGGGTAAAGGCCCTGGATGGCAAAGTTGTTCAGGGCAAAGGTCTCGGAGACCTCGGCCCACTCCTCGTCCGTGATGCGCCCGTCCGAGAACAGCCCCGGATCGTAAGCGGGCACCGAGGCCATGGCGATGATCGACCCGTCCCGCGGGTCGAGGACCACCGCCGAGGCCCGCACCGGAGTCTTGCCGTCGCGCCGGGAAAGGGCAAGGCCGTCGTACAGGGCCTGTTCCACGAAGTGCTGTAGCTCCAGGTCGATGGTGGTGATCACCGACCCTCCGGCTTTCGGCGCCACCTCCTCGACGATGGCCAGGATCTCCCCGCCGGCGTTGATCCGGTAGGTGGTGGCGCCCGGGGTGCCCCGCAGCAGCCGGTCGTACTCCCTCTCCACACCGAAGCGGCCTACCCGATCGCGTACGGTGATCTCCGGGCGGCTCAGGTCCTCCTCCGCCGGCGCCCCGATGTACCCGACCACATGTGCCGCCGTCTCCCCCTGCGGGTAGATACGGACGGGCACCGGCTCCAC
>CAZJRF010000082.1:0-6626 GCA_964548475.1 uncultured Acidimicrobiia bacterium
TGGGGGGGGTGTGTTTTCCTCCCCGAACCCGTTCACGGTGGATAACGCACCCCTTTCGGCTCCTCGAAGAAGAGCGGAACACCCTCCCCTCAGTCCCCTCCCCTAGGGAGGGGGAAGATCGTCGCCACCTCCCCGTGAGGGGGAGGCACGGTCTCGGCCCGCCCCGGGCGGTTTGCCGCTCGCTATGTTGTCGCTGTTCTCCCCCAAGGAGCCGCGCCTTGCGCCCAATCCGAATCGCCCTGCACCTGCATCCCCAGCATGCCGACTACGCCGAGCTGCGCCGGGCGGCCGTCGAGGCCGAGGAGTTGGGGGTCGACATCATCTACAACTGGGACCACTTCTACCCGTTGTCGGGCGATCCCGACGGCAAGCACTTCGAATGCTGGATGATGCTGGCTTCCCTGGCCGAGGTGACCCATCGGGTGGAGATCGGCCCCCTTGTGACCTGCAACTCCTACCGGAACCCCAACCTTCTGGCCGACATGGCGCGCACTGTGGATCACATCTCGGAGGGCCGGCTCATCCTGGGGATCGGGAGCGGGTGGTTCCAGCGGGACTACGACGAGTTCGGCTATGAGTTCGGCACGCCCGGCAGCCGCCTCCGGCAGCTGGCGACCGACCTCCCGGTGATCAGACTGCGCCTCGCCCGGGGCAACCCGCCCCCGATGCGGCGGGTACCCATCCTCATCGGCGGGGGCGGGGAGAAGGTCACTCTGCGGATCGCTGCCGAGCACGCCGACATCTGGCACGGTTTCGGGAAACCCGACGAGATCGCCCACAAGAACCGGGTGCTAGACGATTGGTGCGCCCGGATCGGCCGCAACCCCGACGAGATTGAGAGGTCGTGCGGTCCGGCCGGGGGCCGGTTCCACGACGCCACCGGGGCCGACGCGCTGGTCGCGGCGGGAGTGACCCAGCTCACCCTGGGGCTGGGCGGCCCCGACCTCGATCTGAGATTCCTGGCGGACTGGGTGGCCTGGAGGGACCAGCGGAATCGGGAGAGGTGAGGGCCCGGCCCCGGCCTTGTCGGCCGTTCCTTCCACGCGGGGCTAACGTCGCCTCACCATGCGCGAGCGTCTGAACGCCGTCCGGCGCGCCCTGGGTGGCCGGGGCGGCACGGCTGCCTTCCTGGTCCTCGCCGTAGCCGTGGGAGTGGTGGTGGGGCTGGCGGCGGCGGCCCTCATCGGCGCGATCTCGGGTGTGGTGCGCTTGGCCGAGTGGGTCGGGGAGGAGACGGGAGTCCCCAGGGTGGTCGCCCTGGCGGCGGTCCCCGTCGGCCTGCTCGCGGCCTGGGGCATCGCCCGCCGTTTCCCGGAGGTGGCTGCCGACGGAGTCCCCGAGGCGGCGGCCGCGGTGGCCATCCGTTCCGGTTACCTCCCCACCCGGGGCGCCCCCCTCAAGATCGTGGCCACGGCCCTCACCGTGGGGCTCGGCGGCTCGGTGGGCCGGGAGGGGCCCATCGTTCAGATCGGGGCCACCATCGGGTCTTCCATCGGCCGGCACGGCGGGCTGGGCGAGGACCGGGTGCGCAGCCTGGTCGCGGCCGGGGCCGGCGCCGCCATCGGGGCTTCCTTCAACGCGCCCATCGCCGGCATGTTCTTCGCCATCGAGGTCATCCTCGGAAACTTCGCCATCCGCCACCTGAACGCGGTGGTGGTGGCCTCAGTGGCGGCCGCCGTCACCACCCGCAGCCTCGTGGGGGAGGAGTTGATCTTGCGGGCGCCGGGCATCCTGCGCATGGGCGACGCCCGGGAGTTGCTGCTCTACGCCGTGGTCGGGGTGGCCGCGGTGCTGGTGGCCTGGGTGTTCCTGCGGCTGATGGCCGGCGTGCACACCCTGCGCCACCGGGGACCGGGCTGGCTGCGCCCGGTGCTGCTCGGGCTCGCGGTGGGCGGCATCGGCTGGGTGGAACCCGACATCCTCGGCACCGGGCAGGAGGTGGTGCGGGGCTTCGTCTCGACGCTGTCCGCGGGCGACGTCGTCTGGTGGTCGGCCCTGGCCCTGGTCGGCTACAAGGTGGTGGCCACTTCGCTGACGCTGGGAGTGGGCGGTTTCGGCGGGGTGTTCATGCCCAGCCTGTTCATCGGGGCCGCGCTCGGGGCCGGTTTTGCGGATCTGGTGGCTCCCGTCTGGGGCTTCTCCGAACTGCAGCCGGGAGCCTTCGCGATAGTCGGCATGGCCGCCGTCTTCTCGGCGGTGGCGCGGGCGCCGCTGACGTCGATTCTCATGGTGTTCGAGATCACCGGCGATTACCACCTGGTGCTCCCCTTGATGCTGGCTGCATCGCTGGCCACCTTTGTGGGGGACCGGATCCACCGCGACAGCGTCTACGCGATGGCCCTGGCCCGGGGGGGCGTCCGGCTGCGCCCGCGGGGTGACATCGACCTGCTCGACACGGTGCGGGTGAGCGAAGCGGCTTCGGCGGTGGGCCAGGTAGTTTCACCCGAAATGACCACCGCCCAGGCGCAGGGCGTGCTCGATCGCCATCGTCGGCGGAGCCTGCCGGTGGTCGCCTCCGACCGCCTGGTCGGGGTGGTCACCGGCAGCGACATTGTGCGCACCGGCGGCCCGTCGGACCAGGTTACGGTGGGGGAGGCCATGACCCCGCGTCCGGTCACCGTCGTCCCTGCCAGCCCCGTGTCCGAGGCGCTGGAGCGCATGGCCTCTCTGGGGGTGGGAAGCCTGCCGGTGGTGGCCGCCGATGATCCCCGGCGGCTGGTCGGGGTCTTCCGGCGCGAGGACGCGGTGGCCGCCTACCACCGCGCTCTGGGTCGAGAGGTGCACCACGAGATGGGCCGGGAGCGGCTGCGTGCCCGCACGCTGCCCGGCTCGGGCTTCCACGATCTCGAGGTCCCGGCGGGGTCGATGGCCGACGGCCGGGCGGTGCGCCAGCTGCCGGTGCCGACCGATTGCACCATCGTGGCGGTGCGGCGGGGGGCGGAGGTGTCGGTGCCGCACGGCGACACCGTGCTGCGGGGGGGTGACGTGGTCACGGTGTTCGGATCCGAAGCCGGCCACCGTCGGCTGGCGGAAAGGCTGCGCCTGGACGAGTGGACGACGGGAGAACAGCCCCGGGTGCCCTCCCAGTCGGAGGCCCGGTTCTTCGACCTGGAGATATCGGCGGGGTCGGTGGCCGACGGCCGCATCATTAGCGAGGTCCCCGTCCCCGGCGGTTGCACGATCGTCTCGGTTCGGAGGGGGATGGGGATGCTGGTGCCCGACGGGGGCACCTTGCTTGCCGCCGGGGACGTTCTGACGCTGTTTGCCCACCCCGCCGCCCGGGATCAGTTCGCCGAGCGCCTGCAACCCGGAATCGACTAGTCCACCGGCACCCCGTCGATGCCGATCCAGGGGAGGATGCCGGCCCGCCGCTGGGCCATCTCCTCGTACCGCCGCAGCGGCGCTTCGTTGAGGATCATCATTTTCTGGGCCGCCATGGAGCCCTCGGCGTGCACCGTGATGACCTCGTGGAATGCCGAGTCGTGCGAGCACACCTGGCGCATCGTCTCGTGGATCATCTTCATGCGGTCCAGCGTGGTGAACTGCGCCGACCCTCCCAGGTAGTGCTCCAGGTAGTCGTGCAGGTCGGGATGCTCCCAGTCCTTGCGGTCGGGAGCGGTGCCGATGATGCCGCCGCCGATGTCCTGGATCAATTGGATGAACGTGTGGTAGCCGCGGGCGAAATGCAGCTTGGCCATGTTGGCGATCAGCGGGTTGGGCACCGCGATCTCGCCGTGCATCACCGGCTCGCGCGCCGCCGCGTTGGTCAGCGCCTTCAGGGTCTCCACGTAGGCGGCGATGTCTGCCAGCTTGTCGCGGATGTGCCCGACCCGGTCGAGGCCGTTGTAGCGGGCCATGGCCACCGCGCAACCGGCGGCCAGTTCGACCAGGGGGATCTTGTAGCTGATGGCGGTGAACCGGTGGTAAGTGGCGAAGGTGTAGGCGAGGAGCATCGAGAACTGCCACTCGCCGCACATGAAGACCCGTTCCCAGGGGACAAAGACGTCGTCGAAGATGATCATCGCCTCGGTCAGGGTCCCCACCGGGACGTTCCCGTGGAACTCATGGTCGGTCCAGTCGCCCCGCCCGCCGCGCAGGATGTACGTCACTCCTTCGGCGTTGGCGGGCACGGCGAAGGCCACCGCATAGTCGGCCTCGTTCTCCCGCATCTGACGGGTAGGCAGCACCACTAACTCATTGACGATGGGGCCGCTGGTGATGTGGGCCTTGGCCCCCTTCACGATGATGCCGTCGGCGTTGCGGTCCACGACGTGCAGGTAGTAATCGGGGTGCTTCTGGGCGGCCGGCTCGCGGGAGCGATCGCCCTTGACGCAGGTCACTGCGCCACAGGTGATCAGGTCGTTGTGGCGCAGGTGCTCCAGGAAGGCCAGGGCCCGATCCTGGTACTCCTGGTTGCCCATCTGGCCCGCCACCACAAAGGCGGCGTTCAGGCAGTCGGTGCCGATGTCGCGTCCGAAGGGAAGGCTGCCGGTCAGTTCGATGGAGCGCCGGATCATCGTGGAGCGCCGCACCAGGTCGTCCGAGGTGTGCGGGGTCGCGTAGTAGCGGCTGATGGGCTCGCCCGTCTCCGGGTGCTCGGCCACGTACAGGGCGCGGATGGCCGGGTCGTTTGAGGCACACAACTTGTAGCCGGCAGCGATCGTGTTCACCGCGGGGCCGAGCACGCGATGGGTGGTGACGTCCTCTACCTTCTCCCCTGCGATGTACACGCGCCGGCCGTCGCGCAGACTGGCCCGATAGTCCTCTGCAGTCCTGATCGCCATGATGCTCCCTCCCCGGCTGCCCTGCTGGCAACGATGTGCCCCGGCGGAGCTCCCCGGGCGCAGGGCGCGGGTCGCACCTATCCGGTGAGCGGAGGTTACCCAGCAGCGGCTGCGAGCTGAGGCGGGCTCAGCCTCCAGGCCGGGCCCGCACGGACCGCCGCGAGCCCGGGCGCCCGCTCGAGTCTCACCCCGTATGCTCTGGGGCGATGCCCACCTACCGCCTCGACCTGGCCTACGACGGCTCCGGCTTCCGGGGGTACGCGGCCAACGCCGGCGTCCGTACCGTGCAGGGGGTGCTCGAAGAAGCGCTGGCCATCGTGCTGCGTCACCCTGTGGACACGGTGGTGGCCGGGCGCACCGACGCCGGCGTGCATGCCCGGGGCCAGGTGGTCTCCTTCTCCCTCTCCGAGGAGATAGAACCGGCTCGCCTGCAGCGGTCCCTCAACCGGCTGCTTGCCCCCGAGGTGGTGGCCCGGGCCCTGGCGGAGGCTTCGGCCGGCTTCGACGCCCGACGGTCGGCCCGGTGGCGGAGCTATCGGTACTGCGTCGACGATGGCCCGGTGCCCGACCCGGCCCGCCGCTGGATAGCCTGGCACGTGCCCCGCTCCCTGGACGTGCCGGCGATGGACCGCGCCGCCCGGGCCTTCGTGGGGGAGCACGACTTCGCCTCGCTGTGCCGGGCGGTGGAGGGCGGGTCGACCGTGCGCCGGGTGCACGAAGCCGGCTGGCGGCGGCCCGGGGAGGGGCGACTGGTGTACGGGGTGACGGCCACCGCCTTCTGCCATCAGATGGTGCGCTCCATGGTGGCTCTCTGCGTGGAGGTGGGCCGGGGCCGGCTGTCCGCCGAGGCGGTGCCGGGGATCCTGGCGGCTCGCGACCGCGCCGCGGCCCGGGGGGTGGCGCGGCCCCACGGCCTCACCCTGTGGGAGGTGGGCTACGCCCCGTGGTAGGGCATTGGCCCCGTCGCTGGCGGGCGACTGGCGGGTGCGGGCCACCGTTCCCGGCGGTGGGCGCTACCGGGGGACCATCGAGGTGCGTCCGATGGGGGAGACGCTCGAGTTCTTCTGGGAGACCAGCGCCGGGCGCTACTTCGGCATCGGCTTGCAGGAGGAGGACGCCTGGTACGTGGCCTGCGGCGAGGACGCCGGGGGCCTGGGCCTGGCCCTGGTCGGCCCGCGCGGGCAACTGCGCTGGTCCCCGGCTCGGGAGCGGGGCGCGGTGGGCAGCGCGACCCTGGCGCCGCTGTTCACCAAGGTGGGCGGCCCGGCCTGGGGGGCGGGTACTGGCCTGTGGGCCGGTTTCCCTTTTCGCTCGATCGTCCTCAAGGGGGGTGGGGAGGTGCGAGAGGCGGCCCTGGTGGGCGGCCCGGTGAAGCGGGGCCTGGCTCTGTCCACTGCCGCCGGGTGGGCGATCGCCTGGTATCCCCGTTTCGACCAGACGGTGATCCTCCGCTACTTCCCCGGCCGTCGCCGGGGCACCTGGCGGGCGGTGTGGGCCCTGGGCGGGCACCGGGAGCCGGCCGGCGAGCGGCTGCGGCGGGTTCGCTGAGCCGGGGCGGTTGGAAAGGGCCCCGGGAGGCCGGGGCGGAATTGCGGAGGCCGGGGGGCTCCGATACCATGCCCGCTCGCCCCCGGGTGGGGCGCTTTTCCGTGCGCGCCGCACGGTTCGCCACGCAGAGGATGTCCATGAGACGGCAGAAGACATTCACGCCACGCCCCGCCGATATCGATCGCGCCTGGTGGGTAGTCGATGCCGACGGCCTGCCCCTGGGCCGGCTGGCCAGCGAGGTGGCAGTGATCCTGCGCGGCAAGCACAAGCCCACCTTTGCCCCCCATTTCGACA
>CAZJRF010000082.1:6636-8887 GCA_964548475.1 uncultured Acidimicrobiia bacterium
TTCGGTCGCCGAAGCTGCGTTTGTGGCGTGCGTCGACATGGGCGACTTCGTGGTGGTAGTGAACGCCTCTCACGTCCAGGTGACCGGGGAGAAGGCCACCCAGAAGCGGTACTTCCACCACTCCGGCTACCCGGGCGGGCTCACCGAGCGCTCGTTCGCCGAGATGAGGGCCAAGCACCCCGAGCGGGTGGTGGAGCAGGCGGTCCGGGGGATGCTGCCCCACAACCGCCTGGGCCGCCAGATGTACCGCAAGCTGAAGGTGTACGCCGGTCCCGATCATCCGCATGTCGCCCAGCGTCCCCGGCCGCTCGCCCTGAACGTACGAAAGGTTTCCTGATGCCCGAGCCCCTCGTCCAGACCGTAGGTCGCCGCAAGACTTCGGTGGTCCGGGTGCGCCTCACCGACGGCACGGGGGCCATGTCGCTGAACGGCCGTGCCCTCGAGGTTTACTTCCCCAGCATGGCGCAGCGCCTGCGCATCCTGGAGCCGATGCATTTGGCCGGCTTCGACGGCCGCTACGACGTCTTCGCCACCCTGGAAGGGGGAGGCCTGAACGGGCAGAGCGATGCTCTGCGCCTGGGCATTGCCCGGGCACTGGTCGAGATCCATCCCGAGGTGCGCCGCAGCCTGAAGAAGGCCGGGATGCTCACTCGCGATGCCCGGGCCGTCGAGCGCAAGAAGTACGGCCTGCGCAAGGCTCGCCGGGCGCCTCAGTACACCAAGCGCTGATTCCGGGTCGCGCCCGGCTCTAAGGTGAGGCATATGGGCGGCGCGTCTCTCTTCGGAACCGACGGGGTGCGGGGCCGCGCCAACGTCGACCTCACCCCCGAGCTGGCCATGGGCCTGGCTCGCGCCGCCGCCGACGGCCGGCAGGGCACCGTCCTGGTGGGCCGGGACACTCGCCGCTCGGGGCAGATGCTGGCGGCCGCAGTCCACGCCGGGTTCCAGGCCTCCGGCTTCGACACCATCGACCTGGGCATCATGCCGGTGGGGGCCGTGTCCCACCTGACCGCCGCCACCCGGGGTACCTACGGCGTGATGGTGAGCGCCAGCCACAACCCGGCGGACGACAACGGCATCAAGTTCTTCGGGCCCGACGGAGCCAAGCTGGATGAGGAGCGGGAGCGAGGCATCGAGGCCCGCTACCGCCACGGGGCCCCCTGGGTGGGGGCAGAAGGGGCCGACGTCGGCATCCAGGTGGGCATGCCCGACGCGGAGGAGCGGTACCTGAATCATCTGGCCGGCCTGGCCCGCTATTCGCTGCGCGGCATGTCGGTGGCGCTGGACTGTGCCAACGGTGCGGCCTTCCTGGCGGCTCCCGCCCTCTTCTCCCGGCTGGGGGCCGACGTCGCTGCCTTCTCCGTCGAACCGACCGGGACCAACATCAACCAGGGATGCGGGGCCACCAGCCCGGGCTTCCTGGCCGGGCACACCGCCGGCCGTCTGGGCCTGGCGTTCGACGGCGACGCCGACCGGCTCATCGCCGTGGACGAGGACGGGGTGCCCGCCAACGGCGACGTGGTCATGGCGATCCTGGCTGGCCACCTCCGCCGGCAGGAGGAGCTCCCCGGGAATGTGGTGGTGGCCACGGTCATGTCGAACCTGGGCTTCCGCCTCGCCTTGCGCACCATGGGTATCGAGCTGGTGGAGACGCCGGTGGGCGACCGCTTCGTGCTCGAGGAGATGCAGCGCCGGGGGGCCGGGCTGGGCGGCGAGCAGAGCGGGCACGTCATCTTCGGGGGCCGCCCCACCGGCGACGGTCTGCTCACCGGTCTCCGGCTGATGGAGGTGATGGCGGCCACCGGTGCCCCCCTCAAGGAGTTGCGCCGGTTGATCGCCGAGTTCCCCCAGGTGCTGCGCAACGTGCCGGTGCGGGCGCTGGAGCGCCTCCCCGACGCCACCTCTCTCTGGACGGCGGTGGCGGTCATGGAGAAGCGCCTGGGCGACACGGGCCGGGTGCTGGTACGGGCTTCGGGCACCGAGCCGCTGGTGCGGGTGATGGTCGAGGCTCCCACTTCTGCGGAGGCGGCGGCGGTGGCCGACGAGCTGGCCGTTCTCGCCCGCCGGGAACTGGGCAGCGCAACCGCCGGACCCGGTTAGCCTGGCTGCTGCCGGCGCGCCGGGCACGGCGGCCGGTGACGGACATTGACAACGGAGACCGCAGGTCTTATTTGCAGCGCCTGCCCTCGCTGAGGCGAGGTGACGAGGAAGAGGGAGTATCGAGCAGTCGGCGGATGCCCTCTCGGCCGCT
>CAZJRF010000083.1:0-8885 GCA_964548475.1 uncultured Acidimicrobiia bacterium
AAGGCTTCCTCCCAGTAGCGGGCGTGACGGGTGCCATCGACGTCCGGGGGCAGCTCGTCCATACGGGGCAGCGAGTGGAGGATGATCGAGTCGCTGCGTGCTTTCTCGGCCAAGAGCTGGCGGGTAACCCGGTAATTCTCCGGGGTGAGGCCTTTCTCCCCGCCTGCCTCCTCGCGGCTGCGGGTGTAGTCGGCCTGCACCACCGGCTCCATGTAGATGACGTCGGCCTCCCCGATGACGTCGGCCACGTGGGGAGCCTCCTCGAACACCAGGTTCTTCTCCCGCAATTCGGCCTTGAACTCCTCGGTCAGCGACATCTCGGGCGGCGCCACAAAGATGGCCCGGGCGTCGAACTGAGTCAGGGCGTAGCCCAGGGAGTGCATGGTGCGCATGCGCATATCCCCGATGCAGACGAAGGTGAGCCCGTCGATGCCTCCCAGCTGCTGCTGCACGGTGTAGAGGTCGGTGAGCACCTGGGTGGGGTGCTCACCCCAGCCGTCGCCGGCGTTGATCACCGGCACGCTGGCCCAGCGGGCGGCCTCGGCCGGTGCCCCTTGCTGGAAGTGGCGCATGACGATGACATCGCCGTAGTACTCCAGCATGTGCACCGTGTCCTTGATCGACTCCTGGTAGAAGTCGCCGGCCCGGGTCATCTTGGGATCGGCGAAGCCCACCACCCGGCCCCCCAGGCGATGCATGGCCGCCTCGTGGGCCAGGCGGGTGCGGGTGGACGGCTGGTAGAAGGCGGTCACCAGGGTCTTCTCAGAGAGCAGGTCGGTGTTGCACCGCTCCCGGGCGATCGGCTCCAGATCCGCAGCCACCTCGAACACGTGCATGAACTCGGCGCGCTCGAAATCCTTGAGCGACAGGATGTCGCGCCCGGCGAAACTCCGCATCCGGCACACCTCCAAGTGATGACCAGCACAGTCTGGCCGCATCCCGGCGCCTCTGCCACCGCCATCCGGCCCGGCCGCCGGGCAGGAATACCCGCCCCCCGGGCACGACGGATGCCATAGAGTGGAGCCCGGCATGTCACTGACCGGAATCACCGGCTACCTGCGGCCGCAGACTCTCGAGGAAGCCTTCTCCGCCCTGGCGGACGGGGCGCTGGCCGTCGGTGGCGGCACCGACGTCATCCGCCACACCCACGCCGGGGTGACCACCCTGGTGGACCTGGCCTCCCTGCCCCTGCGCTACATCCGCGAGGAGCAAGGATTTGCCGTCGGGGCCAACACCACCCTGGCGGAGATGCTGGAGCACCCCGGCCTGGCCGCCCACCTCGACGGGGTGGTCGCCGGGATGCTGCGGGGAGTGGGCTCACCCATGCTGCGCAACGCAGCCACCATCGGGGGGCACCTGGCCCGTCGGCGCTACAGCGACATCGTGCCCACCCTGCTGGCCCTCGAGGCAAGCATCACCGTGTACGAAGGGTCCGAGCGCACCCTGCCTCTGGAGCAGTTCTACGCGGAGTCCTCCGGGCGGTCGCAGGCTCTCATCACGGAAGTGCAGATTCCCCCGGCCGGGGGCGACACCGCTGCTGCCTTCCTCAAGTTTGCCCGCACCGGCTTCGACTTCGCTCTCCTTAACTGCGCCGTGTCCGTCCAGCGCGACCAAGGGCAGGTGGTTCGCTGCCGGGTGGTGGTTGGTGAGACGCCGGCTCTCGGCGCCGCCGTTCCCGCCGCCGAGGACGTCCTCCGGGGAAGCCCCCTCGACGACGAGGCGATCGGCGCCGCCGCCGAGGCGGCCGCCGGCAGCATCAACTTCGGCAGCGACCAGCGGGCGTCCGCCGAACATCGCCGGGCCCTCTGCCGGGCGGCGGTGCGCCGCTGTCTGCAAGAGGCGCGCCGTCGCCTCGAGGAGCGGGGGCGATGAACCTCGACCTGGTGCTCAACGGCGCCCGGCGCTCGGTCGAGATCGACCCGGGTGAGAGCCTCATGGACCTGCTCCGGCGCCTGGGGTGCAAGAGCGTGCGCAACGGCTGCGACGACGGCTACTGCGGGGCGTGTGCCGTGCTGCTCGAGGGGCGGGCGGTGAACGCCTGCCTGGTGTTCGCCGCCCGGGCGCAGGGGTGCCGGGTGGACACGGTGGAGGGCCTGGCCGCCCAGGGCGTCCTCCACCCCCTCCAGCGGGCCCTGCTCGACCTGGGGGGCATCCAGTGCGGCTTCTGCACTCCCGGCATGGTCATCGCCGCCCTGGACCTGCTGGGGCGCAACCCCCGGCCCACCGAGGCTGAGGTGCGCCACGCGCTGGCCGGCAACTACTGCCGCTGCACCGGCTACATGAAGCCGGTGGAAGCGATCCTCTCCGCCGCCGCCGAGATGCGGGAGGAGCGGGAGTGAACAAGAAGTTCGAAGTGGTGGGCACCAGCGAGCGCAAGGTGGACGGCCTCGCCCTGGTCACCGGCCGTCCGGTGTTCGCCGGCGACCTCGACCTGCCCGGTGCCCTGCACATCGCGCTGCTGACCAGCCCGCACGCCCACGCTCGCATCCGAAGCATCGACGCTGATCCCGCCGCCCGCCTACCCGGGGTGGCGCTGGTCCTCACCCACGAGAACACCCCCTCCACCCGTTACACCACCGCCGGCCAGGGCTACCCGGAGCCCAGCCCCTACGACGCCCGTATGTTCGACCCCAAGGTCCGTTTCGTCGGCGACCGGGTGGCGGCAGTGGCCGCCGAGTCACGCCGGCTGGCCGAAGAAGCGCTGGGGCGCATCACGGTGGACTACGAGGTGCTCGATCCGGTGCTCTCCCTGGACGCAGCCCTGGCCCCGGATGCCCCCATCGTCCACGACGAGACCGATGCCGAGGGCATCTGGGACGCCCCCCACACCCTGGCCGCGCTGGTGGACGTGGCCGCCGGCGAAGTGGAACAGGGCCTCGCCGAGTCGGTGGTGGTGGTGGAGACCACCTGCGAGACCCAGTACGCCCAGCACGCTCCTCTGGAGCCCCACGCCTGCCAGTCCTACCTGGACGACCACGGGCGCCTGGTGCTGTACACCAGCACCCAGGTGCCCTTCCACGTGCGGCGCATCATCGCCCGCCTGCTCGACCTGCCCATCCACCGCATCCGGGTAGTGAAGCCCCGCATCGGCGGCGGCTTCGGGGTGAAGCAGGAGGTCTTGCTCGAGGACGTCTGCGCGCTCGTCACCATGCGCACCGGCCGCCCCGCTCGCTGGGAATACACCCGCGAGGAGGAGTTCGTCTCCGCCCGTACCCGCCACCCCTTCCGCATCCGCATGAGGGTGGGGGCCCGCGCCGACGGCGTGCTCCACGCCCTGGACATGGACGCCACCCAGAACACCGGCGCCTACGGCACGCACGGGCTCACCGTCCTCTCCAACACCGGCTCCAAGACCCTGCCCCTGTACAACAAGGCCCCCCACGTTCACTTCACCGGCCGCTCGGTGTACACCAACCTGCCGGTGGGCGGCGCCTACCGCGGCTACGGCGGCACGCAAGGCTCCTTTGCACTGGAGACCGCCCTCGACCAGGTGGCCGAGCAGCTCGGCCTCGACCCGGTGGAGTTCCGCCGCCGCAACCACATCCGGGCCGGGGAGACCTCGCCCATCTTCGCCGAGCTCGGCGAGGGCCGGGAGGGCGTGCCGATGACCATCAAGTCCTGCGCCCTCGACGAGTGCCTGCGGGCCGGCATGGAGGCCTTCGGATGGGAGGCCAAGCGCGCCCGGCCTCCCGGCACCGGGCCCATCCGGCGCGGGGTGGGGATGTCCCTGCACATGCAGGGGTCGGGGATCGCGCTGGTCGACATGGGGGCCGCCACCATCAAGATGAACGACGACGGCTCGTTCAACCTGCTGGTGGGCGCCACCGACCTCGGCACCGGCTCGGACACCATCCTGGGGCAGATCGCCGCCGAGGTCCTCGGGGTGAGCCTCGAGGAGATCGTCGTGTACTCCTCGGATACCGACTTCACCCCCTTCGACACCGGCGCCTACGCCTCCTCGACCACCTACGTGTCGGGGAAGGCGGTCGAGAGAGCGGCCCGCGCGGTGCGCGAGCAGATCGTGGCGGTGGCGGGGGCCATGCTCGGGGCCGACCCGGCCGGCCTGGAGGTCGGCGACGGGCGGGTGACCGCCCCCGACGGGCGGACCGTGACCCTGGCCGAGGTGTGCACCCGGGCCTTCTACGGGGCCGGCCAGCACCAGATCGGAGCGACCGCCTCCTGCGTCCCCGAGGAGTCGCCGCCCCCCTTCCTGGCGTCGTTCGCCGAGGTGGCGGTGGACGTGGAGACCGGCCTGGTGCGGGTGCTCGACTATGTGGCGGCGGTGGACTGCGGCACCCCCATCAACCCCCGCCTGGCCGAGGGACAGGTGGAAGGCGCCGTGGCCAACGGCATCGGCTACGCCCTCACCGAGGAGTTCCTCTTCACCCCTGGCGGCCGGGTGCGCAACCCCGACCTCAGCCGCTACAAGATCCCCGGCAGCCTCGACCTGCCCCCCATCCGGGTGATCCTGGTGGACTCCTACGAGCCCACCGGCCCCATGGGCGCCAAGTCGGTGGCCGAGATCGGCATCAACGGGCCGGCGCCCTCCATCGCCAACGCCATCCACCACGCCATCGGCCTGCGCCTGACCCGCATCCCCTTCACCCCCGAACGGGTGTGGCGGGCCCTGCAGGAGGCCGGGATTCGCTGAGGTGCCCGGCGGGAGCCCGGTTTTCTTGCATCGGTGCGGACCAGGGAAGGGACGTGTCCGCGTTATGGTGAGGCGGCAAGAATGAGCGCCCCCACCCCGGTGATCCCGGTCATCCTCTCCGGCGGCTTCGGCACCCGACTCTGGCCGGCATCCCGCAAGCGCCGTCCCAAGCACCTGCTGCCCCTGTGGGACGAGCGCACCATGTTCCGCATCACCCTGGAGCGCACGCGGGGCCTGGCCGGGGTGGCCGCCCCACTGATCGCCTGTAACGAGGACCACCGCCCCGGCATCCAGCGCGACCTGCACCGCGCCGGCTACGACGACGCCACCATCGTGCTGGAGCCGGTGGGGCGCAACACCGCCCCGGCGGTGGCAGCGGCCGCCCTGCACCTGGCCGCCCGCCACGGGGATGCGGTGATGCTGGTGCTCCCCGCCGACCACGTGGTAGCCGACGAGGGCGCCTTCGCCCGGGCGGTGAGCGTGGCCGTCCCCCAGGCCGAGGAGGGGCGCCTGGTCACCTTCGGCATCGTCCCCACTCATCCCGCCACCGGCTACGGGTACATCCAGTCCGGCGACCGGCTGACACCTTCGGTGCGGGCGGTGCGCCGCTTCGTCGAGAAGCCTCGCCGGGCCACCGCCGCCCGCTACCTGCGCACCGGCGGCTACCTATGGAACAGCGGGATGTTCGTATTCTCGGCGACCACCGTCCTCCAGGAGTTGGAGAGCCACGCCCCGGCCGTGCTGGCCGCCTGCCGGCAGGCGGTGGAGAAGGCACAGCACCGCAACGGCCTCATCCTGCTGGACGAGAAGGCCTTCGCCTCCTCCCCGGCCATCTCCATCGACTACGCGGTGATGGAGAAGACCGATCGGGCAGCGGTGGTCCCCCTCGACGCCGGCTGGAGCGACGTGGGCGACTGGGCGGCGCTCTGGGACCTGGCCGACCACGATGCCGACGGCAACGCCATCGGCGGGAACGTGATCGCGGTGGGGACCCGCGATTCTCTGCTGCGTTCCACCGGGCGCCTGCTGGGCGTGGTGGGGGCAGAGGGCCTGGTGGTGGTCGAGGCGGCCGACGCGGTGCTGGTGGCGGCTCGCGACCGCGCCCAGGATGTCAAGGAACTGGTGGAGCGCCTGCAGAGGGAGAAGCGGCCCGAGTTCGAGTCGGACGGCACCGATTGGCACGCCTGGGGCACCGCCTCGACCGCGGTGCGGGAACCCGGTGTGCTGGTACGGCGCGTGACCGTCGACCCCGGCAGCGAGGCCACCTTCGGCGGCGCCGGCACTCGGCACTGGGTGGTGGCTCGCGGCCGGGGCCGGCTCACGCTGGGCCACTCGACGCGCACTCTCACCGCCGGGGATGCCGCCCGGGTGCCGGCCGGGGCCAGCTGCCGGCTGGCCAATCCGGGGGCCGACCCCCTTGAGCTGGTGCTGGTGCAGGTAGATCGGCCCTCGGGCCGAGAGCCGCCGCTCCCCTAGCCGCACGGCGAGGCCTAGGGTGCAATCACCGACGGCCGCGGGGCACGTCGTATACGATTTCGCCGACACCGCCGACGGGAGTGCCATGATCAGCACCGCACGCCGCATCGAACTGCTCAGCCGGGTACCGCTCTTCTCCCACGTCTCCAAGGCGACCCTGCGCCGCCTGGCCGCTCTCGGCCGGGAGACCGCCCACGAGCCGGGCCACGCCATCGTCAAAGAAGGGGGCACCGCCCACGCTCTCCACGTGATCGTGGAGGGCAACGCGACGGTACGGGTGAAGAACCGGGTCGTCAGCCGCCTGAAGCCCGGCGACTTCTTCGGGGAGATTGCTCTCCTCGACAAAGGCCGTCGCGCGGCGACGGTCACAGCCGACACGGCCGTGGTGACGCTGGCCATCGAAGGAGTTGCCGTGCGCGGCCTGATCGAGTCGGAAGGCAAGCTGGCCACCCAGCTGCTGACCTACCTGGCCGGCAAGGTACGCGAACTCGACCGCCAGCTCTTCGACTGAGCCGCGCCCCCCGCGGCTAGAGCTGTTGCCGCGCCGGACGCGGGGCGAGGACCGTGCGGGACAACTCCGGGTAGGTGCCCCGGTGGCCCAGCGGCCGGGCAACCACGCTCAGGACGCCACCAATGACCTTCTGCACCAGGAGCGGGGACTTGCGGAACTGGATGACGTCGGAGAACTCCCGGCCGAACACGGCCAACTGAAGCGGGTTGGGCATGCTCTTCCGGTAGGTATGCCCCAGGCGGGCCAACCCCCACAGGGTTTCGATCATGTGGTTGAACCGCTCGCCGGGAGTCACCTCCGTCCGAACCAGCGCGTCCACCTCACCGGCGTTCCACCAGTCGTGTCATTGGCCCGGTCTGATCTCGCAGGTCTCGCCCTTCCGCAGAACGGACGTCTCCCCGTCGATCTTCACCGTGAGCTCACCCTGCAAGACGGTAAGCCGCTCCACCAGGTTGGGATGCATGTGCTCGCCGACGACCCGAGCGCCCACCAGGGCGGTGAGCTCGGCCACCAGCCGGCCCTCGGAGTTGTGCCACGGGGCCTCCAGCAACTTGCCGCGCTCGCCGGTCACCGGATTCTCCCAGACCTCCCCCACCTCGAGCGGAGGGAGATCAGTAGTTGGGTTGTTGATTGGATGGGACATGCCGGCGAGCGCATGCGCCCTCCATTCTCGAGCGGACATGTTTCTTGCGGTGGGGATGCGGTCCGTGGAGGTGGGCGAGGCCGAGGGACGGGCGGCGTTCAAGGACTACAGCAAGACCAGGGAAGGCTCACCCCACCCGAAAGCCTCGCCCCGTCACGGTGAGCCCCCGGTCCCGCTGAGTCGGCGCCCTCAGTCATTGACCAGCACCACCCGGTAGCGGGCCCGGTTCTCCCGCACGCGCCTGATCGCCTCATTCACCGCCGACATCGACATGACCTCGACGCGGGGAGCGATGTCGTGCTGCCAGGCAAAGGCGAGCATCTCCCGCATCTCGGCCCGGTTGCCCAGGAAGGAGCCGGTGATGGAGACCTGGTGCGCCACGAAGTCGACGATGGGCCCCGCACCGGATCCCCCGGCCAGCGGCAGATGGATGGGGGCGAAGGCCGGCAGTGCCAGCCGCCCGTTCTTGGTGAGGATTCTCACCAGGCTCCCCCAGTCGTTCCCCGACTGGGCGGTACAGAGCAGCAGGTCGAAGCCGAACTCCCTCTCGTCCATGGCCTTCTCATCGGTGGTGAGGAGGAAGTGATCTGCGCCGAAGGCCCACGCCTCCTCAGCCTTGCCGGGCGAGGAGGACAACGCCGTCACCTCGCAACCGAGGGCTTTGGCGAATTGAAGTGCCAGATGGCCCAGCCCTCCTATGCCGACGATGCCCACCCGGGCCGGCGCTCCCACCGCGTACTTGCGCAGCGGCGGATAGACGGCGATGCCGGCGCACATGAGCACCCCGGCGGCTTCGGAAGGCATACCGGTCGGGAGCAGATAGGCAAACCGGGCATCCACCACCACCGACGAGGCGAAGCCCCCGTAGGGCGTCCAGGTTCCGCAATCGGCAATCTGGAGGCACAGGTGCTCATCACCCGCCCGGCACCACTCGCACTCTCCGCAACAGCGGCCCTGCCAGCCGATGCCCACCCGGTCCCCCACCTTCAACTGGGAGACCGCTGCCCCCACCTCCGTCACCTGCCCCACGATCTCGTGGCCCGGGACCATGGGGAAGTCGAAGACCCCGAAATCGGCATCGATGCCGTGGACATCCGTGTGACAGACCCCGCAGTGGGTAACGGCCACCCGCACCTCGCCCTCCCCCAGCTCGGGCTCGGGGTAGGTGAAGGGCTCCAGGGCCTGCCCCGGCCCCGGCGCCGCATAGCCCATGACGGTCCCCCTGCTCATCTGGGCCTCCTCCGACTCGCGTTCCCTCTTGGAGCAAGCCTAGGAGCCGCCGGTGCCGGCTGCCGCGGCTCTGCAATCGGACGAGCTTTTCCGAGCAGCGACCGCGCAGCGACACGCGAATCCTTCGCGCGTTGCCCCTGCAGCGTTCGGGGCTGGTCCGCAGCCTCAGCCAGCCAGGCGGCCTGCCCCCGGCCGGCCGGCACCGCCCCGGGTGGTGAACAACACCAGCAGGGCCAGCAGCTGGATCGCCACGCAGGTCATGACCAAGCCGACCGTCGTCCTCTCGTACAGGAAACCCAGCAGGGTACCCCCCACGAACCAGGCCGCCCCGTAGGCAGCCGAGAAGACTCCATACGCGCTCGCCCGTCGGGCCG
>CAZJRF010000084.1:0-7885 GCA_964548475.1 uncultured Acidimicrobiia bacterium
CCCCTCCCAGGGTGAGGCGGCGGCGTGGGCCGTCTTCCCGTGGAACTCCACTGCCAGGTGGTCCACCGCCAGGTGGGGAGGGTCGAGGGTGTCCTCGTCGGCGGGGTGCACCATCATGGCCGCCGCCGCCCCGGCGAAGGCCCCGGCCTCGATGAGGTACACCTTGCCGCCGATCTTCTCCTCGGCCGGGGTCCCGAGGACGGTCACCCGGCAGCCCAGCTTCTCCACCAGCGGGGCCAGGGCGAGGCCGGCCCCGATGGCGGCGGTGGCGATCAGGTTATGGCCGCAGGCGTGTCCCACCCCGGGGAGGGCGTCCTCCTCGGCGCAGATGATCACTTCGGGCCCGCGGCTGCCCACCCGGGCGGCGAAGGCCGTCTCCAGGCCGTAGGCCGGGTACTCCACGTCGAAGCCGCGGGCGGCGAGGAATTCGGCCAGGTGGCGGGACGTCTCCCGCTCCTCGAAGGCGATCTCGGGGTGGTCGTACATCCATCGGCTCAGGTCCCGCAGTTCCCCTTCCACCGCGGCGAAGTGCTGCTCGGCGCGGGCCTTGGTGTCCACGTTGGTGCCTCCGTGATCGATTGGCGCGTCGGCGACCGTAGCATGCCGCCTTCGGAGGTGGATATGGGACATTGGCACGATTTGATGTCTGATCTGGCAGAGCCGACGCGTTCGCTGCGCCAGGCCGTTCCGGAGGCCTGGGAGGGCTTCGTGCAGCTGCATCGCGGGGCCATGAAGGAGGGAGCGCTCTCCCGGGCCATCAAGGAGATCATCGCCCTGGTCATCTCGGTCGTGGACGAGTGCGACGGCTGTGTGGCCGCTCACGCCCGGGCGGCGGCGCGACACGGTGCGACGCCTGAGCAGGTGGCGGAGGCGCTGGGGGTCACGCTGCTGATGATGGGCGGGCCGGGCAGTGTCTACGCGCCGATGGCGTGGCAGGCCTACCAGGAGTTCCGAGAGACGCAGGGCGGCGCATCGGCCCATCCGTAGGTCTCTGCCTCTGAGAGCGAAGTCGGCGCTGCGCGTGATCGCCCCGGGCAAGGTCGGGGAGAGCGCCCCGGCGGCCACCCGCCAACGGGTCGGGGCCGCCTACCATGCGCCGGTGCCCGAGGACCACGTGCTCTTCTCCCCGGATTGGCAGCGGGTGCTGCATGCCGCCTCCCGCCTACGGGGCGGCCGGCCTGCCGCCTACACCCGGTGGCCCGAGCCCAGAAAGGCCTAGCCGATGCTTGCTTCCATACCCTCCCCGTCGGTGAGCGTCTTTGAGATCGGCCCGCTGAACATCCACATCTACGGCATCCTCATGGGCATCGCGGTGGCCACCGCCTGGGTGCTCACCGCCCGGCGCTACGGGCGATTCGGAGGGGAGAGGGCGACGGGCGAGTCGGCCGGCTTCTGGGCCATCGTCATCGGCTTCGTCGGCGCCCGTCTGGCCTTCGTGCTACCCCGGCTGGGCGACTACTCGGACGACTGGCTGGGCGTGTTCCGCATCTGGGAAGGTGGGATCGCCCTGTACGGCGGGCTGCTATTCGGCACAGGGGCCGCGCTGTTCGTGGTGCACCGCCGTCGCGGCGACTTGCTGATGTTCGCCGACGCGGCGGCGGTGGCCCTGCCTGCGGCCCAGGCCATCGGGCGCTGGGGCAACTACTTCAACCAGGAGCTCTTCGGGACCCCGACCTCGCTGCCCTGGGGCCTGCAGATCGACCCCGAGAACCGGCCGGCCGCCTACCCCGACGCCGAGACGTTCCATCCCACCTTCCTGTACGAGATGCTGTGGAACATCGGGCTGATCGTGCTGCTCCTCTGGCTGGAGCGGCGCTTCAAGCTGCGCCGGGGCACCTCGATCGTCGTCTACATGATCGGGTACTCGGTCGCCCGCTTCCTGCTGGAACTGATCCGCACCGACTCCCCCTACCGCTTCTGGGGCCTCAGCCGGAACGGCTGGGTCTCGATAGCTGTGTTCCTGGCGGGCTGGGCCCTCCTCTGGTGGATCTACCACCGGCCTCTGCGGGTTGGGGAGGTCGCGGCGGTCGACGCGGGTGAAGAGGCCGGACTCGCCGGCGAGAAGTCTGCCGCCGAAGCCGAGTGGGTGGGCAGCGAGGCGGTGGAGGGCGAGAGCCCGGCAGGGGCGGACACGGCCGTCCAAGGCTTACAGCCCGATGAAACCGACTATCCCTAGTTGAGCCGGGTGACTCGTTCGACCGGCCGCGACGGCTTCACTCGGTGGGTTGCTCCGGGCCACGCTCGCGCCGGCGGTGGAACCGCTTGGTCAGCTTGGCCAGGTCGGCCACGTAGCGGGCGGCCGCAGCGTCACCCTTGCTAGAGATGCCTGGTGTTGCGGCGAACTCAGCAATCACCTCTTGGTACAGCATCAAGAGAGTCTCGACAGCCCCGTCAAGACTTGCCTCCCGCCGCACGCGCTCCATCAGGAGAGCAGCATCGGCCGCTTCGTAGCGGTCAATCTCCTCGGCAACCGCGGCGGGCGTTGCCTCTCTCATCAGGCTCTTGGCACCGAAATTCATCAGCCACAGCCTGTCGAAGTCCGCGCTGTCCACCATTGGACCGATGCCGTTCCGTCCGCACACGACGACGGCCGAGCCGCAGGCCATGGCTTCGAGAGCGCATCGACCCTTGGCAAAGACGAGGTCGTACTGTCCCAGGAGACTCTCCGGATGTTCGATGGGATTCCCCATGCCGCGCCCGACGGCATCGAGCTGGACGTCACGGAGTCGGCATCCGGCGAGCACGTTGGGGTAGATGAGGGACGGGGTGGCGTCGTTGTTGAAGAGAAGAGCGCGACAAGGCCGCTTTGGCAAGGTCGAACGGCGGTGGAACTTGGCGAGGTCCACGAAGCTGGGGATCAAGCGAATCTGCTCCGGCGACACACCGTGCTCATGGACAGCTGCGTCCCTTGTCATCTGATCCACCACCACATACCGCATGATTCGGGGGTGTCGGGGTGGCGTCTCCTTCCACGGGATGAAGCCATGGCAGACGTAGATGGCGGGCACATTCCCGAGGTGCAGCAACGCCGTCATGGTCTCCGGATGATGGTGGCCGTGAAGTACGTCGGGCCTCCACGGCAGCTTGTCCAAGTTATCCACCACGGCGACGCCGTTCTCTCTCAGCTCTTCAGCCACTGCTCCGAGGACCGTGCTGTACGCAACGATCTGGTGACCACGTCCAACCAAGGCCAGGGCGACGTCGCGCACGTAGAGTTCGGTGCCAGCCCGAATGCTCAGGGTGCTGTTGGTGAAGAGGATCCTCATGCCGCAGGCAGAGGCTACTCAGCCACCAGATCCGTCACCAGGGCGGTCATAAGACACGCTACGACCGCCCAGGCGGGAAGTGCCGTGGGAAAACGCGGCCCTCCGTCCGGTTGAGCGCACCGGCGCAATCCCGTTGGCTCAAGGCCGTACGCCGCGATTCCCGGAGCCGGGGGTTGCCGCCTATCCGGCCGGAGTCTCCTCGTCCTGGGCCCAGATCTCCCGGATGGCGCCGAGGCTGCTCAGGATGCCACTCGTCTCCATGGGCAGGAACAGCTTGGTGGCCTTGCCGTCGGCGATGCGGGCTAGTGCGTCCAGGTAGCGGATGGCGATCAGGTCGGGAGTGGGGTCGCCGGTGTGAATGGCCCCGAAGACCCGCTCGATGGCCTGCCCTTCGCCCTCGGCCACGGTCAGCAGCTTGAACTTGTCGGCATCGGCCACCTCCCGGATGGCCTGGGCCTGGCCCTGCGCCTCGAGAATGCGGGACTCTTTCACGCCCTCGGCCCGCAGGATGGCGGCCCGCTTGTCGCCCTCCGCCTCGGTGACGATGGCGCGGCGGTCGCGCTCCGCCTTCATCTGGCGGTGCATGGCCTCGGTCACGTCCGGCGGCGGGTCGATGCGCTGGATCTCCACCCGCACCACCTGGGTGCCCCAGACGTCGGTGGCTTCGTCGAGCACCTGGCGCAGCTGCGTGTTGATGGCCTCACGGGAGGTCAGGGCCTCGTCGAGGTCCATGTCGCCGACGATGTTCCTCAAGTTGGTCTGGGCCAGCTTGGTGGCCGCCAGGATGAAGTTGGCCACGTTGTAGCGCAGCTTCATCGGGTCGGTGGCGCGGTAGTAGACGACGGCGTCGACGGTGACCACCACGTTGTCCTCGGTGATGACCTCTTGCGGGGGCACGTCGACCACCTGCTCGCGCATGTCCACCCGGCGGATGCGCTCGATGAACGGCCAGATCCAGCGCAAGCCGGGGTCGACGGTGCGGTCGTAACGCCCGAAGCGCTCCACCAACCCCTTCTCGAACTGGCTGACGATCTTGAGGCCGGCGCCGACGACGATGAAGGCCCCGGCAATCACTACGACGAGGACCACCAGCAACTGGGTTTGGTCCATGGTTCCTCCTATCCGGTGTGCTCGGTCATCGATCCTCGGGCACCACCACCAGGCGGGTGCCCCGCATCTCCACTACCCGCGCCTCGGTCCCCGGCTCGAGCGGGTCCCCGTCGGTGGTGGCCCGCCAACTCTCGGTGTCGAGCCGGACGCGCCCCGTGCCGGCCACCCGGTCGATCCTTTCCAGGACGAAGACCCGGCGCCCGATGAAACGGTTGGCCCCGACCTGCACAATCTCCTCGTCTCCCCGCTGCACGAGGCGCTGAATGATGATCAGGATTACCACCGAGGTGACCAGGAAAACGGGCAGCACGATGGCCGGCGTCACGTCCAGCAAGGCCAGCACGAAGGCCACCACCGCCCCGCCCGCGAAAGGAAGCATGAAGAAGCCGGCGGTGAAGATCTCGCCGATACCGAAGACCACGGCTACTCCCAGCCAGATCCAGCGCCACCATTCAGTGTCCATGACCGCGTCTTCTCCTTCGTCCCGGGTTGGGTGCCACCCCCTGGATGGCGCCCCGACGCCAGCAGTATCGCAAGTTCCGGCGCGCAGCGCGGGGGCACACCCGGGCCGGGCCCTCCGTTAGCGCCCTTGATTGCGGCCGGGTGGCGATGTTAGGTTGAAAGCTCCGCTGCGCGGGGTCGCTAGATCGGCACATACGTCGGGCTTCTGGTCGTCGTCATACTGATCGCCCTCAACGGCTTCTTCGTGGCCGGTCAGTTCGCGCTGATGGCGGTGGAGCGAAGCCGGGTGGAGGGGCTTGCTCAGGAGGGTGACCGCCGGGCGCGGCGGATCCTGGCCTCCCTGCACAACTTGTCGTTCGAGTCGTCCGGGGCCCAGTTAGGGATCACCGCCACCTCGTTGGTGCTGGGGGCGGTGGCCGAGCCGACGGTGGCCCGGCTGCTGGAGCCGCTCATCGATCGGCTTCCCTTCGTCCCAACCCATTCCGCACTGGCGGTATCGCTGGCTCTCGCCCTGATCCTGGCCACCGGCGCCCAGATGGTGTTCGGCGAGCTGGTGCCCAAGAACTACGCCATCGCCCGGCCCTATCGCGCCGCGGCGCTCTTCGGCATCCCGATGCAGCTGACGAACCGGCTGCTGCGTTCCCTGATTCTCTTCCTGAACGGGGCCGCCAACTGGACCGTGCGTCGGCTGGGAATGGAGCCCCGGGAGGAATTGGCCGGGGTCAGGTCGATGCAGGAGTTGGAAGTAATGATTCGCTCCTCGGGTGAGGCAGGCCGGCTCGACCAGGGCGAGTTGGAGCTGCTGACGCGAGCCATCAGCTTCACTGAGAAGGTGGTGGCCGACGTCATGGTCCCCCGGGCGGCGGTGGTGGGGCTCAGCGGCGAGGACTCGATCTCCGACCTGCGCCGCCTGTCACGGGAGACCGGCTATTCGCGGTTCCCGGTGTACGGCGACGACCCGGACGATGTGGTCGGCGTCGTGCACGTCAAGGACAGCCTGGGGGTGCCCGCCGTGGAGCACCCCACCCGCCGGGTGGCGGGCATCACCCAGCCGGTGCCGGCGGTGGCGGGCACGGTGCCGCTGGTGGAGCTCCTCGCCGACCTGCAGCGCCGGGGGCGGGGTATGGCGGTGGTGGTCGACGAGCACGGCAGCATCACCGGGATCGTCACGGTCGAGGACCTGCTGGAGGAGATAGTCGGTGAGATCGCCGACGAGCACGACCTCGAGCCGCCGGGAGACGATTCCGGAGCGGTCGCGGAGGGGCTATCCGGCCTGCTGCACCGCCATGAGGTGGAGGAAGCGACCGGGTTCTCCTGGCCCCCGGGTCGGTACCGGACCCTGGGCGGATTCCTGGTGGCGGTGCTCGGGCGGTTCCCGGTGCCCGGGGAGGTAGTGCGCGTCGAGGGCTGGTCCTTCCGGGTCACCGCCATGGATGGGCATCGGGTGGACCGGGTCACGGTGCACCGCGACCCTTCCGCCCCTCCCGGGGAGGGCGGCGGATGAACTGGTGGGCCCTGCTCTGGATGGTGGTGCTGCTGGCAGCCAACGGCTTCTTCGTGGCGGCCGAGTACGCGGTCGTAACCGCTCGCCGCAACATGCTGGAGCAGCAGCCGGGCCGGGCCGCCCGGACGGCCGTGAGGCTCAGCCGCAAGCTGACCCTGAGCCTGACGGCTGCTCAGCTGGGGATCACCATGGCGTCGCTGTTGCTGGGTTATGTGGCGGAGCCGGCGGTGGCCGCCATCCTCGAGCGCGGCCTGGGCTTCCTGCGAATGCCCGAGGCAGTCCTGCACCCGATCGCCCTGAGTATCGCCCTGATGATTGTGGTGTTCCTGCATATGGTGATCGGTGAGATGGCGCCCAAGAACATTGCCATCACCGCTCCCGAACAGGTGGCCCTGGTCATAGCGCTCCCCTTCCGGGGTTTCCTGCTGACGTTCCGGCCCGTGATCGTGCTGCTCAACGGGCTGGCCAACGGAGTCGTTCGGCTGCTGCGGGTGCAGACGCCGGAGGCCCTGGAGGTAGGTCATTCGGCAGAGGAGCTGGGGGTGCTCATCGCCGAGGGCCGGCGGGAGGGAGTGATCGGCGATTTCGCCCATCGGCTGCTGACGGGAGCCATCGTGTTCGGCGACCGGGCGGCCTCGGAGCTCATGGTGCCCCGGGCCGACACGGAGGCCGTCCGCTCCGGGGCCACTGTGGCGGAGATCGAAGAGGTGATGCTGCGCTCCGGGCACTCCCGTATCCCCGTCCACACCGGCGACCTGGACGACGTGCTGGGTTTTGTGCATGCCAAGGACCTGCTGGTGCTGGGAGATGAAGCCCGTGCCCGGCCGCCCGATCCCTCGCTGATCCGGCCCCTCCTGGTGGTGGGGGAGACCGCGCCGGTGCAGTCGGTGCTGGCGGAGATGCGCCGCACCCGCAATCCCCTGGCCCTGGTAGTGGACGAGTACGGCGGAACGGCGGGGATCATCGCTCTGGAGGACATCGCCGAGGAACTGGTGGGGGAGATCTGGGATGAGTACGACCGTCAGCCTCGGTTGGTCCGCACGCTGGCCGACGGCACGCTGGTGGCGGCGGGAAGCGTGCATCCGGACCGGCTGGTTCCACTGGGGGTGATGCTGCCCCCCGGCGAGTACGAGACCCTGGGCGGCCTGGTCATGGCGCACCTGGGCCGGGTGCCGCGCCCCGGCGACAGTGTGGAGGTGGACGGCTGGCGGATCCGCGTCTCCCGGATGGAGGGGCGGCGGATCCGGGAGGTCAGGATCATCCGGACCCTGCCGGCTGCCGACGACTGAGCAGCCCGGCCGGGGTCAGTCGCCGAGGTCCACGTAGAGGCGGGGCGGATCGGATAGGGCTCCCGCCAGGAAGGGCCGCTGGGCGGTGACCACTATGTCGAACACCCATTCCGCGCTGCCCCCGCCCATCCCCGAGTCCCGAACGGAGACGATGTTACCGATGCCCACCGGGTGGCTGCCCCCGGCGTCGAATATCCCCGCGTCGTAGGGGTCACCGTCGTTCATTGGGTAGAGGATCACCGTCAGGGTGATGG
>CAZJRF010000084.1:7895-8851 GCA_964548475.1 uncultured Acidimicrobiia bacterium
AGCCGATCCAGTAGGAAGGGGTGCCGCCGGGGGAGAAGTCGAGGACCAATCGGGCATAACCAGGGTGGTCGGCGGCGCGAATGCCCACGAGGCGCCCCGTCGGGCTCCCCTGGACCGGGCCGGTCTTCTGGTCGAAGTCGCCGGCGAAGGGGGCAATCGTTGTGGTGGTGGCGGCAGTGGTCGTGGCGGCTTCTGTGGTGGTCGCAGCTTCTGTGGTGGTCGTCGGCGCGGTCGTGGTGATGGCCTCTGTGGTGGTGGCTTCCGTGGTGGTCGTCTGCAGGGCAGTGGTCTCGGTGGTGGATGCCGCCGCAGTGGTGGTTGTCCCGCCGCCGTTGCGGTCTATCAGGAGGATGATGATCACCGCCGCCAGCGCGACCAGGAGGCCGCCGAGCACGGCTACCAGGATGCCGAAGCGGTCGTTACCGGAGCGGTCGGACATCGGGACCCTCCTTGCACGGGTTGTGGCCCCGACGCTAGCCGTCGTCGCTTCAGACGACGCGCTCTACCCGCAGCCCTTCGTCGCCTGCCTCCACCCGGACCGTGTCGCCTTCTCCGAAGGCCCCTTTGAGCAGGCCCACGGCCAGGCGGTCGCCGATCTCCTGCTGGATGAGCCGCTTCAGGGGCCGGGCTCCATAGGAGGGGTCGTACCCGTGCTCGGCCAGCCACTCGGTAGCGGCCGGGGTGAGCTCGAGGCCCAGGCGACGGCCGGCCAGGCGGCGCCGCAGGTGCTCCACCTGGATATCGACGATGCGGCTGAGGTCGGTACGGGTGAGGCGGTGGAACACGATCACCTCGTCCACCCGGTTCAGGAACTCCGGCCGGAAGTGGCGGTGCACCACTTCGAGCACCCGGGCGCGGGCCGTCTCCTCAGGCAGGTCGGGGTCGATGAGCTCGGAGCCCAGGTTGGAGGTCATGATGAGAACCACGTTGGTGAGGTCCACGGTGCGCCCGTGCCC
>CAZJRF010000085.1:0-8839 GCA_964548475.1 uncultured Acidimicrobiia bacterium
CTGCTGGTGGTAGCCCTCGGCGTAGTAGAAGGGCCCGGCCGGGCGGATCTCGGTGGTGATCGTCCCGTGGCCGGCGCGGGACAGGGCCTCCTGGTACGCCTCTCGGGACCGGCTGGCCTCCTCGGCCTGGCTCGCCGACGCGGTGTAGATCGCCGAGCGGTACTGGGTGCCGACGTCGTTGCCCTGGCGCATCCCCTGGGTGGGATCGTGTCCCTCCCAGAACACCCGCAGCAGTTCGGGGTAGGAGACCAACGAGGGGTCGAAGGCGACCAGCACCGCCTCGGCGTGCCCGGTGCGCCCGGTGCAGACCTCTTCGTAGGTGGGGTTGGGGGTGAACCCGCCGGAGTAGCCGACGGCGGTGGCGAAGATCCCCGGCACCTGCCAGAAGCGCCGCTCCTCCCCCCAGAAGCAGCCCATGGCGAACAGGGCCGTCTCGATGCCCTCCGGAAAGGGTGGCTTGATGGGCCGCCCACTGACGAAGTGGGTGTCGGGACTGGGGATGGGCTCCGCTCGCCCGGGGAGGGCGGCGTGCTTGGGGACCATCTCTCGCGACTTGCCGGTGCCGAAGGCCATGTGCCGGTCAACCGTGCCGGGGTCGCCGGTGTTCCCAGCGTGGTTCTGCCTCCCCCCGGCCCCCTCCCGGCAGAGCCGGGAGGGGGCCCGCGACCCCCTTGAGATCCTCACACCCGGCCCGTACCTTTCCCCTGCCGACCCCTGAGGCCCCGCATGCCGGCTCTGGCCATCTGGACGCCGGAGGACGGAGTGCTCGGCGCGCTTGCCCCGCTCGGCCTGGCCATCTCGGGCGGCACCGCGCTGGTGGTGGATCTCGACCCGCTGGGTCCCCGCTACCCGGGGGAGGCCTCCCTGGCCGACCTGGTGCGGGAAGGCCCCCGCCGGTCCGACCTGTCTCCCGCCCGCCGGGGGGTGGCGGTGCTGCGTAACGGCGGGGTGGGCACCGCGGGGGCGAGTGAGGTGCTCGCCGCCCTGCTCGCCGGCTGGGAGAAGGTGGTGCTGAGGCTGCCGCCGCGCCCGGCACCGGTGGCGCCCGGCGTTCCGGTGGTGCCGGTGCACCTGCTGATCCCGGGGCGGATGTTCCCCCGGGGCGACGGCCCGGCGGTGTACCAGTCCACCCGGGCGATGCTGGCCCTCCCGGGGCCCGGGGTGCGCCTGCCGGTGCCCTCGCCGGGGACGGTGACCGGCCTGCTCCGGGGGCGGCTGCCGGTGGCGGGTGACCGCTGGGTGCGAGCCTGGCGCCCGGTGTGGGAGGGGCCGTGGGGGCACTAGAGCGGGTGGTGGGACGTCTGGTGGACTCGACGGTGCCGTTGCGGCGGGCCGACCTGCTGCCCGCGGCCCGGGACATCGCCGCGGACGAAGCCCCCTTGCGGGCCGAGGCGGTAGCCCGGGAGGCGGTGGACGTCCTGGCCGGCCTGGGGCCGCTGGAGGCGCTGCTGGCCGATCCCACGATCAGCGATGTGCTGGTCAACTCCCCCGGCGAGGTGTGGGTGGAGCGGGCGGGGCGGCTGGAGAGGGTGGCCGCCGCTTTCCCTGACGAGGCGGCGGTGGTGGCGGCGGTGGAGAGGGCAATCGCCCCCCTCGGCCTGCGTCTCGACCGGGCCTCCCCGGCGGTGGCCGCCCGGCTGCCCGACGGCTCCCGCCTGCACGCAATGATCCCGCCGGCGGCGGTAGACGGGCCGGTGGTGGCCATCCGGCGTTTCACCCCGGCCGTTCCCGACCTGGCGGCCATGGTGGCGGCCGGGTCGTTGCGGCCTGAGGGGGCCGAGCTGCTGGCGGCGGCGGTCCGGGGCCGGCGCAACCTGCTGGTGAGCGGAGGGACCGGCTCGGGGAAGACCACTCTGTTGAACGTGCTCTCCGGCCAGGTGCCGGCCGGGGAGCGGGTGGTGACCATCGAGGACGCCGCCGAGCTGCGCCTGGGGGGGCACGTGGTGCGCCTCGAGGCTCGCCCTCCCAACGCCGAGGGGGCGGGCGAGATCACCCTGCGCACCCTGGTGCGGCATGCCCTGCGGTTGCGCCCCGACCGCATCGTGGTGGGGGAGGTGCGGGGGCCGGAGGCTCTCGACCTCATCCAAGCGATGTCCACTGGCCACCCCGGGTCCATGGGCACGGTGCACGCCAACGGCCCGGCCGAGGCGCTCTGGCGACTGGAGACCCTTGCCCTGTCGGGGGAGAGCCGGCCGGCGGCCGACGCCGTTCGGCGCCAGCTGCACGCGGCGGTGAACTTGGTGGTGCATCTGGCCCGCCGAGGTGAGCAACGCCTGGTGGAGACGGTGGCCGAGGTGAGCGGGGAGGGGCTGCGGGAGGTGTACAGGTGCTGAGGGCGTCCATCCTCGCTCTGGCCCTGGCGGCCGGGGCCCCGCCGGTGGTGGTGGCGGTGGCCGCGCTGGCCTTCTGGCGGCCCCTGTGGCTGCTGGCGGCGGCCGCGCTGTGGGCGGTGATCGCCCGGCGCCGGCGGCGCCGGGCAGGGCCGGGCGACGAGGCCGACTTCCTGCAGGGTCTGGCCGCCGAGTTGGGGGCGGGGGCCGCCCTGCGCAGCGCGGTGGTGTCGGCCGCGGGCCGGGCCCCGGCGCTCGACCTGGCCCGGGCCTGTCGGCTGGCCGGGGCCGGTCTCCCCGCCGAGCAGGTGGGAGAGGCGCTGCAGGCGGCCTTGCCGGTGAACGGCCGCCTGGCGGGGGCCGCCTTCCGCCTGGCCTCCGCTACCGGGGGCCGGGTAGCCGCCCTGTTCCACAGCCTGGCCGGGCGGGCGGCCGAGGTGGGCCGCCTCGAGCGGGAGCGCCGCGCCCTCACCTCCCAGGCGCGGGCGTCGGCGTGGGTAGTGGGGGGTCTGCCTCTGGCCCTGCTGGCGGTGCTGGCCGCCACCGGCCGGGCCGGGGCCCTGCTGGCGGACCCGGTGGGCCCGGTGGTGCTGGCCGTGGGCCTGGGCCTGGAGGCGGTCGGGGTGGGAGTCGTTTGGCTGATGGTGTGGGGGGCGGCCCGATGACTGCCACCCTGGCCGTCCTGATGGGCCTGGCCGGCTCCTGGGCGGCTCGCCGGTGGCGGCGCCTCGGGCGGCCGGCGATGGTGGGGATGCTGGCGGCGTCGCTGATCGTCGTGCCGTTTCTGGCGCTGGCGGCCGGCGTGGCGCTGGCAGCCTGGGCGCTCTCCCGACGCCTGCGCCGGCCGCGCCTGGAGGAGGCGGCGGCCGAGGCCGATGTGGTCCTCCTTGCCGACCTGGTGGCCCTGGGCCTGGGAGCGGGGCTGAGCCTGCCCGCCGCCCTGGACGAGGCGGTGGAGGAGATAGCCGCTCCCCTGGCCGCCGAGGTGCGGCGCCTGCGCCGGGCCATGGACCGTCTCGGGGTGGCGGCCGCGCTGGCCGCGGCCGGCGGGCGGGGGGAGCGCCTGTACCGGCTCACCGCCCGGGCGGCGGCCACCGGGGCCCCCCTGGCCGCGGCGGTGGAGGCCTTCGCCGCCGAGCGGCGCCATGCCGAGCAGTCCCGCCGGCTGGAGCGGGCCCGTCGCCTGCCGGTGAAGCTCCTCCTGCCCCTGGCCCTGCTCATCCTGCCCGGGTTTGTGGTGCTGGTGGTGGGCCCGGCCCTGTTGGAGTCGCTGGCGCGCCTGGAGGTCCTGCGATGAGGAGGGCACCGCCGGCAAGGCCGGCCCGTCTGCAAGGAGTCAGCTTGTTCAGGTTGTGGCGAGACGAATCCGGACAGGCCACCGCCGAGTACGCCCTGGTGATCGTGGCGGCGGCGGTGGTCGCCCTGGCCCTCATCGTGTGGGCCTCCAGCAGCGGCGTGCTGCCCGAGTTCTTCGAGGCGGTGGTGCGCAAGGTACGGGGAGTGGCGGAGGGGGCTCCCACCCCGTGAGATGGGGACGGGGCAGCGCGGTGGTGGAGTTCGCTCTGGTCCTGCCCCTGGTGCTGTTCGTGCTCCTCGGCGCCGTGGAAGTGGCGCTGGTCGCCCGCACCCAGTTGGAGGTGAGCCAGGCCGCGCGCGAGGGGGCTCGGGAGGCGGCCACCACCCCCGACCCGGCGGCGGCCGTGGCGGCGGTGCGCAGCTTCCTGGGCGAGGGGCTGGGAGGGCAGGCCCTGGTCTCGGTGTCGCGGGACCATGTGGTGGGAGGGCAGGCGGCGGTCACGGTGCGCCTGCCCCATACGGTGGCCGCCCCCCTGTTCGGGGGGTTCACCGTGCACCTGGAGAGCCGTTGCACCATGCGGGTGGAGCGGTGAACGAGCGGGGTGGGGCGGGGGTGCTGCTGGTGGCGGTGGCCGGGGTGGTGCTGCTGCTGGCCGCCGTCCTTGCGAGCGTGGGCTCCTACCTGCGGGCCCGGGTGGAGGCGGTGGCGGCCGCCGACGCCGCCGCCCTGGCTGCCGCCCCCGTGACCTTCGCACCCTTCGGAGCCACTGGGACGCCGGCCGAGGAGGCGGCTCGCTTCGCCGCCGCCAACGGGACCCGCCTTCTCTCCTGCGCCTGCCCGCCGGATCCCTCCTGGGAGCCGCGCACGGTGACGGTTCGGGTCGGCCGGCAGGCGTCCCTGTGGCCGGTGGGGTCGGTGACGGTCACCGCCACCGGTCGCGCCGAGTTCCTCCCCGCCCTGCTGCTGATCGGGGAATAGGCCCCGACGGGCGGGGTGGCCCGTCCATCGGGCAGAATGGGAGGCGGCCACGCCCGCTGAGGAGCCGCGCTGGAGCGGCTCGGGCGCGCTCGCACGGCAGCAGGAGGGTCCGTGATCAAGTTCAGCGACAGGCAATTGAAGATTCCCAGGCTGGCCAGGCCGGTCTACCTGGTCACCGCCGGGCAGTCGCCCTTCGACCGGGCCTTCCCGGATAAGCGCACCGAGGAGCTCTGCATTGAGGCCTTCACCGAGGCGGCTGCGTTGATCGACAAGACCCCGGCCGAGCTCAAGAGTTACATACACACCGCCTACTACGGCCATTTCGCCGACCACTTCGGCGACCAACTGCTGGGCGAGGCCGTCATCCACGACCGCCTCGGCCTCGACCCGCTGGGCAACATCGGCATCAAGACCGGGGGGGCTACCGGCGGCTCGACCCTGTGGGAGGCAGTGAAGGCGGTGGCCTCCGGTTACTCGGACTGTACGCTGGCGATGGGTTGGGAGCGCATGGACGAGGTCCCCACCGACGAGGGGAACTTCCTCATCTCCTGCGCGGCCGATAAAGACTGGGAGTCTCCACTGGGGCACATCTACACCGGCTACTACGCGGTGATGGCCCAGAAGTACTGGCAGGTGTTCGGCAAGGCGGAGGACTCCTTCCGGCGCACCATGGCGGAGATCTCGGTGAAGCACCACGGGTACGCCCGCTTCAACCCCTATGCGCAGGGTCCCATGAAGATCACGGTGGACGACGTGCTGGCCTCGCCGGTGGTGGCCTACCCGCTACGGGCCCTCGACTGCTGCCTGATGAGCGTGGGCGCGGCCTGCGCCATCATCTGCGATGAGGACACCGCGATCGAGCTCACCAAGGGCACCAAGCAGAAGCCGCTCCGCATCTGGGTGGCCGCCGCCTCGCACACGCTGCGCCCCGCCGACCGGATGGACATGGAGATCCCGCTCCTGCCCCACGAGAGTGCCGACCAGTACGCCGATCTCGGCGAGCGCTTCCCGGGAGGCGACCGCTACCCCGGGTTCACCGGGTTCCTGGCCGCCCGCATGTGTGCCTACTACGGCTACCGCACGACCGGCATCCAGGACCCCATGGAGGACCTCGACGTCATCGAGCTGCACGACGCCTTCACCATCAGCGACATGCAGACCTACGAGGACATCGGCCTGCGGCCCTACGGCTACGGGCGCGATTTTGTCGAGTCGGGCGACTGCTACCACACCAATCCGAAGACGGGTGAGCCGGGCCGGCTGCCCTCGAACATCTCCGGGGGTCTCATCGGTTGCATGCACGCGGTGGGGGCGACCGGGATCATGCAGGTCTTCGAGATCGCCACCCACCTGTGGACCCGCTGGGGCGAGATCCACGGCGACGAGGAGCGATGGGAGCGCTACGGCAGGCAGAAGCCGGACGACTGGACCGATCTCCAGGTCGAGGGGGCGAAACGCGGCCTGGCCATCAGCCACGCGGGCGTCGGGTCCCACGTGACCGCCACGATCCTGATTGATCCCGACAGCCTGCTCAAGGCCGATGCCTAGGAGGATGAGGTGAACACCAACGGAACCGTGACGGTCAAGAACGACAAGTACCGCCCGCGGGGCGACTTCCACCGCATCGAGCCCAACACTCCCATCCGCAGCGCCGACGAGGCGTGGAAGCTGCTGGGTGTGACCAACCCCCGGCAGATGGTGTACATCCACTCCTACGGCGGCGAGGCGCCGTTCTTCGAGTCGTTGGCACGGGGGAGGCTGCTGGCGACCCGGTGCGACAACCCGGACTGCGACCTGCAGGGCACCGTCTACCAGCCGTTCCGCATCCACTGCATTGACTGCCTGGGCCGGAACACGGTGTTCGACATGACCGAACTGGCCCAGACGACGGCGCGGGTCCACACCTTCATGGTGTGTGAGAGGTCGGGCGCCTTCAACGTGCTGCCGACTCCGATCAAGTTCATCAACATCGAGTTCGATGGGGTGGCCACCATCTTGATGAGCTACCTGAGCGTGGGTGACCCGGCCATCGGCATGCGGGTGGTTCCTATCTTTCGCACGCTGGACCCGACTTACACCATCATCGACCTGTCCTGGGTGCCCGAGGGGACCGCGGCGGAGGACCTGCCCCAGGGGTTCAGCTTCTAGGGGGACGCGGCGTGTAGCACTGCGCACGCGCGCAGGGTGACCCATTTGGAGGGCTTGCCCTGGGCCTCGATGGGTACGGTGGTTTTGCCCGCATAGGCGTAGCGGTTGACCCAGCGTGCCCGGGCGTCCTGCAGGGTGATGAGCCAGGCCAGCGCCCTCTGTAAGCGCGGGTCGCGGGCGCGGCCTAGCTCGGCCAGCACCTCCAGCACCTGGAGCACGTCGGCCACGTAGCCGGAGGGGAAGCCGGGCTTGAACCAGGACGAGGAGGGCCTGGTGTTCCCGTAACCCATTGGGTAGTCGGCGTCGGCCGGGTCGCGGTAGAACAGGAATTGCACCCCGGCCTCGATCGCCCGCCGCACGCGGGCAGTGCGGCGCCGGGGAGGGATGGCAGCCAGGGCGCGCAGCTCCTTCACCGCTCCCCAGGCGCAGGGGAGGCGGTCGTTGGCCCCGCAGGCGAACCCGGGGCCGGGCGTGGCCGCATACCAACGCTCCACGTCATCACCCAGGATGGTTCGGGCGGCCCAGTCGATGGCTGCCTGCGTCCGCTCGTCGTCAAGGTGCCCGAAGCGGATGAGAGCCCGCAGGAGGTTTCCGTTCAGGCAGTGGATCGCCGAAGATGGCGGTGGGTTCCTTTCCAGGTGGGACCCGGAGCAGCCGAACCCGCCCGCGGCGGTCGGGCACCACCGGAGCACGTAGCGGCAGGCGGCTTGGACTCCCTCGTCGGCGGGGTCCGCACCCAGTTGCTCCAGGAACATCAGGTTCCAGGCCGTGCCGCTGTACTTGGGCGCATAGCCGGGGCCCGGCTTCACCCACCAGCCGGCCGGGTCCTGGGCGGCGAGGATGCCCCGGATGGGATCCATCCGCATTGCCGCGGCTCGTGCCCGGACGACTTCCGGGTCGACGGGGGAGTGGCCCAGCAGCCGGATCATTGCCGCCGCTTGGACCGCCGGCGCCGATTCCTCCAGCAGCCAGGGGCGCGGGTCGGCATTGAGGAGGTCGAGCCAGGTGTCGCCCCCTGCCATGCCGCAGACTCTATCCCAGGGCCACGTCGAGGATCATCATCACAATGAAGCCGCCGATGCTGGCCAGGGTGGCGATGTCCTCATTCCCGTTGCGCTGCGACTCGGGGATCAGCTCCTCGATCACCACGTAGATCATCGCCCCGGCGGCGAAGGCGAGAGCGTAGGGGAGCAGCGGCCGGAAGGCCACCACCGCCGCCGCCCCGATGACCGCGGCGATCGGCTCGACCACCGCCGACATCTGGCCGTACATGAAGGCCCGCAGGCGTGACAACCCGGCGGCCCGGACGGGCATGGACACCGCCGCCCCCTCGGGGAAGTTCTGGATGGCGATGCCGAGGGTGAGGGCGACCGCCCCGGAGAGGGTGACGGCCCCGTCCAGCTCCAGCCCGGCTCCCACCGCCCCGAAGGCCACGCCCACCGCCAGGCCCTCGGGGATGTTGTGCAGGGTGATGGCGGTGACCAGCAGGGTGGTCCGGTGCCAATGGGTGGGCGGGCCCTCGACCGCCTCCGGAGGGTAGCCCGGGTGCAGGTGGGGCAGGACGGCATCCATCAGTCGCAGGAAGAAACCGCCGAGCACCAGACCCGACGCCGCCGGCAGCCAGGAGGGGATGCCGAGCGAGCCAGCCAGCTCGATGGCCGGGGCGAGCAGCGACCAGAAGCTAGCCGCCAGCATCACCCCGGCGGCGAAGCCCAGCATGACGTCGAGGAGGCGCTGGTTGAGCCGGCGCAGCAGCACCACGCCCGCCGCTCCCGCCGCGGTGACCGCCCAGGTCCCCAGGCCCCCCAGCAGAGCCTGGAGCACCGGCGACTGGGCTTCGAACCAGTGCATGCGGGCGAGGTTAGTAAGGCCTCACCCGGGGAGAGGGGTGGGGTCCTGAGAGGGTGACGGGGGTGGGTTGGCGCCGGGGCATTCTGTCACTGCCTGTTGGTAGATATGAGGTGTGACCGTTGGAGTCTTCTGCGATGTCGGTCCTGCCCCTGGCGAAGAGGCCGGGTTGGCGCCGCTGTCGGGGTTGTCGGATCGGTGCCTGGTCGACGAGTTCCTGGACCTGCGCTGCCGGGTG
>CAZJRF010000086.1:0-8579 GCA_964548475.1 uncultured Acidimicrobiia bacterium
CAAGACGTTCCCGCGCTCGTGACAATCGTAGGGGTCGTTGTCGCGATTCGTAGGTGTTTAGCGGATGCCCATCCCATGACGGATGGCGGGCGTCTTTCCGAGCCGCGACCGTCAGGGAGTGGACGGACCGGGAGGTGCCCGACGGTCACCATCATCACCGACAGCTCGTCTGCGCTCGACTGCGCCACTGCCGAGGCTCACGGCATCGTCGTGGTGCGAGGTCGAATCACCGTAGGGGAGCAGGTCTACCGGGACGGGGATCTGGCCCTGGAAGAGATGATCGCCCGTTACGACGAGGGAGTGGCCACCGCCGGGCCGGGGCCGGGCGACTTCCTGCAGGTGCTGGAAGGCATCGAGGGCGAGGTGCTCATGCCCACGGTGACCCGCAACCTGAGCAGCTCCACCCTCGACTCGGCCCGGATGGCTGCTTCCACGGTGGGTCCGCGGGTGCGGGTGGTGGACACCGGCACCTCCGCCGGCGGCCTGGCGCTGGTGGCCATCCATGCGGCACAGGCGGCGCAGGCCGGGGGCACTCTGGACGAAGTCGAGCAGGCCGCCCGCCGGGCCATGGCCGACACGCGGCTGGTGGTACAGGTCGGCACACTGGACTACCTGATCGCCGGGGGCCGGATGCCGGCCTCGGTGGGGCGCATTGGGTCCAGGCTCGGGATGCGTCCCATCGTCGAGCTTTACCGGGGCAGGCTGCACACCCGGCGGCCCGTCTTCAGTAAGCGGGCGGCGGACGACCGGATGATCGCGATGTGGCGCCGCACCCGCCGGGAAGACGTCCGTTTGCACCTGGCGGCGATGCACGTGCTCGCCGAGGAGGATGGGGTGGCTCTGCTCAACCGGGTGAAGGCCGAGGTGGAGCCGGCCACGGAATTGGTCACCCGCTTCGGGGCGATCATGGTGGCTCACACCGGACCGGTGCTCAGTGGCCTCGCCTGGTGGTGGGAGTAGGAGCGAAGGCGTTCAGGCGTAGAGGTCGTTGCCTTTGTCGTCGACGATGATGAAGGCCGGGAAGTCCACCACTTCGATCTTCCACACCGCCTCCATGCCCAGCTCCGGGTATTCGAGCAGTTCCACCCGGCGGATGTGATCGCGGGCGAGGATGGCCGCCGGGCCGCCGATAGAGCCCAGGTAGAAGCCCCCGTGCCGGCGGCAGGCCTTGGTCACCGCCGGGGAGCGGTTGCCCTTGGCCAGCATCACCAGGCTGGCGCCCTGCGACTGGAAGAGGTCCACGTAGGAGTCCATCCGGCCGGCGGTGGTGGGGCCGAACGCGCCGGAGGCGTAGCCCTCGGGAGTCTTGGCCGGACCGGCGTAGTAGACGATGTGGTCCTTCAGGTACTGGGGCAGGCCCTCCCCCCGGTCGAGGCGCTCCTTCAGATGGGCATGAGCGATGTCCCGGGCGACCACCACCGGACCGGTGAGAGACAGGCGGGTCTTCACCGGGTAGCGCGACAGGGTGGCCCGGATCTCGTCCATGGGGCGAGTGAGGTCGATGGGCACCGCCGCCGCGGGCAGCCGTACCGCCCCTTCTGCGGGCAGGAAGCGGGCCGGGTCGGTGTCCAGTTGCTCCAGAAACACCCCCTCGGCGGTGATCTTGGCCCGGGCCTGGCGGTCGGCGGCGCAGGACACGCCGATCCCCACCGGGCAGGAGGCCCCGTGCCGGGGAAGACGGATCACCCGCACGTCCAGGCAGAAGTACTTCCCCCCGAACTGGGCTCCGATGCCGTTCTGCCGGGTCAGCTCCAGCACCTCCTGCTCCAACTCCGGGTCGCGGAAGGCCCGGCCGCCGTCGTTCCCGGTGGTGGGCAGGCTGTCCAGGTAGCGGCAGGAGGCCAGCTTCACCGTCTTCAGCGCCGCCTCGACGGAAGTGCCCCCGATCACGATGGCCAGGTGATAGGGCGGGCAGGCCGCGGTGCCCAGCGCCCGCAGCTTCTCATCGAGGAAACCCAGCAGCGAGGCGGGGTTGAGCAGCGCCTTGGACTCCTGGAACAGACAGCTCTTGTTAGCCGACCCGCCCCCCTTGGTGATGAACAGGAACTCGTACTCCCCGCCGGGCACCGCCTCGATCTCGATCTGAGCGGGGAGGTTGGTGCCGGTGTTGCGCTCCTCGTACATGGTGAGCGGGGCCAGCTGTGAGTAGCGCAGGTAGCCCTCGGTGAAGGCGTCGTAGACCCCGTGCGACAGGGGCTCGCGATCGTCGACGCCGGTGTACACGTCCTCGCCCTTGTGCGCCATCACGATGGCCGTGCCGGTGTCCTGGCAGGAGGGAAGCACCATCTCGGCGGAGACCACCGCGTTGCGCAGCATCTCCAGGGCCACGAAGCGGTCGTTGTCCGAGGCCTCCGGGTCGTCGAGGATGTCTCGCAGCTGCTGCAGGTGGCCGGTGCGGAACAGGTGGGAGATGTCCCGCACCGCCTCCTCCGCCAGCCGGCGCAGGGCGGCCGGTTCGACGCGCAGAATCCGGCGTCCGCCCCACTCCTCCACCGACACGTGCTCCGCCGTGAGGAGCCGGTACTCGGTGGCGTCGGGGCCCAACTCGAAGATCGGCTGATGGCGGAAGTCGGTCATGAGGGCACCTCTCGGTCGGGGCGGTTTGGCCGAGATTGTACGGTGGCCGGGGGCGCCCTCCGGGGACGGGGCCGTGGGCCCGGGTGGGGCCCGGGTACCATCGCCCCGCCGGGCAATCCCTCCCGCCCTGTGCGCACCACCCATGCACACCGCCTCCGCTCCGCCTTCCTCCCGGGCCGCCGGCCCCCGGCTGGTCGTGCCAGTGCTAGTCGTCGGGGTGGTGGCCATCTCGTTCGCGGCGATCTTCCTCAAGCTGGCCGAGCCCACCCATGCCCTCACCCGCTCCGGACTGCGCCTGTTGATGGCGGGGGCCATGCTCTTGCCGGCGGTCGTGCAGGGCTGGCGCCGGGGTCGCCTGCAGCCGGTGGCCAAGTGGGCGGTGCTGGCCGGCCTGCTGTACGCCGTCCACTTCAGTGCCTGGATCTGGTCGCTGGATCTCACCAGCGTGGCCGCCTCGGTGACGCTGGTGACCGCCACTCCCCTCATCCTGGCGGTGGTGGGGGTGGTGACCGGTCGGGACCGGCCGGAGGGCCGCCTGTGGGTATCGCTGCTGCTGGGGGCGGTGGGGGTGGCCGTCATCGGCGGGACCGACCTCTCCCTGTCGGGGCGGGCGCTGGCCGGTGACGGCCTGGCCCTTCTGGGCGCCGCGGCCATGGCCGGGTACCTGCTGTTGGGCCGGCGTCTGGGCCCCGACCTCGATGTCTGGTCCTTCATGGGGGTGGCCTGCGTCGCCGGCGGGGCGCTGGTCATGGCGGGGGCGGCGGCGGCCGGGGTGGGCCTGGCGCCGGCGAGCGGCCGTTCGCTCCTTTACATCTTCCTGAGTGCCCTCATCCCGCAGTTGGTGGGACACGTGCTGCTGACCTGGGCGCTGCGGCACACCACTCCCACGGTGGTGGGACTGGCGACCCTCGGGGAGCCGGTCGGGTCCACCTTCCTGGCCTGGGTCTGGCTCGGGGAGACGGTCCCGGCCGTGGTCCTGGTGGGCTGTGCGGTGATCCTCGTTTCCCTCGTGCTCGCCCTGGCTCGGCCCGGGCGGGGCGCCGACGTGGTGGCAGCGGCGGGGCCATGACCGAGCGTTACCTGGCCGATCACGTGCTTCCCATGGATGAGGCCTTCTCTCTGTTCAGCCCCGGGTTTGTGGACGTGGCCGGGGGCCGGGTGCTGGCCGCGGGTCGGCTCGGCGAGGCGCCGCCTCTGGGTCCCGGCGATACGACCCACCACCCGGGCGGCTTGCTGATGCCGGGCCTGGTGAACTGCCATGCTCACTCGGCCATGACGGTGCTGCGGGGGGCAGGGGAGGGGCTTCCGCTCGACCGGTGGCTGCGCGAGGTCATCTGGCCGCGGGAGGCCCGCCTCACGCCGGAAGACGCCCATCTCGGCATGCTGGTGGGGGCGGCGGAGATGCTGCAGGTGGGGATCACCACCAGCGCCGAGATGTACTTCCACGCCGGGGCGGTGGCCCGGGCGGCGGCGTCGGCCGGGATGCGCACTCTCGTCTTCCCCGCGGTGGCGGAGGCTCCCGGATGGGAGAGATTTGGCAGCGCCTCGGACATGGTACGGGCGGCCCTGTCTCTGCGCGAGGAATTCGCCGGGGAGGACCTCGTGGAGATCGGCCTCGGCCCGCACAGCGCGTACGCCCTGGGCGACGCGGGGCTCCGGGAGGTGGCGGAGACCGCGGTGAGTGCCGGGATGCCCGTGCACATCCACCTATCCGAGACCACCGACGAAGACGAGGCGTTGGCGGCCCGCACCGGCCGCACGGCGGCGGCTCACCTGGCCGGCCTGGGCCTGTTCGCCGCCCGGGTCACGGCCGCCCACTGCGTCTGGCTCAACGGGGCGGACGTCGCCCTGCTCGCCGAGCACCAGGTGGGCGTGGCCCACTGCCCGGGCTCCAACGGGAAGCTGGCCTCCGGCCTGGCCCCGGTGGCGGCCCTGCGGCGGGCGGGGGTCCCGGTGGGGCTGGGTACCGACGGCCCGGCCTCCAACGACAACCTGGACTTGTGGGAGGAGGCCCGGTTGGCGCTGCTGTTCGCCCGTCTCCGCGAGCGGGAGGCGGGGGCGCTGGGTGGGGAGAACGTCCTGCGCATGGCGACCTGCGAGGCGGCGGCGGCGCTGGGCCGTGATGACATTGGGGCGCTGGTGCCCGGCCGGCGGGCGGACATGATCCGCCTGTCCCTGGACCGCATCGTCTACGACCCGGTGCTGGACCCACGCGACGTGCTCTCCCATTTGGTATGGGCCGGTTCCGCCGCCGACGTAACCGACGTCTGGGTGGGCGGACGGCGGGTGGTCGCCGATCGGGTCTGCCTCACGGTGGACGTGATCGCTGCTCGGGCCGGCCTCCGGGCGGCGGCCCGCCGCCTGGCCGGGGGAGGGAAGTGATGGGCGCCGGGGCGGCCCGCCTGTACGAGCCAGTGCTGGGCCGGCTGCTGGAGGGGACCCGCCGGGCCGTCCTGGCCCTGGCCCCGCCCCGTCCCGGGATGGCGGTGGTGGACGTGGGCTGCGGCAGCGGGGCGCTGCTGGCTCGCTATGCCGCGGCCGGGTGCCGGGTGATGGGCCTCGATCCGTCGCCGGCCATGCTGGCCGAGGCCCGCCGCCGCCTGGGCCCGGGCGCCGTGCTGGCGGTGGGAGGGGCCGCCGCCCTGCCTTTCCCCTCCGGCGGTGCCGACCTGGTGACGGCGACGATGCTGCTGCACGTGCTGCCGCCGGCCGAGCGGGTGGCCGCGCTGGCCGAGATGGCCCGGGTGGCGGGGGAGAGGGGCCGGGTAGTGGTCGCCGACCACGGGCCGGGCCGGGAGCCGGGGATCGGCGCTCGCCTCGCCCGGGCGCTGGGCGCGGCCGGGGAGGGCCTGGCCGCCCACGGCGGGGGAGTGCGCTCGCTGAGGGCGGCGGGGGGCGTTGCCGGCCTGGCCGGACGGGCGGGCCTGGCGGTGGAGGAGGAGACGGCGGCGGCGGGTGGAGCCATCGCGATCACCCGGCTGGGCCCGATCGACCCGCTGGGCCGATAGCCTGGCGGGTAAGGAGGACAACGTGGACTTTGCGCCGTCGCCGGAGCACGAGGCTTTTCGCAAGGTGGTAAGGGAGTTCGCCGAGGCGGAGATCGTCCCCCATGCGGCCGATTGGGATCGGGATCACCACTTCCCGCTGGACGTGGTGGGCAAGATGGGCGACCTGGGCCTCTTCGGGCTGCCCTTCCCGGTGGAGTACGGCGGGTCGGGATCGGGCCTCCTCACCCTTTGCATTGCCATCGAGGAGATTTCCCGGGCCGACGCCTCCCTGGGCATCACCCTCGAGGCGGCGGTGGGCCTGGGAGCCAACCCCATCTACCGCTACGGCACCGAGGAGCAGAAGAACCGCTGGCTCCCCGATCTGGTGGCCGGCCGCGCTCTGGCCGGCTTCGGCCTCACCGAGCCCGACGCGGGGTCGGACGCCGGTGCCACTCGCACCCGGGCCGAGCTGGTCGACGGGCAGTGGGTGATCAACGGCGAGAAGGTCTTCATCACCAACAGCGGCACCCCCATCACCTCCCTGGTCACCGTCACCGCCCGCACCGGGCCGGGGGAGATCTCCTCCATCATCGTGCCGGCCGGCGCCCCCGGCTTCGTGGTGGATCCTCCCTACCGCAAGATGGGCTGGCGGGCCAGCGACACGCACGGCCTGCACTTCGAGGACTGCCGGGTGCCGGAGGAGAACCTGCTGGGCGAGCGGGGCCGGGGCTTCCGCCAGTTCCTCGCCATCCTCGACGACGGCCGGGTGGCCATCGCCGCCATGGCGGTGGGCATCGCCCAGGCCTGCCTGGAGCAGGCGGTGACCTACGCCGGCGAGCGGGAGGCCTTCGGGCGCAAGATCGGCGCCAACCAGGGGGTTGCCTTCCGCTGCGCCGACATGGCGGTGGCGGTCGATGCGGCCCGGCTGCTCACCTACCGGGCGGCCTGGCTGGCCGATGCCGGCCGGCCCTTTCGCCAGGAGGCGGCCATTGCCAAGCTCTACTCCTCCGAAATCGCGGTCGACGCCAGCCGGCACGCCACCCAGATCTTCGGCGGCTACGGGTTTGTGGACGAGACGCCGGTGAGCCGCTTCTATCGCGATGCCAAGGCACTGGAGATCGGGGAGGGGACCAGCGAGATCCAGCGCTTCGTCATCGCCCGCGGACTGGGCCTGCCTCTTTAGGTGCCCGGCCGGCCCCGGCGGGTCGGCCGGAGCTCGTATGCTGGAGGGGGGCCGGCAAGGGGGAGAGATGGCCCGGGTCGCCACCATCGATTTCCACGTCACTTCCGAGTGCAGCCAGGAATGCCCTTACTGCTGGGGCCCCCGGGAGGTGCCGGCGGTGGACACGGCGACCGCCCTCGCCATCGTGGACTGCATCGCAGCCGTGGGCGCCCGGCGTGTCGTGTTCACCGGGGGTGACCCGCTGAAGCGGGAGGACCTGGGCGCTCTCATCCGCCGGGCCCGCCGGGCCGGGCTCGAAATCGCCCTCTCCACCACCGGGGACCTGCTGACGGCCCACTTCCTGGACGAGCACGCCGACGAGATCGACCTCATCTCCCTGCCTCTGGACGGGGCTTCCGAGGAGGTGTCGCGTCGGACCAAGAAGGAAGGTCACTTCACGGCGATCATGATCGCCCTGGATCTGCTGGCCGTCCATCCCTCCGTCGACGTCAAGGTGGCCACACCGGTGACCCACCACAACCTGGCCGACGTCCCCAACATCGTGCGGCTGCTGGATCGGCGGGCGGAGGCCGTGCCCAACCGCCTGTTCTACAACGTATTCCAGACCTTTCCCCGCTCCATGGAGGCCGATGTCGCCTGGGAGGAGCTGCTGGTCACCGCCGCCGAGTTCGACGCGCTGCAGGAGAAGGTCGAGGCTTCCTCGCACGCCTTCCGCATCAACTGGCTCGGCCACAACACCTTGGATCGCCTATACGTGATGGTCTTCCCAGACGGGAGCCTGGTGATCCCGGCGGGCAGTTCCTTTCGCAGCTACGGGCCCTTTCTGGAAGTCGCCGACCTGGATGCGCTGCTCGCCCGCGCCGACTTCGATGTGCCCAAGCACCTGCGCCACTCGGGAGGGTGGGGCAAAGGCTGGGAGGCCCGGTCTACTTGATTCGATAGCCCCCGAACTCGTTGGCCAGCACCCAGGCAGCCACCGCCCCGGTCTCGATGTGCTCGGAGAGGGTGGTCTCAGCGACCGCCCCGGCCGAGCCCGGCTGGTCGGCACCGGGCCGGGCAGAGTGCATCGCCCGCAGCCGCTCCTGCCAGCGGGTGAAGTTGGCCGGGCGCAGATCCACCCACCCCTTGGCCGCCCACCGATCACGATCACCGGGGCACACCGGCACCTCGGGGCTGCCCGCCATCTCGGGGATACGCAGGAAGGGGCCCCGCCACAGGGTCTCGCCATCGGCGGCCAGCACCGGCAGCCCCAGGGAAGTGATGGTGTCCCGCAGGCCAGGCCGCTCTTCGAGCAGCGCGGTTGCTCCGGCGCTGATCTCCTCGGGGCCCACCGCCAGCACCTCGGGCAGGGTCCCGAAGGAGAGGGAGAGCAGCTCTGCCTCCCAGAGCAGCTTGGAGAGCTCAGGGGGGCCCAGCTGCCCGAGGGCCACGCTGTGCGTGCCCGTTTGCTCCTCCAACCCGCGCAGCTCCTCGAGCACCCGGGAGCGCAGCACGCCGGCCCGGTAGGAGGGGGCAAGGACGGCCCCGTCGAGGGCCGCCACCACGTCGCGGCCCGTGGTGCGCCCGGAGATCTCCTGCACGCACAGCCGGGCGATCTCCTCCGGGGTCACGAACTCCATCTGCCCCAGGGCAGTGATCGCTTCGAACTCGCCCTTGGTGAACAGGCCGTTCTCCCCGGTGTCCACCACCGGCAGGCGCAGGTCGTCATGCCGTTCGTAGCCGGCGGGGTCGGTCTGCAGGCGCAGCGTGGTGCCCAGTGCTTCGGCTCGGGAGGCGTACAGGGAGATCGGGCTGCCCCCCTGGCTGATGGCCCGGTGCCCGACGCCCGCGTA
>CAZJRF010000087.1:0-8341 GCA_964548475.1 uncultured Acidimicrobiia bacterium
TTCCGCTGGACGGGTTGAGGTGACAGTGGAGGTCTTCTGGGTGGGTGGTCACGGTAGGCGGCTATGTGCTGGGGTGAGGACTTGGAGGGGGCTGCGGCCCCGCATGTAGTCGGAGCGGTTGCGGCGCCGCGTGTTGTAGTGGGTGACCCAGGTTTGAAGTCGTCGGTCGAGACGGTCGAGGCTGGTGAAGAACTCCCGGTGGAACGCCACTCGGAAGAACTCGTGGAGGACCGTGCCGTGGAATCTTTCGCAGACCGCGTTGTGGTTGGGTGAGCGTGTCGCGTTGTCGCGTGTCGTCTTGGTGTGGCGGATCCCCAGGGCGGCGGCATGACGCGTGGAGTCGCCGCCCCCGAACTCGGGTCCCCGGTTGGCCAGGATCCCTCAGGTGGTGATACCCGCCTGGGCGAGCCGCTCGATGGTGAGATCCAAGAACACGGCGGCGACCTGGGCGGTGTGGTGACCGGCGACGAGGTCCACCACGGCCCAGCGGGTGCGGGTATCGACGGCGGTGAACTGCCACACCTTGCCGACCCCTTTCAGCGTTCCCACGTAGAAGCTGTCCAGGGCAACCAGATCGCCTGGTCGGGCAGCGAAATGGCAGAACCCGAACGGGCCCTCCAGGGCTTGTTCGACTACCGGGCCGCCGGTCACCGCGGTGAGCTGCGCCAGGGCAGCCAGCCGCTGGGAGCGGTATCCCAGCCGGTGGCGGCGCAGCACCCCCTGGGCCCCCGACGCGGAGATCACCACCCCCCGATCATCCAGGAACGGCAACAACTGGGCGGCACCCAGCGACGGCCGTGAGATCGCCTCCGCCAAGATGATGTCCACCTGCCACATCGGCGTCTCGTTCGCCTGCCGAGGACGCCGCCTCCCCCGGGGACGCAGCGCCGCCAGCCCATAGCCGTCGGCAACCCCTCTCCACTGGTAGAAGCTCTTGCGGGACACCCCCGCCAGCCGGCACGCCTCCGACACATTCCCCAACTCGCCGGCCAAGGCGAGCACACGAACCCGCCGCTGGTAGATAACACCGTCAACAGTGACGGACCTGTCACCCCAACCCGTACACCCCAAGCCCTAGCCTCCCCCGGCGCCCTCAACGAGGTCATGAGCGGCCGGGCTGTGGGGTTGGCGTGGGGTTGAGTGTCACGGGAGAAGTTGACCGACCGCCCCGACAGCAAAAACCCCCGCCTGAGCAGGGGTTTCTCGGTGGGCGCTACTGGGCTCGAACCAGTGACCTCTGCCGTGTGAAGGCAGCGCTCTTCCGCTGAGCTAAGCGCCCGGCGCCTGCCGAGTGTAGCAACGGCCGCCTAGTCTCTCCTTGTGCGCCGCGCCCAGTTCGAGCGGATCGTCGACCAGGCCCTCGAGGACCTCCCCCCGTGGGTGGTGGAAGGGCTCGACAACATCCACGTGATCGTCGAGGACTGGCCCACCCGCGAGCAGGACCCAGAAGGCGAAGGGATCCTGGGCATCTACGAGGGGGTTTCCTTGCTGGAGCGGGGCGACTGGTACTCGGGTGCACTGCCCGACCGCATCGTGGTGTTCATGGGCCCGCACCTGGAGCTGGGGCTCTCTCCCGCCAAGTTGCGCCGGGAGATCCGCCGCACCGTTCTGCACGAGGTGGCCCACCACCTGGGCATCGACGATGCCCGCCTGACTGAGCTCGGCTGGGACTGAGCCGCAGCTCCGCCCGGCCCGGCGTTGCTCAGTCGCGGTACATCGCCTCGATCTCGGCTGAGAAGTGCTCGTCCACCGCCGCCCTCTTCACCTTCAGGGTCCCGGTCAGCTCCCCATGCTCGATGTCGAGGGGCCGCTCGAGCACCCGGAAGCGCTTGATCTGCTCGGCTCGGGCAACCCGGGCGTTCGCCTTCTCCACGGCTTGCGTCACCTGAGCGAGCACTGCCGCGGCCTCGTGCAGGGGCCCATCGATGTCCTCCGCAACCCGGAAGACTTCCCCCGCCTCGGGATCCAGTGAGATCAGCGCGCTCAGGTAAGGCCGCCGATCCCCGATCACCATGGCCTCGCCGACCAAGGGGTGCTGTTTGAGAGCCGTCTCCATCGGGGCCGGGGCGACGTTCTTGCCCCCGGCAGTCACGATGAGCTCCTTCTTGCGGCCCACCACCGACAGGAACCCGTCCTCATCCAGCGTCCCCAGGTCGCCGGTGGCCAACCAGCCGTCGCAGAAGGCGGCGGCGGTCGCTTCCGGGTCGTGGTGGTAGCGGGCGAAGACGTTGCCCCCCCTCACCAGGATCTCTCCATCGTCGGCCAGACGCACCTCTACCCCCGGGTAAGCCGGACCCACCGTGCCGAACCGGGTGCGCCCGGGTCGGTTCCAGGTAGCCGGGCCGCTGGTCTCCGACAAGCCGTAGACCTCGCGCACCGGCAGGTCGAGGCCGGACAGAAACTCCAAGGAAGCCGGGTCGGCGGGGGCCGCCCCGCTGGCGGCAAAGTGGCAGCGGTCGAAGCCGAGAGCCGCCTTCACCCGGTGATGAAAGACCCGCCGGGCCAGTCCGTACTGCAAGCGCAAGAGGAAACCGGGATCACGCCCCTCGTTGTGGGCGGCCACCGCCCGCCTCGCCGCTCCCATGGCCCACCGGGCCAGCCCCGCCCGGACTCCGTGCACCGAGGCCAGCTTCTCGGTCACCCCGGCGACGAACTTGTCCCAGACGCGGGGCACGCCAAAGAAGAGGGTGGGTCGGATCTCAACGATGTTGGTGCGCAGCGCCTCAATCGACTCGGCGAAAGCCACCGAGTAGCCGAAGGTGATGGCCACGTGCACCGCGTACATCTGCTCGGCCACGTGGCTCAGAGGCAGGTAGCTGACCAGCACATCGTCGGGGGCCAGGGAGAACACCCCGCGCGCCTGATCGGCAGTCCAGGTCAGGTTGTCGTGGGTCAGCACCACCCCCTTGGGAAGGCCAGTGGTCCCCGAGGTGTAGATCAAGGTGGCCGGGTCGCCGCCCGACCGCGCCCCCAGGGTTGCGTCGAGCTCGGCGTCGGTGACCCCTTCTCCCTTTGCCAGGAACTCCTCCCAGGTCAGCACCATCGGATCGCCCTGGGCGGGTGCCCCGCGCATCGTCACCACCCAGCGCAGCGCGGGGAGGTCCTGCCGACGGGCGAGCACCTTCTGCAGTTGGTCCTCGTTCTCCACCACCGCCACCGGGGCTTCTGAGTGGTTCAGGATGTAGGCCACCTCGTCGGCCGAAGAGGTGATGTAGATGCCGGCCGCCGCCCCGCCGGCCGCCATGGCCGCCAGGTAGGTGATGACCCACTCGGGCCGATTGAAGCCGAGAATGGCGGCGTGCTGCCCGGGCGAGAACCCCAGCGCGACCAGAGCGCGACCGGCCTGCCTCACCCCGGCGGCGTACCCCTGCCAGTCCACGCTGTGATACGAGCCGGCCACCTTCTCGTGGTACCCGGGACGCCCGGGCATGAAGGCGGCGTTGCGAAACAGCCTGGCGGGGATGGTGTCGGCAGGCACGGCCCTTTCCTCTCGCGGGATGAGCCATCGTAGACACCGCTCTCATCCCGGTCCGTGCGGTCGCTCAGCCCTCCTCGACCGGGTACTCGTCCCAGAGGTGGATCGGCAACCCCAGGTACAGGTGGTCTTCCAGATAGTCCGACTCCCAGGTGGGAATGCGCACGCACCCGTGAGAAGCCGGGTAGGCGGGTACCGACAGGTAGCCGTGTAGTGCGTAGTACGGAGTGAAGTTCCAGGCGTTGTAGATGCACCACCCGGTCAGCGGGTCGCACTGCCAGCCGAGGGAATGACGGAACAGCGTGTAGTCGCCCCGCGGGGTGCCGGCCCAGACCCAGGCCCCCTGCCGCACGCTGTAGTACTTGTAGGTGCCCCCCGAGGAGATGGGGACGATCTCGGTCACCACCCCGTCCTTGAACAGGAACATCACCTGGCGGCCGATGTCCACCTCTAGGCGGTCGGGCTCGTCGGGCCGCTCGGGCAGCGGGGGCAGGCCAAAGTTCTCCATGAGAACCGAGTCGGCTTCCTCCCAGGCAAAGGTTCGCTCCAGCCCCATCACCTTGTGGAAGGTGACAACGGCAAAGGCGGTTGCCGAATCGAACTCCCCGTCGATGGAACCCCGATACAGGTTGTGCCGGGCCAGTTCGCGCTGCAGGGCCGCCACCAGCGGCCCCCGGTCCCCCTCGGCCAGTGCCGGCACCCCGGCGCGGTGAGCAGGAGGCTCGTCCCCGCCGCCCAGCCCTTCGAAACGGCCCGCCACCGGCAGCATGCCGGCCGAGCCGTACTCGACCTCGGCCGGAGTGGATCCGTCGGCCCCGAAGAGCACAAACCGGGAGTGCCACGCGTCATAAGCGCCGAGGGTCTCAATGCCGTCGCCGTTCCAGTCGCCGGCCACCGCCAGGTCCGACCCGACGTAGCCCAGCAGGGCGCTGCGCCCCGGGCCGACCACCTCCACCGTCCCGTGATGCACCGCTGCGATCTCATCCACCCCGTCCCCGTCGAAATCACCGGCCACCAGCTGCTCGGTACCTCTCGGCAGGCCGATCGGCAACGGGTCACGCCCATTCAGTGCCTCCGGGCCACCGCCCAGGCCGTCCATGACGTACAGACGGCCGAAGCGGCCGAGGGAGACCGTGTCGCGGCCATCACCGTTGGTATCGGCCACCACCGGCTGGCCGCCGGCGGGCATGGGGTAGACAAGAGATATGGGCTCAGGGCCGTTGCGCACCACCAGGCGGCCCTCGTCAGGCCGATAGACGCCGGGGGTGTCGACCCCGTCTCCGTCCCAGTCGCCGGCCAGCGGCACGCCCCCTTCCCCCCCGAAGACGAGAGCCGTGGTGCCCCCCGCCGCATCCCGCAAGTACCAGCGGCCATCGGCCGGATTGAAGAGACCCACGGAGTAGGAGGTGCCCGGCGTAGTCGTGGCCGCTGCTGCAGGCGCCGGGGACGAGCCGGCAAGGACCAGGGCCAGGACCACCGCACACGTGCGCGCGACAGCGATCACCCGAGCTCGCCGGCCCTTGCTCCCATGGACGGACATCAAGCAGCGAGGGTAGCGGACCAGAGCGGGCAACTCGAAGAAGCAGTCACGCTGCCCAGGTAATCCCCAGACCCGGGACTTTCGACCCTAACCGGCCGATGCCCGGAGGGCCATGTTTCCCCCTACGGATCGTCGACCCGTGGAGGGGTCGGACGATGGGCGGAGAAGGACGGGCGAGCGGGGTGCCGGGCGCGGCCCCGGAGGTGCACTCGACGGCACCGCACCTGGGTCCCGGGCACCGCATCCCCGCCGCCGCGGGCGGCAGGCGGCACGCGCTTGAGGAAGCGCCACGCCGGTCGGCCCGGCTCGACGGGGGTCCCTCCCCCGCCCACCACGGCCCCCACGACTGCGGCTAGGGCGCCGGGCGCCCCGTCCGCCCCTCCACGGGCGATCCCTTCTCGGGGAGGCCCACTCCCCTACTCCTCGTACCCGGGATGAGCGACCCGACTCCCCGTCTCTTCGTCCGTCCCTGCCGGTAGAAAGGGCGCGCCGGCAGTGACCCCCCGGAGCAGCGCATAGGCTTCCGCCCCGGCAGCGACTGATACCGCCTCTCCCTCCATCGCCCCCGGCTCCACACTGCCTTCCAACACCTGCCAGGTGACCGGATCGAGACGTACCACCGCCTTGGGCGTGCGGTAGGTGATCACGCCGTCCACCTCCACCCGGTGGGTCTCCCCCTCGCAGCGCAACTCGATGGCCCGGCCTCCGGCCCCGCCCGGAAGCCAGAAAGCGTTGTCGTCTTGCGCCTCGAAGTCGGCCCGATCGAGGTAGAGGCGCGGTTTGTCGCGATAGGGCTTCCCCGCGGTGGGACAGAACGTGGCGCAGTTGCCGCATTCGTTGCAGAAGTCGGTCAGCACCGCCACCTGCAGGCGCTGCTCAACCCGGAAGACTGGGCCCGGCCCGGCCTCCAGCCGTCCGCCCTGCACCGTCAGAGTGGGTATATCCAGTGAAAGCGGCTCGGCGGCGTAGGTGAAGATCGCCAGGTTGGGGCAGACGCTCACGCAGATGCTGCACAGCCGGTCACAGTCCAGGCAGCGGCCGGCCTCGGCCCGGGCTTCCTCCGGCGTGTAGCCCAGAGTGGTCTCCGCGAAGCCGCCTCGTTCCGAGATGGGCAGTTGGCGGATCGGCACCCGCCACTCCCGCCGGGCCCGCCTGCCCAGCAATCCCGCGAGGTCCTCAGGCGGCCGGTGGGGAGCGGGCAGCGGCTGCGCCCGGCCGATGATCGCGCCGGCGACCCGCTTGCCATCGCCCGCCGCCCGCACGATGGAAGCCGGCCCGTGGACGGCGGCATCCCCGGCCACATACACCCAGGCCAGCGAAGTCTCCATCGTCTCCGGGTCGCAGGCCAGGTAGCCCGCTTGCGTCAGCTCCGGCTGGTCCCCGTCGAAGAAGTCGAGCACCGCGTGCTGGCTGACCGCCGGTAGCAGGGTATCGAAGGCCAGTTCGTAGTCGGACCCCTCCACCGGCGAGGGCACCTTGCGGCCCCCGGCATCCCGCTCTCCTCGGTACTCCATGCGGGTGCAGACCACGCCGGCCAGGCGCCCATCCTCCACCCGGAGGCACACCGGCAGAGCCAGTTCCTCCACGGCGACGCCCTCCTCCAGCATGGCCCGCACCTCCTCCCGGTCGGCGGGCATCTGGTCGATGGTGCGCCGGTACAAGATGGTCACCTCGGCTCCCAGCCGCCGAGCGGTGCGGGCGCAGTCCATGGCGGTGTCCCCCGCTCCCACCACTGCCACCCGCTTCCCGACGGGAGCCGGCCGCCCCTCGCGCACGCTGCGCAAGAACGTGATGCCGTCGATGACCCCCTCGGCTTCCTCCCCCGGGATGCCCAGCCGCTTGGCCGCCTGGGCCCCCACCGCCACCAGCACCGGGCCGAAGCCCTGTTCGCGCAGGCCGGAGAGGGTGAAGTCCCGGCCCGCCTCGCGCCCGTACTCGATGGTCACCCCGAGAGCGGTGAGCCGGGTCACATCCTGGTCGATGCGCTCCCGCGAAAGGCGATACGCGGGTATCGCCCCGCCCACCATTCCCCCCGGATAGGGGTGCTTCTCGAAGATGGTGACCCGCAGCCCGGCTTCCGCCAGCAGGGAGGCCGCCGCCAGGCCGGCCGGCCCCGCCCCGATGATCGCCACCTTCTGCCCGGCCGCCGGCGGGGGCTCGTCCCCCGGCATGGCCTCCCCCTCCCGGGCCATGATGAACCGCTTGATGTGGCGGATGGCCAGCGGCTCGTCCAGGTGGGTGCGGATGCAGGTGTGCTCGCACAGATGGTCGCAGACGTGCCCCAGGATGGAGGCCAGCGGGTTGTCGCGCCGGGTGATGGCCACCGCGTCGCCGTCGCGCTCTTCCCGCGCCGCCGCCATGTACTGCGGCACGTCCTGGTCCACCGGGCACTCGTCGGTGCAGGGAGCTGCGATGCAGTCGAACAGCCCCAGCGGCCGCACGGTCTTTGAGTGGGCAGTCTCGAAGGCATCCTTGTGGTAACGCCGCTCGGTGCGCACCGCGGTGGCATAGGACCGCAGGTTGGCCAATTGAGCCTCAATGGTGTCGCTCACCCCGGCGGTGCGCCGGGCCAGGTCGTCCAGATCGGCGGCCCCCGCCTCGGCCAGCGCGGCGGCGGTGGTCTCCAGATACTGGGGAAGGCGCAGATACCCGCCGGTCTTCAGCAGATCGCTGCACACTGTCACCGGCCGCAGGCCTCCGGCCAACAGGGCCGGCGCGTTGAAGCAGTCTGCCCCCCCGGCGAAGGAGAGGGGCATGCTCCCGGCGAACTCGTCGGCCAGGAGCAAGGCCAGGTTGGCGGTGAGGGCGTGCAGCGGCCGGCCCGACAGGTACATCATCGAGTCCTGCCCGAATACCGATCGGTGGTTCTCTACCTCCAGGGTGTTGCTCAGCTTCAGCCCGAACCGGCGGCCGCGATCCCTCGCCCCGGCCTGCAGGCGCCCGAACATGGGAACGGCGTCCTCCCACCGCAGGTCGTGGCCGAAGGCGGAGTCGGGCACCACCACGTCGCCGTAACCCAGGTCGTCGTGCAGGATGGCGCGCACTCGCTCGGGTCCCAGGAGGGTGGGGTTGCACTTGACGCTGGTGTGCAGCCCCCGCTCCTCCAGCAGGTAGGCGGCGATGCGCTCGATCTCCCCCGGCGGGCAGCCGTGCATGGTGGAGAGGGTCACGTTGTCGCTGAGGTCGGCCGGTATCTCAACCTCCTGCACCCCGGGGAAGTGGCGGACGACGATATCCGCGTAGCCGCCCAGATAGGCCGAGGCGTCGCGCATCACGTCCAGGTACCACTGCACGTTGGGACGCAGGATCCCGGCCAGGTCGTAGCC
>CAZJRF010000088.1:0-8210 GCA_964548475.1 uncultured Acidimicrobiia bacterium
GGGGGCCGGGCGCCGCGGCGCCCCCGCGTCCTGCACGGCAAGGACAGACCAAGACGCACCCACGCGCCGCGGCCGCACCCACCGCCTGCACGGCACCAAGCCCCTCCACCGGCCGCCCACCGATCACCTGGTGCTGCTCGGCCCCGACCCGGCCGGCTACTCCGCCCTGTCCGGCCTGGTTACCCGGGCGCAGTTCCGCGGGCAGAAGGATCGCCCCGTCTATTCCTGGGAGGACCTGGCCGGGGCGTCGACCGCCGGGCGGCTGGTGGCCCTCACCGGCTGTCGACAGGGGGCGGTCCCCCGGGCGGCCCAGGCGGGCGACCTGGAAGGGGCTATGCAGGCCGCCGCCCGTCTGCGGGAAGTCTTCCCCGGGCGCCTGTACGTCGAGGTGTGGCACCACGGCATGCCGGAAGACGACCCGCGCAACGACCTGCTGGCCGAAGTGGCCGCCCGGCTGCGCCTGCCCCTGGTGGCCACCAACAACGTTCACTATCACGACCGTTCCCAGGCCGATCTGGCCGAGGTGCTGGCCGCGGTCGGGGGGAGGCGACGCCTGGAGGAGGGCCATGCTTTCTGGCCGGCCACCGATGAGCGCTACCTCAAACCCCCCGGGGAGATGGCCCGCCGGCTGGCCGGCTACCCGGGGGCGGTGGAGCGAGCGGCCGAGCTGGGGGCGGCCCTGGCCTTCGACCTGCGCCTGGTGGCCCCCCGCCTGCCCGACTTCCCCATGCCGGGGGCCTTCCGCGACGAGTTGGAGTACCTGCGCCACCTGGTGTTTGAGGGGGCGCGGGCCGTGTATCCCGGGGAGGGCCCGGGGGCCATCGACTCCCGAGCGGCCGCTCGTCTCGAGCACGAACTGGCGGTAATCGGCGAGCTCGGCTTCCCCGGCTACTTCCTGGTGGTGTGGGATATCGTCCGCTTCGCCCGGTCGCGGGACATCTACTGCCAGATCCGGGGCTCGGGGGCCGATTCGGCGGTCTGCCGCTGCCTGGGAGTCACCCGGGTGGATCCCATTCGCCTCGGACTCCCCTTCGAGCGTTTCCTATCGGCGGAGCGGGGTCGGCCCCCCGACATCGACGTGGACTTCGAGGCGGAGCGGCGCGAAGAGGTTATCCAGTACTGCTACCAGCGCTACGGGCGGGAGAGGGCGGCCATGGTGGCCAACGTGATTACCTACCGGGCCCGCTCGGTCCTGCAGGACGTGGGCAAGGCCTTCGGGCTCACCCAGGCCCAGGTGAACGGCCTTACCAGGTACCTGGACACCCATCGCCCCGAGGCCATCCCCGAGTTCGTGGATCTGCCGGCCGGGCTGAGCGGCCGCCTGATCCTCGACGCCTGCCGGCGCCTCGACGGCTTCCCCCGCCACCTGGGTATCCACTCCGGGGGGATGGTGATTGCCGACTGCCCGCTGTGGGAGGTGGTGCCCCTCGAGTGGGGGCGCATGGAGGGCCGCTCGGTGCTGCAGTGGGACAAGGACGACTGCGCTTCCATGGGCATCGTCAAGTTCGACCTGCTCGGCCTGGGCATGCTCAACGCCCTCCACCTGGCGGTGGACGTCGTGGAGGAGGTGCACGGGGTGCGCCTCGACCTGGCCGCCCTTCCCCAGGAGCCGGCGGTGTACCAGATGCTCACCCGGGCCGACACGGTCGGCATCTTCCAGGTGGAGTCGCGGGCGCAGATGGCCACCCTGCCCCGCATGAAGCCGAAGACCTTCTACGACCTGGCCATCGAGGTGGCCCTTATCCGCCCCGGCCCCATCCAGGGCCACTCGGTGCATCCCTTCCTGCGCCGCCGCAACGGCGAGGAGGCGGTGTGCTATCCCCACCCCCTGGCCGAGCCGATACTGGCCAAGACGCTGGGGGTGCCGGTTTTTCAGGAGCAACTCATGGAGCTGGCCCGGGTGTGCGCCGGTTATGCCCCCGGCCAGTCCGACCGCCTGCGCCAGGCGATGACCCACAAGCGCTCCGACGAGGAGATGGCCAAGCTGCGGGCGGGGACCTACGCCGGCATGGCCGCCAACGGTATCACCGGCCCGGCCGCCGACGAGATCTGGGAGAAGCTGCAGGGCTTCGCTTCGTTCGGGTTCCCGGAGAGCCACTCGGTGTCGTTCGCCTACATCGTCTACATGTCGGCCTGGCTGCGGCACCACTGGCCCAGCGAGTACCTGGCCGGCCTGCTCAACGCCCAGCCCATGGGCTTCTACAGTCCCAACTCCCTGGTGCAGGACGCCCGGCGGCACGGGGTGGTGGTGCTCCCGCCCGACGTCAACGAGTCGGCTTACGACTGCACGGTGGTGCCCCTGGCCGCCGACCCCGACGACGTGGTTACCGTCGCCGGCCTGGCCCGGCGCCGGGGGAGGGGCCCGCTCGACGACCCGCTGCGCCTGTCCACCGCCGTGCGCCTGGGCCTGCGCTACGTGCGCGGCCTGGGGGAGGTAGAGATCACCCGCCTGGAGGGGGCCCGCCTGGTGGGCGGTCCCTTCACCGGGGTAGTCGACCTGGCGCAGCGCACCGGCCTGCGGGAGGAGGCCCTGGAGGGTTTGGCCGCCGCCGGGGCGCTGGCCGGCCTGGGGGTGGAGCGGCGGGAGGGGCTGTGGGCGGCGGGAGCGCTGGCCGGGCTGGGCTCGGGCCGCCTTGCCCTGGCCGAAGGGGCCGAGCCGCCCCTCCTGACCCCCATGACCCCGGCCGAGCAGACCCGGGCTGATCTGTGGTCCACCGGAGTGTCGGTTCACCACCCGGTGGAGTTCGTCCGCGGGTGGCTGGCCGAGCGGGGGTGCATCACCGCGGCGGAGGCGGTGGCGGGCCGGCATGGGCACCGGGTGGCGGTGGGAGGCCTGATCACCCATCGCCAGCGTCCCATGACGGCCAAGGGGGTGATCTTCCTGAACCTGGAGGACGAGACCGGGGTGCTCAACGTGGTGGTGCTGCCCGGGGTGTGGGACGCCCACCGCGAGGTGGCGCGTAAGTCCGTCGGGGTGGTGATCGAGGGGGTGGTGGAGTACCGGGACGGGGTGGCCAACCTGGTGGCCCGGCGCTTTCACCCCTGGCCCGAGGAGATGCGGGACGTTCGCAGCCGGAACTGGGCCTACTGGGGGCGGTAGGCGCGGCGGGTGTCTCTCGCGCGCGGGTGGGAACAGGCGATCAGTCCCTGCAAAGGCGCCGCCCGGTCGCGTCCCGACACGCCTCGGTCCCCTCGTTCCCCACCAGCCGGTCGGGGCCGGGGCCCCCGTAGAGACCGCTGTCTTCGGGCCCGCCGGAGAGCAAGTCGCCCTCGGGGCCCCCGTACAACAGGTCGGCACCGTCTTCGCCGGCCAGGTAGTCGCGCCCCGCCTCCCCGTAGATCCGATCGTCCCCCGGCCCTCCGAACAGCCAGTCGTCGCCCGGCCCGCCGTGGCAGGCGTCACGGCCCGGCCCGGCCCTCACCACGTCGTTTCCCTCGCCCGCACAGATCAGGTCGTCTCCTCCCCCGGCGTCGATGCGGTCGTCGCCCCCTCGTCCCACTATCACGTCCGCCCCGTCGGTGCCGACAAGGTGATCGGAGACGGCGGTGCCCACGATGGTGGCCAAGCGCCCTTGGCAGACGAGGGTCGACCAGAGGATGGGGCTGAGGGCCACTCCGGGCGCATCCAGCATGGTCACCCGGTCCACCGAGCGGGCCAGCGAAGCGGTGAGGGCGGAGCGGTACTCATCGGTGCCGGAGGCCAGGGTGTGGGCGACCGGCAGCACCTCCTTGGTGACCGGGTGCACCCAGGTAGGGGTGAAGGAGATCGCGCTTGTCACGAAGCGGCCGTCGACCTCCTCGATGCGCAGGTGGACCAGGACGCCGTCCTCGGTGCCGGAGTGGCCGTCGTAGTTCCACATGTTGGCGATCTGGTTCCCCATGCCGTAGACGACCACCTTGTCCTGGACCCGTCCGATGGGCTGCACCACGTGCACGTGGGTGCCCAGGATCAGATCGATGTCAGGCGAAGACAAGAGACGCACGGCCAGATCAACCTGCCCGGCGGTGGGTGAGCTCTGGTACTCGGTTCCCCAGTGCAGGCTGACGATTACGAACTCCGCCCCGCGCCAGCGCGCCAGGCGGGCGTCGGCGAGGATGCCGTCGCCGTTGCCGATGAGGTTCACCGCCCAGGGACGGCCATCGGGGAGCGGGATCCCGTTGGTGCCGTAGGTGTAGGAGAGGTGGGCCACGGTGACCCCCTTCACCTCATAGAGGCTGGGAAGCCGTTCCCAGGGGTGGCGGGCCGAACCGGAGTGGCCGAGCCCCGCCTCGTCGAGGACGGCCAGGGTGTCGGCCACCCCGATGAACCCGTGGTCCAGGGCGTGGTTGCCGGCGGTGGAGCAGGCGTCGTAGCCCGCCGCCGCCAGAGCATCCGCCACCTCGTGGGGGGCGTTGAACCGGGGGTAGTAGGCGAGGCCGGTGTTCTCGGGGTCGAGCGTCCCCTCCAGGTGGCAGATGGCGAAGTCGCCTTCTCCCACCCAGGGCTCGATGGGGGCCAGCATCGAGGTGAAGTCGTACACCCCGGCGCCGGGGGCCAGGTCGTCGGCAAGCTGGGCGATGGAGCGGTGGATGAGGATGTCGCCGCCGGCGGTGATGGTGAAGGAGCGGCCGCCGTTCTCTACGGTGGCTCCGGGAGCGGCGCTGAGCAGCATCGTTGCCGCTGCCGCGCCGATGAGGGCGATCCGGTGCATGCGGGCTCCCTTCGCCGATCCCAGGCTAGGCCGCCGGAAGCAAGTGAGGCCGTCGTCCTTGGACCTTGTCACCTGTGCGCCGACGGGGAGGCCTGCTTCAACTCGGCCCGGGGCGGCCGGCTGCGCTCTCGGTCCGGTAAGGTGGCCCGGTGAGCATGCGGCGGTACTTGACCCGGGGTGAGGTCCGGATGAGCGAGGGCAGCCTGGCACGTGACCAACTGGCCAACGAGCGCACCTTCCTCTCCTGGGTGCGCACCTGCCTGGCCTTCATCGGCCTGGGGGTGCTGGTGGTGGAACTGGTCGACACCGAGGGCCCCGTGGCCGAGGCCCTGGGCCTGGCCCTCATCGTCCTCGGGGCGCTGGCCGCCGTGGCGTCCATGGCTCGCTATCTGAGGGTCACCACGCAGCTCGACGAGGGCCGTTACCAGTCCTCCACGGTGGGGCCCATCATCATCGGGCTGGTGACCCTCCTGGTGGCGGCCACCGGCCTCGTGTTCGCGCTCACCTGAAGCCGGCTCAGGCACCGAGCGGCCACACCCACAGGATCATCGCCGTGCCGGCGACGATGGCGAGCAAGGAGAGGGGTAGCCCCAGCCGCCAGTAGTCGCTGAAGCGGTACCCGCCGGGCGCCATCACCAGAAGGTTCGACTGGTGGCCGATGGGGGTGAGCAACGGCAACGATGCCCCGATCGCCACTGCCATGAGCAGGGGATCGGCCGAGACGTGCAGGCTCTCCGCCATCGTGAGGGCGATGGGGGCGGCCAGGGCCGCGGCCGCGGCGTTGTTGATGATGTTGGAGAGCAGCATGACGACGGTCATGGTCCCCGCCACCAGCAGGCCGGGGGAGGACGCGTCGCCGATGGCCAGCATTCGCTCGGCAATGAGGGCGGCTGCTCCCGTGCTCTCCAGGGCCTCCCCGACGGGGAGCATCGCTCCCAGCAACACCACGATCGGCAAGTCGACGGCCCGGTAGGCTCCCTCCAATGAGATGAGTCTGGTGAGCAGCATGGCCGCCGCGCCCAGCGGGAAGGCGACCTCGACGGGAAGCAGCCCCACGGAGGTTGCCACCACTGCGCCGGCGAAGATGCCCAGGCCGAGGGCGAGGCGCCGGGTCGTGCCCAGAGAGAGGTCTCGCTCGGCCAGGGGGAGGCAGCCGAGATCGGCGATGGCCGCCCTCACCGCCGACTCCCGGCCCTGCAAGAGCAGGACGTCCCCAACCTCGAACCTGATCTCGGCCAGTCGCTGGTGGATGCGCTCCCCGGCCCGGGCCACGCCGAGGAGATTCACGGCGTGGCGCCCGCGCAGGCGCAGGCCGGTCGCGCTCCGCCCCAGGGCGAAGGCTCGCGGGGGGACTACCGCCTCGTAGAGGCCGAGGCCTTTGATGATGGAGCGATCCCTGGGGGCTCCACCCAGTTCGAACCCGTGGCGGGAAATGAGGCCGTCGATGGCGGCCGGGTCCCCTTCCACGATGAGGGTATCCTCGGCTTGCAGGGCGGTGAACAGGGGCAGCTCCGTCCTCTCCTGATCCCCCCTGATCAGGCTCACCACCACCACGTCGGCGCCTTCCACTGCCCGCGCCAACGTCATCCCATCGGCTGCGGCCCCGGCGGGGACGCGCAACTCCGTCAGGTAGGTGGCCACCTCGAACAGCGTGCCGGGTTTGGTGCTGCTGCGCCGGACCGGCACCAGGCGCCGTCCCAGGAGGACGATGAGGGCCAGCCCGAGGAGGGCCACCGTGCCGCCCACCGGGGAGAAGTCGAACATGCCGAAGGGCTCACCCCCCGCTCGGGCACGGATGGTGGCGATGATGATGTTGGGGGGTGTGCCGATCAGGGTCAGCTGACCGCCCAGCAGCGAAGCGAAGGCCAGCGGCATCAGCAGGCGGGAGGCCGGCCGGCCCGTGGCTCGGGCGACCCGGAGCGCCACCGGCAGGAAGAGGGCCAGAGCGCCCACGTTGTTGATGAAGGCCGACGTGGCCAGGACCATTGCGGTGAGGGCGGTGAGCTGCCAGCCGCTGTGGTCTCTCAGGGTGAGCAGCCGGCGGCTCACCATATCCGCGAACCCGGACCGCTCGAGGCCGTGGCCCATGACGAGAACCGCCACGACGGTGACCACGGCCGGATGGCCGAAGCCCAGGAACGCCCGGCCGGGCTCGATGAGCCTGGTGATGGTGGCCGCGAGCAAAGCGAGGACGGCGACCAGGTCGTAGCGCCAACGGCCCCAGGCGAAGAGGACGAGCGACACCGCCAGAATGGCGAAGATCGTCGCCTGTTCCCAGGTCATGCGTGCCCTCCCGGCCGTCGGGGACCGGCACCCAGCAGAGACCGGCGGTGCCCGCCTCCCACGAAGGTCGCCAGCGTACCCAGTCGCCGTCCCCCGAGGCGGCTTGTCTGGCCGTCGATCGGGGACCCGGTTGGGAGGCACCATCCGGCGGCTCCGGGGCGGGGCCGACCGGATGGCGACGGCCCCCCGGCCGGGCCCACCGGTGCCCGGCTATAGTCGGTGACGGGCTACGTGACCTTGCCGTCCATCGACTTTGCAGGCGGTGCGAAATGTTGCGCGATCAGGTAGCCCGTCCGCTGCACACCGGCGCGCCGCTGCTGGAGGTGACCATGCCCGACACCGAAGCTGCCGTCCCCCGTCTTCCGCTGATCGGGGATCCGGCGCCTGCCTTCCAGGCCCGGACGACGCAGGGGGACATTCACTTCCCCGAGGGCTACAAGGGGAAGTGGGTGATCCTCTTCAGCCATCCGGCCGATTTCACCCCGGTGTGCACCACCGAGTTCATGACGTTTGCCAGCATGGCCGAGGAGTTCCGGACGCTCAACTGCGAGCTGATCGGGCTCTCCATCGACAGCATCTATGCCCACATCGCTTGGCTGCGCACCATCGAGGAGCGCATCGAGTGGAAGGGCATGAAGAACGTGCGCGTCGAGTTCCCGGTCATCGAGGACCTCACCATGGAAGTGGCCAACAAGTTCGGGATGGTGCAACCGGGGGCCAGCAACACCCAGGCCGTGCGCGCGGTTTACTTCATCGATCCCAAGGCGACCATTCGCGCCCTCGTCTACTACCCGCTCTCCTGCGGGCGGAACTTCGACGAGATCAAGCGCCTGCTGGTGGCCATGCAGACTGCGGACAAGCACGGCGTAGCCACCCCCGCCGACTGGCGTCCCGGCGACGAGGTGATCATCCCCACCCCGGGCTCCTGTGGGGCGGCCGCCGAGCGGGTCGCCGACGCCGGTGATGACTACCGCTGCCTCGACTGGTTCCTGTGCTTCAAGACCATCAAGGACTGAGCCGGACGGCTTGAAACTCCGGTGGGGCCTGGATCCCGGCCCCACCGGACGTTTGCAGATGGTGACCCCGCCCGGCGGTCAGTCCCGCCGCGGCTCGATGTACCCCTCGCTCTCGAGGTGGAGGATGATCAGGTTGGCTGCTTCATCGGGAGTGATGTCGGTGGTGTCTATCGCCAGGTCGGCATCGGCCGGTTCTTCGTAGGGGTCGGAGATCCCGGTG
>CAZJRF010000089.1:0-8032 GCA_964548475.1 uncultured Acidimicrobiia bacterium
GGGCACGACCAGCCCCCGCACGACCGGTAGTGCAGCTGGGCAGCCTCAGCCAACAACTGGTGGAGGGCGGAGTGCATCAGGTCGGCCGATCGGATCTCCACGATGGGCCGGGCGCCGGCGGCGGCCAGGCCGACGGCTACTCCCACGATCGACGGTCCGGCCGCCGGGGCCCGGAAGCAGCGCTCCGTGCCGAAAGCCTCGCGGAGGCCGGCCGTCGCCTCCCCTTCTCCGTTGCCGGGCTCGCCCAACAGCAGCGTCTCGGGGTGCTCGGCCAGCAGCGCGTACAGGGCGCGGTTCAAGGCGGTGACCAGGTCCGCCTCCTCACCGGCAGCTGGCGCCACGGGTCCCTCGGCCGGATCGGCAGGTGCGACCGGCCGGGCGTAGACCGGCCCGGGGGCTTCGCCGGGGTCGGTAGCCCGCTCGGCGGTAGCCAGGGCGGTGGCGACCAGGGCGGCCGACTCCTGGTCGTACTTCTCCTCATCCTCCTCGGTGAGCAGGCGCTGCTCGACCAGGTAGGAACGCAGCCGGCCGACGGGATCGTGTCGGCGCCATTGCGCGATCTCCTCGGCGGTGGGACCGGGGTCCTGCGGGCCGCCGGACGCCTGGGCGTAGTAGGGGTGGACCTGCGCCTCGATGAAGGTGGGGCCTTCCCCGGCTCGGGCCCGTTCCGCCGCCCAGGACACTTCGCGGTAGACGGCAAAGACGTCGTTGCCGTCGATGGTGACGCCGGCCATGTCGTAGGCCCGGGCGCGCTCTGCCGGGTCGCCGGCTGACGGTCGGCGGGCGGGCTCCGAGCCGCCCGGTAGGTCGACTTCGATGAGAAAGATCACCGGCAGGCCGAGGAGAGAACTGAAGTTGAGGGCCTCGTGCAGGTCGCCTCGGGCCAGGGCTTCCTCGCCTCCGGTGGCCAGTACCACCCCCGGCCGCCCCGTGCGGCGCAGCTCGTAGGCGATGCCGGCGGCGTGTGGGAAGCCGGGCCCGGGTGCCGACGAGCCGCTGAAAACGCGGCGGCCGGGCAGCGACCAGTAACCGGGCAACGGGCGGCCCCCGCCGGCGGTCTCGCCCCCCTTGCCGAGAAAGGCGAGGAAGATCTCCTCGGGCGTCATGCCCAGGGCCACCATGAGAGCCAGCCCCCGGTAGTGGGGGACCACCCAGTCTTCTTCGGCGTCCAGGGCGGAGGCGGCTCCCACCTGAACGGCCTCGCGCCCGGAGGCACCCACTGCCCGGGGAACCGTCCCCTCGGCGGCCAGGGCCCACAGCCGGTCGTCCACCCGGCGGGCGAGCCCCATCAGGCGGTACATCTCGAGGATTGCCCCGTCGGGCAGCTCCGGCTCCCGGTGGCTTTCTGCAGGGTCCGTGCCTATGGTCAAATGGTTCCCTCCCCCCGCGTCCTATCGCCCCCCGTCCCGGCGGGCGGAGCGGGGAGCCGGTTGGAGACTCGTCAGGCTAGTTGCGGCCGCTGGCGCAGCGCCGGAAGAGGCGCAGGCTGCCGATGCTGGCCACCCGCTCCTGGGCCAGCTCGACGGCGGCGTGGTGGGGCGACATGTTCCGTTCGTGCGCCGCGTGCAGCACCTGGAGAGTGTTGTCGTAGATGTGCTCGACGCGAGCGGTGGCCCGCTCCACGTTGTAGCCGTGGATCTCGTCGCTGACGTTGATGAGCCCGCCGGCGTTGACCACGAAGTCGGGGGCGTACAGGATGCCCCGGCTCATCAGTCGTTTCGCGTCGGCGTCGGTGGCCAGCTGATTGTTGGCCGCCCCGCAGACGGCGGTGCAGCGCAACTCGGCGATGGTCTTCTCGTTGAGTACCGCCCCGAGGGAGTTAGGCGAGAAGATGTCGCACTCCACGGAGCAGATCTCCTCATCCGAGACGATCTCCACTGCCGGATGCCTGGCCTTGATCGCCTCGAGAGCCGGGGGATAGGTGTCGCAGGCGACCACCCGGACACCGGCTTCAACGAGCCGACCCACCAGGCTGGAGCCCACCTTGCCCACCCCCATCACTGCCACCGTGCGCCCGGCCAGGTCGTCGGTTTCCCACAGGAAGCGGGAGACCGCGCGCATGGAGGCGAAGACCCCGCGCGCGGTGAAGGGGGAGGGGTCGCCCGACCCGCCCTCCTCTACCCCGACCCCCACCACCCAGCGGGTCTCCCGCCGTACCATGTTCATGTCGTTGGTGTCGGTGCCCACATCCTCGGCGGTGATGTAGCGGCCGCCAAGGGAATCCACCGCGCGTCCGAAGGCCCGCCACAGCCGCTCCGACTTCTTGGTACGGGGGTCGCCGATGATGACCGCCTTGCCGCCCCCCAGGTCGAGGCCGGCGGCGGCGGCCTTCATGGTCATCCCCAGGGAGAGACGCAGGACGTCCTCCAGCGCCTCTTCCTCCGTGGGATACGGATAAAAGCGAGTCCCGCCGAGGGCGGGACCGAGAGCCGTGGAGTGGATCGCGATGATGGACTTGAGGCCCGAGGCCGGGTCATTGCCGAAGATGATCTCCTCGTGGCCCCGGCTACCTATCGCTTCGAATACCCCCAACGCCGTGCTCCTTTCCCAGTGCGGGAGCCGAACCTGCTGCCACCCTACCAAAAGCGCCCCGGCCGCACCCGGGGACTCGGACCCTGCCCCCGGTAGCATTTGGCCCGTGGCGCCCTCTGCCTACCTGCGTGTGTACGTGCCCGACGAGACCGGCGCGGTGCCGGAGCACCTGCCCGCCGGGTCATCCCGGGTGATGGTGAGCGGCACTTACGGGGTGTGGTTCGAGTCGTTGCGCGAGGACGCCTTCGTCATCGAGGAGAGGGGCCGGCGTCTGGTCTGCCCCCGCCATCCCCGGCTGCGCATGCTGGAGGGCCTGCTCGCCTTCCGCCATGCCTACCCGCCCGTCGTCGGCGAGTCGCTGGTGCCCGAGACCCTGGCCCGACGGGCGGCGGCCGAGCTCGCCCTGCTGCAGGCGAGCCACCCGGAGGCGCGCTCGCACATCCTCACTGCGTCTTTCCACGTGCCGTTGCGCTGGTTCGCCGCTTTTCAGAGCACGGAGCGGGAGCTGCTGCCAGGGCCGGGGGTGCGCTACCGCACGGCCCGGCGGTCGGCGCTGCGCCGCCTGGAGCGGGCCACCCGGGTCCTGGAAGACGTGGGTTTCGACGAGGACACCGTGGACCTGGTGCGCGATCTGGCCGACTGGCTGCGGCCCTTTCCCACCGGGTCGGTGGTGGAACTGGACTACGGCGGGGTGGCCGGGCTGTTCTCGGAGCACGAACTGGCCGCCGACGAGTCGGCCGCCGAACTGGCCGCCAGCCTGGCCGCTCTGCAGCGGGGCGATCTCGAGGAGGCGGGCGAGTACTACGCAATGGTCGCGGGACGCTGGGCGCCGGCGCAGGCGCTGGCCCGGGCCAACTGAGAACGGGTGGGCCGACGGCCCGGCCGTTAGCATGGCGCAGCCGAGGCGACGCGTCGGGGGAGGCCCGTGGATCCGATCAGGTGCCCCAACTGCGGCGGCGGGGTGATCACCCGGGAGATGTTCGGCTGGGTGAACCCGGACACCGGCAAGTACGTGAGCCGGTTCCTCGGCTTCCGCTTCGACACCCTGTTCCTCTCGCTGGCCATGTTCGGTATCGGCATCCTGTACGTCGCCTGGTACGTGGTGGCCGTCCCCGTCTACCTGGTGTGGCGCCTGTTCACCCGCCGGCGGTACACGGTGCGCCGCGACGAGTACATCTGCGAGTTGTGCGACCACCACTGGAACGTGGACCGGCCGCGGTAGCAGGCCGATCCCCCTCCCGCCTCCGGCGGGGGGTGGCCAGGGGGAGGGCAACAGGGAGTGAACCACCTGATCCGCGTTCTTGCCCCCTCTGCGGCCTTCGGCCGCGTCTCCCCCGTCGCCACGGGGGAGACGTTTGCCCCCTCTGCGCCCCGCCTTCGGCGATAGGCGCGTCTCACCCGTTCCCAACGGGGGAGACGATCGCGGCGCGATCAAGCTGGCTCCGCCCCTGTGCTCCCCAGCTTCGTGACGTCGCGTTGGGCCGGCAGGGCGTGGGGTGACAGAGAACCCGCGAGGTTGGCCCTGGGCGACCCGCCCTGGCAAGGTCAGGTTCCGTCGGGCGGCCCGGTCTCCCGGGGGTCCAGCGGGAAGATCTTTCCCGAAGACGCCGGGAGAGGCACGCGGCCGGCGCCGAACCTACGCACACATCGCCGGGGACGGGCGAGAATTCACGGCGCCATGAGCGGCCCCGTCGATCCCCCCGGGGAAATCGCCGCACCGGTAGCCCGGGCTGCCTCCCGGTGGCGCCGGCCCGGCCGCCGCGCCGCCGACCGCCTGGGCCGGGTGACGCTCGCCCAGTGGGCGTTGCTGGTGGCGATGTCGCTGTTCACGTGGTACTTCACCCGGCTGGGGCTGCGCATCCACCACGGGCTGGGCACCTCGGCCTTCGACCTGGGGTTGTACGACCAGGGGGTGTGGCTGCTCTCCCGGTTCAAGGCGCCCTTCGTCACCCTGATGGGCCGCAACTTGTTCGGCGACCACACCTCGATCATCTTGCTGTTCGTGGCCCCTCTCTACTGGGTGGTGCCCGGGGTGGGGACCCTGCTGTTCGTCCAGAGCGCGGCGATTGCGGCCGGGGCGCTGCCCGTGTTCCTGTATGCCCGCCGCCGGTTGGGCAGCGAGGCGCCCGCCCTGGCCCTGGCGGTGGCGTTCCTGCTGCACCCGGCCCTGGGGTGGTCGAGCCTGGAGGGGTTCCATCCCGACGCCTTCCTGAGCGTGCTGCTGGCCTTCGCCATCTACGGCGCGCTCACCGAGCGCTGGCGCATGTACCTGGTGTGCGTGGTGCTGGTGGCCCTGGTCAAAGAGGACACCTGGCTGGTGCTGATGCCGCTGGGGGCCTGGGTGGCGCTGCGGCGCCGGGCCGACCTGGGGCTGCTGACCATTGCGGGCAGCGCGATCTACCCGCTGGGGCTGGCCCCCCTCCTGATGGGGGCGCTGACCGGGGTGAGCATGCCCAACCTGTGGCGCATCCCTTTCGGGGGCCCCTTGGGGCTCCTGACCGAGATAGCGAAGCGGCCGGGGAACGTGGCCGCCTACCTGGTCGCCGACGGACGTCCCTGGTACCTGTGGCAGATGACGGCTCCCTTTGCCTGGGCCTTCCTGCGGCTGCCGTCGGTAGCCCTGATCGGGGTGCTGGCGCTGGGCGCCAACCTGATCAGTACCTTCGGCTATCAGCACCAGATCGGCTACCACTACTCGATCGTGGTGGTCCTCGCCCTGGCCCTGGGGACGGTGCACGCCCTGGGGGCGATGAGAGAACGGTGGCGCAGGTTCCTGCTGCCGGCGGTGGTGCTGATGAGCGCCTGGGCGGCACTGATGTGGGGGCCGCTCCCCGTGTCCGAGAGCCCGCCGGCCTACTGGGCGCCGGACCATCCGTCGGCCGTGGCTGCCCGGGAGGTGATGACCGCCTTGCCCGGCGACGCGTCGGTGGCCGCTCACTACGGCATCGCCCCTCACCTGACGCACCGGGAGGAGATCTACATGTTCCCCACCCCCTTCCGGGCGGTGCTCTACGGGCCGGGGACCACGCTGGAGGGACGGCGCCTGCCGGCGGCGGACACCGTGGAGTACGTGCTCCTGCCGGTGAACCTGAACGAGGACCTGGCGGCAGACTGGCAGGCGGTTGCCGACGGCTTCCGGCTGGTGGCGGGCAACGACTGGTGGGAGCTGTACCGGCGGGCGGAGGCGGGCGGAGCGGCGGCTCTCAGCAGCCGGCCCGGCGGCGGGGCCACATGCTCAGCAGGGCCACGGCCAGGCCGATGCCCACCGACTGCAGGGTGAGACGAACCGCCTGGCGGCGGTCCTCGGCGCGGGCGGCGGCCTCTTCGACCGACTCCTCGGAGCCCGGGCGGCCGAAGTTGAAGACCCCCTTCCATCCGAAGTAGGCGCAGAAGCGGCGGGCCGCCTGCAGGTAGCCGACGGCCGACACGGTGGCGGGCAGGGCCAGCAGCAGTCGCCAGGGCCGGGGGGCGCGGGTCAGCACGAGCAGGGCGGCCAGGCCGACGGTGGCCGCCGCTCCCGCCTCGCCCGTTCGGCGCCGCCGGGCCGTCTCGGCCGGCCCGATGTTGCAAACTCCTGGTATGTAGCCGTCGTTCATGGGGTCCTCCGGACGGGGATCGTACCCGCCCGACGAGGGGTCGAGGTTGAGCCGGGAGGCCGGCCGGTGGCAACATGGCCCTCGCTCGGCGTCGGCGCCCGGTCGGCGCTCCCGGGAGCCCGAGCCTCCCCGGGAGCCGGCGGTAAGGGGATCACATGCTGGGGAAGCTGTATCTGATTGCACTACCGGTGTTCTTTGCCATCGACATGGTCTGGCTGGGGGTGGTGGCGAAGGGCTTCTACCACCGGCAGATCGGCGACCTGATGCGCAGCCCGGTGAACTGGGCGGCGGCCATCGTGTTCTACCTGCTGTTCATCCTGGGGCTGGTGGTGTTCGTGATCGCCCCGGCCATGGACCGCGACTCGTGGATACGCGCCCTGGGCTACGGGGCCCTGTTCGGCTTCATCGCCTATGCCACCTACGACCTGACCAACCTGGCCACCCTGCACGGCTGGCCGCTGACGGTGACGGTGGTGGACCTGATCTGGGGGGCGGTGCTGGCCGCCTCGGTGTCGGTGATCACCTACGCAATCGCAACGCGCATCGGCTGGTGAGGGATAGCGCTTGCTGAGCCATCGCCCGCCGCAGTACGGGCTTGGTGCGGTGTGGCCCCTGCGTTGCCCCCCGGCCTGGGGGCGAGGCGGTGCGCAGGCAACCCGGCAGCCCGACGCGGGCCTTCTGCCGGGGGCTTGTTGTGGAGAAGGGCCGTCCATTCTGAGTGCTGTCACCTGCTCCCCACCATGCTGAGGTGGACCCGATGGAGAGGGAACATGAGTATCAAGCCCAGGTGCACCGGGGCCGTCGTCATCGCGGGGCTGCTGCCGACGGCGGCTTGCGGCGGCGGGATCGAGCCTCTATCGACGGCAGAAGCACAGTGGTGCCGGTTGACCCTGCCGGGGTTCATGCTGGTCGAGCGTGGTGAATCCATAGGCGTCGATCTCACCGAGGTGGTCCAGGCCGCTCGGGAGGCGGAGGTAGAAGTGGAAGCAGCCGGCAGGGACATCGAAGCCAGGATGAACGCCTTCTTGGAGGTCCTCGAAGCCAACGACGGCTACATCGAGTTGTGCAGGTCGCACAACGCCGGGCGCTGAGGCACCATCGGGAACGGATGCGTCGGGCACTCGAACACGCGCCGGCCAGGCGGAGAAGTCGGCAGGATGGAGTAGAGACCCAGGACGGCAAGCGGCGCTGCTCGCCTGCCTGGAGGCACCGGCCGAGGACCGGCAGAGGAAGGGGAAGGGCCAGTAGAGCAGGCCTGCCCCTCGTCGGCCGACCTTCGCTGCCGCTTGCCGACAAGCCGGCTTCTGGTCCAGCCGCCGGGGGGTGCTTACGGTGGTCTCCTAACCCGCTAGAGGAGAAGACCGAAATGCTGTTCCATGTCACCCACACCCACACCTGGGACGCCTGTCTCTACAACGATCCTGAGAAGGCTCGAATGACTCTCGGGGAGGTTCTGGCCGGGATCGGCCAGACGGCGCGAAGCTCGTCGGTGCTTGGGTAGATGCCCCGGCTCACAAGTTCTTCCTGGTGATTGACGCCGACACCGCCGAGCAGGTCGAGGCCGCGATGGCCCCGATCATCGATATCGGATGCGCAGAGACCCGTCCGGTTTCCGATGCAGCCGAGGTTCTGAAGCGGCGGATGGCTGGTAAGTAGGCATCACCGCCGAGGGGTGAACAACGCCGCCGCCCCCCGCCTCTTCCGCCCGGTACCTTGCCATCGAGGACGGGTCGAGGAGAAGGGGGGCGGCGGTCATCGCTCCTTCCTCCGCCTCAAGGGCTGAACGGCCCCCGTCTGTGGTCACGGGTGAGGCCCCGGCTCGGCTGATCCACCTGCAACAAGAGGGGTGCCGGGGGACGAAAAGAAAGTTCCCGACTACCAGGCCAATGGGAGAATATGGTAAA
>CAZJRF010000090.1:0-7938 GCA_964548475.1 uncultured Acidimicrobiia bacterium
AGGAGAGTCCCACCTGATACCTGGCCCGAAGATCGTGCTCGTCGGAGACACGGTCCAACGGTCATGTCGTCGGGGTAGTAGCCCGATGAACAGCTCGTCTGGTCCACAGCCCGACGGTCATCGATCGAATCCCCAGCCGCTGGCACTGGCGGCCGACCTGCAACCTGCGCTTCCCGAGCCCGTGGTCGCCCAGACCCACCATCCGAGCCCCCGCGCCGAGCCGGATCGGTCCTATTGCCTATCTGCTCCGGGGGGAACCTCGCTCGGCTTGCGCTCAACATCCTTCAGCGTGTGCCGGTAGCACTGCCGGCTGCCTCGTCGTGCTTGCCCACCGCCGGGTCGACTCCGAAGCGTGACAGGCCGTAGCGCTCGACCACCCGGAACCCCGCGGCGCCCAGCGCCTGGGCGATGTCGGCCGGGCGGAAGCCGGCCGCCGCCGGTGGCGTGTCTTTCGATCCGAGGTGCACACCAATGAGACCACCGCCGGTTGGACCCGATCGGCTCAAGTTCGCGAGAATGACTTTGCAGCCCGGCCACGGGTGGCTCCCGGATGCAGAGGAGGCTCGGTCATGCCTCGGGGGCTCATCGTCGTGCTCCTAGCGGTGTTCCCGGTCACCATGGGTCCGGCGTGCGCGCCGGGGGAGACGCCATGCGACCAGGGGTGCAGCGTTCTATATGTCACCGACGGCGACCTGGCGCTCGGCGGCAACAACGAGGACTACCCGGTTCCGCGCACCAAGGTCTGGTTCGTCCCGGCGACTTCCGACTCGTTCGGAGGCGTCTACTTCGGGTTCGACAACTACTTCGCGCAGGGGGGCATGAACGATCAGGGCCTGTTCTTCGACGCTCTGGCGCTGTCGGAGACGGTTGCGGTGGCCGTGGAGGGGAAGGAGCCGGGGTCCGCTGCGCCGGGAGACATGATCCTGGCCCGGTGCGGCACCGTCGCCTGCGCGGTGGAGGTGCTGGAGGAATACTCCTTCGGCCAATCCTGGAGCTTCCAGCTGTTCTTCGGCGATGCCACCGGAGAGTCGGCCATCGTTGAACCGGGCCAGATCATCAGGCAGCGCGGCGGCTACCAGGTGGCCACCAACTTCCGGCAGTCCGTGACCCCCGACGGCGAGATCAGCTGCTCGCGGTATCTGACGGCCGAGGAGATGCTCGGCGGCATGGACACCGTCTCCGTCGAGGGCCTGCGCGACGTATTGGATGCCGTCCACGTTGAAGGGGACTCACAGACGCTGTACTCCAACGTGTACGACCTGACCCATCGCCGGGTTCACGTGTACCACTTCCACGACTACCAACACAGCGTCGTGTTCGATCTCACGGAAGAGCTGGCCAAGGGTGCACACAGCTACGACCTGCCGGCGCTGTTCCCGCCGAACCCTGCGGCTGAAGCGTGGGCGGCTGAGCCGATGAGCCGCTACTGGCAAGTGGTGGACGGCCGCCGAGCGACGGGAAGCTACCTGCCCGAGCTGGGCGTGTACGAAGGGGACTATGCGATGCCCCCCGAATGGGCACCCGCCGGGGCCGCTGCCGTCGTCTCGGCCGGCGACGAATACCTGCTGCTGGAGCTACCCGATGCCGGCCGGTACGAGCTCTACCCGGAGACCGACACCCGCTTCTTCTACGTCGCATTCAGGGGCCCTAATCCGACCACCATCTTTGAAGTCGGCTTCGAGACTGATGAGGCCGGCCGGGTGGTCTCGATGATGATCGAACTGGGCGGCGACGAGGTGGTGTTCCCCAGAATCGGGGTGCCGGAGAGCACGGAGGAGAACGTTCCTTCCACCACGACGACGTCGATCGCAACCACTTCCACTGCTTCGATGCCGACCACGTCCACGATCCCGGTAGCGTCCACGACGTCGACCGCGTCTCTCCCGCCTTCCGCAAGCAACGCCGAATCGGGGGTGCCTTGGCTGTGGCTATGGGCGCCTGCTGCGGTGGCAACCGCCGGCCTCGGATGGCTGGCGTTGCGCCGGTCCAGACCTGGACGATGATTCGTCGCGACCCGCCGCGCTGCACTTGATAAACACCGTGGTGCCTCCGGCCTTGCCGTCTCGGGCCTCCCGACTCGAAGAGGGAAGCATCGGATCGTCGGCCCGATGAGATGTCCCCCACAACGCTTGACGGTCGGGATCGAGGCTCGAACACCGCAGCTTCCGGGCAGCCAGGCCGGGGCCACCCGTCCACGCTGCAGGTGAGCCCGACGCTCAGAAAATCGACAGCCGATGCCGATACATGATGACAGGAGGTAAGCCTTGGGCTCAATCACCAAGGAGCCCCGAGCCGGACCGAGAGTCTGCCCATACTGCGGTAGGAGGATCGAACCCAGATTCGTGCTGCTCCCTTCCCACCGCCGCAGCTTGTCGGTTCGCCACAGCTTGTCGGCTCGCCACAGCTTTGCGATCCCCTACCGACCACAGCTCCCACCAGCCGTTCACCGGCTCAAGGCGGATGTCCGCTACCTCGCCGGGATAGTCGGGTGGCCGGCCGCGATCTGGAGGGTGACCCGGATGCCGATCCTGAACATTGCGGTCGTTCTCGTCTGTCTCTTCGTGGTCGCATTCCCGGCGACCCATCTCATCGCCAAGACGGTCACGGGGGCGATTCTGGCAATCCAAGTCGGGCGTCTCCTGCTCTTCCTTCGCCAAGTTCGCCGCCGCGCAGCCCGGCGCTGATCGGCTCACCAGTTGGTCGCGGCTGCCCAGAATGGGACCTCCCCAAGCACAACCCGCCCCGAGGCTCCCACCGCCCGTTCGGAGAGGGATTCAGGCCCCAACTGCTGCCCACTGCATGCCGGGTCGGCTCTTCCCCTGGTGCACGGGCGCCTCATCGGCCATCGAGTCCGATCACTGCCTCGCTGGGCCGTCAACCCAACGACCGACTGGGCATAACGGCCCGATGGTGATCGCCGGGCACCAGCTGAGCGCGGTGGTGGCGGGCCACCCGGGGCCCGTCGTCACCCCGGGGAGGAGAGACACCTCCTAGTCATCGAGGAGGTGTTGGGGCGGCATGAACCGCAGGATGAGCAGCGATCCCGGCTGTGCGAGGCCGGGATCGGATCAGCTGCGGGTGGCCCCCCAGTGGTCCCAGTAGATGATCTTCTCCACCGGTCGACGGGCTGCCGGCCGGAAGTCGGTGCCGATGGTGTGGGCCACCGGGAACAGCGCCACCTGGGCCACCCCGTCGGGGATGCCGAGCACCTCGGCGACCTCCCGCTCCCGGTAGAGGTGCAGGCTGGTCCAGGCGGTGCCCAGGCCTCGGGAGCGCAGGGCGAGCATGAAACTCCAGGCGGCGGGCATTATCGACCCGAAAGCCCCGGCGGCTTCGGCCCGGTCCGACCAGTCGATGTCCCCCTTGAGGCAGGGGATGACCAGCAGCGGAGCGCGGTGCAGGTTCTCCGCCAGGAAACGGGCGCTGTCATACACGCGCTGGTTCTGCCCGTCGGTCACGCCGGCCGTCGCCTGGGGAAAGTACCCGGCGGCCACTTCCCGATAGATCCGGGCAATCTCGCCCCGCTGGTCGGCGTCGCTCACCACCATCCAACGCCAGTTCTGAGCGTTCTGGGCGGTGGGGGCCTGCACGGCCAGACGCACGCACTCCACCACCACGTTCGGGTCGACGGGCCGCGAGAAATCGAGGCGCTTGCGCACCGACCGGGTCGTGCTCAGCAGCAGATCGACAACCTGAAGGTCCACGATGCTCACCTACCCGGGACTGGACGATGGCCGTAACGGTACCCGGGCTCATCGGCGATCGGCGGCGAGGATAGGTCGACGCCTCGCACCCGGGAGTATCCCTCTCCGCCCCGGGTATCCCCGGAGCAGGGTGCCCCTACCCACCGCGGCCGCTCCGGCGAAAGCTCAGGATCCGGGGGAGTCGACGATGCCGTTCCCGCCCCGGGTCGCCCGGGGCCGGGCTCCGGCCACAAGGGTGAGGGCCAGGGCCAGGGCGAAGCCGGCGCCGAGAAGCGCCACGGGCATCACGTAGCTGCCGCTGTGATCACGCATGACGCCTACCACCACCGGCCCGGCCGCCCCGGCCAGGCCGACTGCGGTCCACTGCGTCCCCATGATGCGCCCGTATTCGGAGCCGGAGTACCAGTCGGCCATGATCATCGCCCGCAGTGGCAGGAGAGCCCCGAACGCAACGCCGAACACCACGAAGTGGCCGATCATCTGCCATGTCTCGCGACCGTTCACCATCAGCAGGGTGGCGAAGGCCACCACCGCGATCGTGCCGGCCTGCACCTTCGGGGCGTGCCACCGGCCGGCCATCAGCGGGGCCAGCCAACGGCCGGGGAGACTGAGGGCCGACGCCACCCCCGCCCACAGGGCCACGGCGGCCACGTCGAACCCTGCCTCGTCGAACAAGGCGACCCGGTGCGCAAGCACCCCCTGCGCGCTGAAGAAGGCCAGCATCATGGCCGGGCCGTACAGGAGGAACCGGCGATCTCGCAGGAGCCTGCGCAGCGAGCCGGCCGACGGACCGGTCGGATCGCGGTGGTGAGGGCGCAGAGGTTGCCGCGGGATCGTGAACAGGGCCGTGCTCACGCCGACCACCAGCAGCAACAGCCCGAGCAGCACCGTGGCGGGCCGCCAGCCCACCACGGCCACGAGCCGTTCCCCGCCGGGGATGAACACCACTCCGGCCAGCCCGCCGATGACGGTTAGCAGGCCCAGGGCACGGGGACGCTGCTGCGGAGTGCACCACTGATCCACTGCGATCATCGCCGGCTCGTAGAAGGTCATCGCACCGGCCGGGCCGACGAGTACCCACCAGGCGCCGATTACCTGCCACGGCTCCTGCGCCGCGCCAAAGGAGGCCAGGCCGAGGAAGCCCAGCACCGAACCCCATCCCAGAATCTGCCTCACCCCGTGCCGATCGGCGAACCGCCCGATCGGCATGGCCAACAGGCCGCTCACCAGGATGGCGCCGCTGTACGCCAGCGACAGGACCGTGGTCGAGAACTCAGACCCGGCGGCCCCGTCGGTGAGATACACCGAGAAGCCGTAGAACAGGGTCCCGAAGGCGCACATGACGGTGATCGACAACGGCACCAGCACTCGCCAGCGGACACCTGCGCCGTCGTCGGACACCACGATGGGCAGCCTAGGTGAGATGACTCAGGCGGTCGGGCCGAGAATCCCATGAGGTACCCGCGCGTGGGATCTTCGGGTCCTCCGTCCGGGGGTGATGAGGCCGCGCCGAACCAATCGGCCGCTGAGGATCGATGCTCAGCACGAAGGACCTGGAGGATCGCCCGCGCCCGGCTGCGATCCCCCGAAGTGACCATCGCCTCTGGAAAGCCACCTACGGTTTCCCGTCAATACATGGAAAGGGAGGTCGATCGTGCAGGGTTCATGTGGTCGTAACGGACTGGCACCAGCGATGGTGATGGCCCTGATGCTCGCCGGGGGGTGTGGTGGCACCGGGACGACACCGCAAGTGTCGACGACGGCCGGCACGACCACGGCGGCCTCCTCCACCGCGGCGCCCGCCTCTACCACCACCACAGAGGCGCCGGAGCCGACCACCGAACCATCCTCCTCTACTACGCCGACGACGCTGCCGCCGTTGCCCTCCCCTCTCGCGGTGCCTGTCGATGCCGACACCTTGGTCCACCTCGACGCGGGCCGGGGGGCGGTGTGGGTGACGGGCAGCAAGCAAGGGATTCCGTACCTGCACCGGGTGAATCCCGCCACCGGCACGGTCGACGCCTCGTGGCCTCTGGGCTCGGCACCCGCGGATTGGGGCATGCTGAGGCTGGCGGTGGGCGATGAGTACGTGTGGGTGGTGCTCCGGGCGACGGTGGTCCGGGTCGACCCGGAGACCGGTCTGATGGAGTCGATCGTGTTCGGCCGCAGCGACGGCCAGGGCAACTGGCTGGAGTACCCGTGGGACGTGGCAGTCGGTGAGGGGGCGGTCTGGGTGGTGACGGTGAGACAGGAGACGGACCCGGTCTCGCACCTGTACCGGGTGGATCCCGGCTTCACCGATCGGGATGAGGCGATCACCGGCCACGTGGAGCTGGGCCCCGGGCTGGTGGGCGATGTGCTCCCGATGGATGGCCGGGTGTGGGTGGTGTCGGAGGGAACGGGGAGCCGGTGCCGTCTGATCGCTCTCAGCTCGTCCGCGCTGACCGTCGACCTGCAGGCCGCCGTCACCGGCGGCTGCGCCACCCCGTACGCGTCGCTCGCCGCCGCCGGCGGGTACCTGGGCCTGACCGACGAATCGTCGCAACTGGTGCGCTGGGTAGATCCGGAAACGGGTGACGAGGTGCATCGGATAAGCCTGCAGAGCAACGGCCTGGCGGTCCACGCGGCCGACACCATGTGGGTCGGTGCCTACGACGACGAAGCGGGCGGGGCGGTGTGGGGAATCGGCGATGGGGATCTCCAGATCTGGTCGTACACCGCCCTCGACGGCTATCCAATCGATTTGGCCGCCACCGACGAGGCCATCTGGGTGATCATGGGGGAGGAGCCGCCGACCCTGTGGCGGGTGGTGCCGGAGGTGGCGCCCCCCGATCTCCTGCCTCTCATGCCGCCATGTTCGGCCGAGCACCTGACCCCCGATCTGCCACCCGTGCCGGGGCTGCCGGGACCGGTCGATGACATGCGGCGGGCCGTGGCCGCCGCCGCCGTGGCCTGCGACATCGACGCCCTGGCCGACCTGGGCCGCCCCGGCGTCTTCCAGTGGTCGATCGACCCGAACGCCGCCGACGACCCGGCCGGGTACTGGCGCTTCCTGGAGTTCGAGTTCGGGGCCATGCCCCTGGCGGCCCTGGTCGACTTGCTGAGGCTGCCCCACGGCGTGCTCGACGATCAGGGCACGCTCGTCTTCGTATGGCCCTCGGCGGCCGCCTACGACGACTGGGCGAGCGTTCCGGCGGCGGACCGGGAGGTCCTGGCCGCCCTCTACTCCCCGGAGGATCTGGAAGCCTTCGCGGCCGAGAACCTCTATCTGGGATCGAGCCTGGGCATCGACGAGAACGGCGATTGGCGGTGGTTCCTGATCTCAGGGAACTGAGCGGAGGCGGGGTGGCATCGCTTGGAGGCGTCAGAGGGCGCCGCAGGGACTCGCCGCCCTGGTACTCCCCCTCTTTCCCCCGGGCGAGGCGGCCCACCGCCGCGGGCGGGCGGATCGCGTGCCTGCAAACCGACCCCTCCTTCGGTGCATGGCTGCACGACCACATATATGGTCGGGTCGGCAGAAGGGGAGCACATGCAGGTCATCATCACGAACGTCACGCTGGCTGCAGCCACCGAGTCCGACTGGGATACGGTGATGAGGGAACGCCTCGACACGGCCAGGTCCGCCGACGGATGGGTGTCGGCCCAGATCCTCCGGCCGCTCGATTCACCTCAGCAGCGGGTCATCGTCGGCGTGTGGGAGTCCCAATCGGCCTGGGAGGCCTGGCACAACGATGCCACCTTTCGTCGGACTCGGGACAGGCTGGCCGATCTGGGGAGCGGGGTCGGTGAAACGGCCTGGCACGAAGCCGTCTACGAGGCCCGGCGCTAGCCACCCGCTGACCTCGAGCCGTTCCTTGTCGCTCGGCCTCTGACAGCTGTGAGGCTGCTCTCCTTCCCCGTGCCCGGAGCCGGGGACTTCCCGGGGATCTCCCCATCGATAGAGGTTGAGCAAGTTCGACGCCGGGCCTGCCCCGAGCCGGGGCGCGCTGATCAGAGACGGCCCCGTCACGCCGATGGTGCCGGGAATCCCGCAGGACCTCCGAGACCGGCCAAGAGGGAACCGGCGCCGATACCCCCAGCATCGGCCCCGGGGACAGTCCAGACGCTCCACCCCCGAGGGTTGGCATACCCCGCAGGCCGCGTGAGACTGGGCGCAACCCGTGACAGGACCGGCGAGTCCGGCCGTCACCGCTGATCCACCGAGGAGCACACATGGCCGCCACCCGCACCGCCA
>CAZJRF010000091.1:0-7884 GCA_964548475.1 uncultured Acidimicrobiia bacterium
CAGAGCTCCTCGTCGATCGGGGTGGAGGGTGCCACGTCTTCGTCCACCAGGGTGGAGGGGGCTGCTTCTTCGTCGACTACCACCTTGCCGGAGCCGGGCGATGAGCCGACCTTCTCCTACACCATCGATCCTTCCCTCGCCGCCGGGAACCGTGTTGAGGTGGTTGCCGCCGGGGGGGTTGCCTCGCGGTTCGCGGCGGGCCGGATGGTGGTCGTGTTCGACGATCCCGAGGAACTCGCGGGGGTCGCCGCCCGCTGTTCCGGTCGCGTCGTCCATCAGTATTCGACCGCCGAGTACGGGCTGGCCGGCCCCTCGGTGGCGGTGGTGGAGGTGGACCCGGCCGCCGCCGACCTCGACTCGCTGCCCATGTCGATGACCCTGCTGGGGGCGGAGGGCGGGGCTGCCTTTGGCAGCGAGGAGGGGGCCCGGGTGGCCGCCTGCGCTGCCGCCGAGCGGGTGGCGGGCCATCGCGTGGCGCTCGATTGGGTAGCCCAGCCGACCTCGATCCCCTTCTCGACTCTGGAGCAGGATGGGGTGGGTGTGGCCGGCTGGTCGCGCGACGCCTACCAGCTGTCCTACTACCGTCGGGATGCGGTGCAGGGCATCGGGGTGGCGGAGGCCTGGTCGCTCATGTACTACGCCGGCGTCCTGGATAACCGGGTGCCGCTGGCCGTGATCGACACAGGCTTCATGGTGGACGAGGACTTCCGGGACCCGGTGACCTACACCATGGATCCGGGGACTTCGCCCTTCGGATCACCTTCTGCCGACGGGGCTTACCACGGCTACCTGACCGCGGCGACCGCGCTGGGAGTCCCCGACAACGAACACGGGGTGGCCGGGGTGGCGGGGGTGGTGGCCCAGCCGATCCTCATCGAGTTGGGGGGCACGGAACTGAGCTGGTACTCCGAGGCGATCCTCCAGGCGTACGCATTGGGAGCGCGCATCGTGAGCATGTCGTTCATCGCCCCCATCCTGGCCGATGCCCTGCCGCTGGCCGACGCTCTCGACGAGGTGACGGCCTCCCTGGCCGACGCCGGGGTGCTCATGTTCGCCTCGTCGGGCAACGGGGGCGGCAACGTCGACGAGATCGTGGCCGGCAGCGACGTCCTGTACGGGACCCGGCCCTGCCAGGCGCCGGGGGTGATCTGCGTGGGCGGTCTCGGGGCCGACTCGGTGGAACGCCACGAGGATTCCACCTACGGGAACCCGGGCGGCTCCGTGGACATCTACGCCCCCTACTGCGTGCACGGGGTTCCCCCCGACCGGGGAGGGGCGATCTGGTCGTTGTGCGGGACCAGCTTTTCGACGCCCTTCGTCGCCGGGGTGGCGGCGCTGATCTGGGCGGCCAACCCGGCGCTGGGCGCAGCCGAGGTGCAGGATCTGCTGCTCGCCCACGCGGGGAGGGGCCGCTGGCCGCGAGTGAATGCTTTCGACGCGGTGGAGACCGCCCTTGCGCCCTTCACCTCAGTGCACTTCCTCGAGCCGGTGGACGGCTCCACTCAGGACTTGAACAGCGCGGTGACCCTGGCCGCCGAGCTGCTGATCCCCACCGACCCGGCCGTGAGCTCGGCCGAGGTACGAGTCCGCTTCTTCTCCGACCTCGACGGCCTGTTGGGTGACGACACCTGGACGGTGCCCATGCAGCACGGCGCGCTTGTCACCCGGCAGCGGGTCTCAACCGTGGCCACCTCCCTGAGCGAAGGGACCCACACCATCACGGTCACCGCCGGCTACCAGGGGGCTGATGCCATCGCCGGCGTGCAGATCACGGTGAGCAACTCCCCGCCCAGCGACCTGCGCATCACGCGGCCCGCCGACGGCGATCGCTTCTGCGTGGGCGAGCCCGTGCTGCTGCGCGGTGATGCCTTCGACATCAACGAGCAGTTGGGGTTGGCAGAGAGCGCTTTTCGCTGGCGCTCCGACCTGGACGGGCTGCGGGGCACGGGTCGCAACGCGACGGCCACGGGCCTGAGCGTGGGGACCCATCGCATCACGCTGCGAGTCACCGACGCCGGAGGCCTGACCACCACCGACTCGGTGCACATCGAGGTGGAGTCGGCCTCGGACCCCGACTGCTCGGATCTGCCGCCCCGGGTGGTGATCGTCGAGCCGGTCGACGGGACCGACTTCTGGGTGGACGATCCGGATCCCGCGGTGGAGACCGGGACCGACGAGCACGGCGACTACATAGTCGTGACCTTGCGCGTCACGGTGAGCGACGACCACGATCCGCCCGGCGGCCTGCAGGTCGACTTCTACGTGACTCCGGAGAGGCCGGACAGCTGGGTGGGCTCGGGCTCCCAGGTGGAGGTGCGGCTGCACTTGGAAGCCGGGAGCGCCTCCCAGGTGAAGGAGATCTCGGTGGTGGTCTACGACTCGGCGGGGAACATGAGTACCGACGCCATCGAGGTGTCCGTCAACCGCTTCATATGAGGGCGCTCACCCCTCGGCGATGGCCACCCGCTTGATCACCGCGTCCTCCCGCGGCCGGTCGTGGGCGTCGGTGGGGAGGGCGGCGATGGCGTCCACCGCCTCCATGCCGGAGGTGACTCGGCCGAAGATGGTGTACTGGTGGGGGAGCTTGAGGTCGCCGAGGCAGATGAAGAACTGGCTGCCGTTGGTGTTGGGGCCGGCGTTGGCCATGGCCACAGTCCCGCGCGAGTACCGGCCGGGCCCCTCGAGCTCATCCCGGAACTTGTAACCGGGGCCGCCTCGCCCGGTGGCGGTGGGGTCGCCGCCCTGGATGACGAAGCCGGGCACCACCCGGTGGAAGGTGACCCCGTCGTAGAAGCCCTCTCCGGCCAGGAAGAGGAAGCTGTTCACCGCCAGCGGCGCCTCGGCCGGGAGGAGGTCCAGGGCAATGTCGCCGTGCTTGGTGTGCAGGGTGGCGGTGTAGGCGGTGTTCAGGTCGATGGTGAGGGTGGGGGGCTGGGGGTACTGGTTCACAGGGTCCTCTCGTGGGTCGGGGGGGCAGGTTAGGGCCACGCGGCGGGCAGGTCACCCCGTTGGAGCCCCTGAGGATCTCAAGCAGGTCCCCGGCTTCCCCCCCTGCGGGGGTGGCGGAGCGCCCCCCGCCTAGTCTTGGCGCCGGGAGGAGTGAACCCGGGCCGAGCAAGTGCTGGCCCACCGCAGGAACAGAGAGGCCCCGGCCTCCAAGGAGGTTCGTTCCGTGTTCGACTACGCGACCGCGGCGGTCGAAGGCGCCCTGGCAGCGGGGGCCTCGTACGCCGATGCCCGGGTGGTGGAGACCCGGACCGAGAAGATCGAGGCCCTCAACCAGCAGGTACAGGGGGTCGACCGCGCCGAGACCATCGGCGTTGGGGTCCGGGCGCTAATCGGCTCCTCCTGGGGCTTCTACGCCACCGCCGACCTCACCGAAGCCGCCGCGCGAGAGGCCGGGGCCCGGGCCGCCGCCATCGGCGCCGCCTCGGCCGGCGTGCCCGGTCCGTCGCTGGAACTGGCCGACGTTCCCATCTCGGAGGCCTTCTGGGAGTCCCCCTTCGTCGAGCACTGGGCCGACGTGCCCCTTTCCGACAAGGTGGACATGCTGGTGAGGGTCACCGCCACCATGCAGGGCGTGGTCGGTGTCGCCCTCGCCCGGGCCGAACTGGGTTTCTTCGACACCAACAAGTGGTTGGTGTCCTCGCAGGGCCACCGCATCCGCCAGCACATCGTGGAATCCGGCGGAGGCTACGAGGCCACCGCGCTCGGTGAACGGGAGACCCAACGCCGGTCCTACCCGCAGTCTTTCGGCCAGTACGAGACCGGGGGCTACGAGACCGTGCGGGCCTGGGACTACGAAGGCAATGCGGCCAGGATCGCCGAGGAGGCCGTGCAGCTCCTGAGCGCCGACGAGTGCCCCGAGGGCGAGAAGCAGCTGATCCTGGAAGGAAGCCAACTGGCTCTGCAGATCCATGAGTCGGTAGGGCACGCCATCGAGCTCGACCGGATCCTGGGATGGGAGGCCGCGTTCGCCGGGACCTCGCATCTGGATCTGGCCGCCCTGGGCCGCCATCGCTACGGGTCGGAGGTCATGCAGGTCACCGCCGATGCCACCATCCCCGGGGCCCTGGGTACCTTCGGCTACGACGACGAGGGCACCCCGGCGCGTTGTGTCGACATCGTGAAGGACGGCATCTGGGTGGGGGTGCTCTCGGGCCGGGACTCGGCGGCCCGGGCCGGGCTCCCGCCCGGGGGGATGGTGCGGGCCGACGGCTTCAACCGGCTGCCCATGGTGCGAATGACCAACGTCGGCCTGCTCGCCGGCGACTCGTCGCTGGCCGAGATCATCGCCGACACCCGGGACGGCATTTACATGGCCACCAACCGCTCCTGGTCGATCGACGACCGCCGTCTCAACTTCCAGTTCGGCACGGAGATCGCCTGGGAGGTGAAGAACGGGAAGCTCGGCCGGATGCTGAAGAACCCCACCTACACCGGGATCACCCCGCAGTTCTGGGCGCAGCTGGACATGCTGGCGGGGGAGAGGGAAAGGATCCACTGGGGAACTCCCAACTGCGGCAAGGGTCAGCCCGTGCAGATAGGGCACACGGGGCATTCGGCTCCGCCGGGGAGGTTCGCCAAGGTGAGAATGGGGGTGAAGGGATGATCGAGCCCGTCGCAATCGCACAGCGCCTGGTCGAGATGGTGGGGGACCAGGCCGAGGCCCAGGCCACCGTGGGGGTGGGCGAGACGGCTCTCACCCGGTTTGCCAACTCCTTCATCCACCAGAACGTGGCCGACGCCACGCGCACCGTCACCGTGAAGGTGGCCGTCGAAGGCAGGGTGGCGCGGGGTACCGACAACCGCACCGACGATGGCGCCCTGGCCGCCCTGGCGGAGCGGACGGTGGAGGCGGCCCGCCTCTCCCCGGCCGATCCGGAATGGCCGGGCCTGGCCCCGCCGGCCGACCCGGCGGACATCGACAACTACGACCCCGACACGGCGGGTGCCTCGCCGGAACGGCGGGCGTCTCTGGTGGCCGACTTCATCTCGGCCGTACCGGGGACCGATGCCGCCGGCTACTGCGACACCGAGTCGCTGGTGGTCGGCTTTGCCAACAGCCGGGGGCACTTCGCCACCGGCCGGCAGACGCGGGCGACCATCGACGGCATTCACCGGGTGGGCACCGTGGCCGGCTCGGGCCACCAGACGTCGCCGCGCCTCGCCGATCTGAACGGCGCGGCGGTGGGCGCCGTGGCCGCGAGGCGCTTCCGCCTGGGCGCGGATCCCTTCGACCTGAAGCCGGGGGAGTACGAGGTGGTGCTCTCCCCGGAGTGCGTGGCCACCGTCGCCATCTTCCTGGCCTTCTACGGCTTCAACGGGAAGGCGGTGACCGAGGGCCGGTCGTTCCTCGAGATCGGTGCCACCCAGTTCGACGAGCGGGTGAACATGTGGGACGACCCCGGCCTGCCCGGTTCGGTGGGGCTCGGTTTCGACGCGGAGGGCACGCCGAAACGCCGGCTCGAACTGGTGCGCGCAGGGGTGACCCTGGCGGCGACGCACGATCGGAAGACGGCCGCCCGGGCCGGCGGGGAGTCGACCGGGCACTCCATCCCCGGAATGGAAGCGCACGGGAGCCTGGCCACCGACCTGGTAGTTGACGGCGGCCGGGCCTCGGAGGAGGAGATGATTGCCGCCGTCGAGCGGGGGCTGTACGTGGCCACCTTCAACTACTGCCGGGTCCTCGACCCCAGGACCATGGTGGTCACCGGCCTCACCCGCAACGGCACCTTCATGATCGAGAACGGCGCGATCACCGGGGCGGTCACCAACCTGCGGTTTACCCAGTCCTTCGTGGCAGCCCTCGACGCAGGCCGGGTGCTCGACCTGGGAGGGGAAGTGCGCTTCGCCGACTCCGAGTTGGGCCCGGGCCTGGTGAGAGCGCCGGCCATGCGGCTCGCCTCCTGGAACTTCACCGGCGGCGCAGAGGGGTAGGGGCGGCGCCGGCCGGAGGGTTCGCGCCCTTCTGCCCTCCGCCCGACCCCCTCCCGGCAAAGTGCCGTTGGTGTTGCCCCCTCCGCTCGAGCCCTCCGGGCTCTCGCGCCTCCCCCGGCCGGCGGCCGGGGGAGGCAAGACGGGCCTTACCCTTGCGTCGCCTCCACCGGGACCGAGAAGACGGTCTCCGCGCCGGCGGTGGAGGTGCCGACCAGCCCGGCCGCCTTGGTCAGGACGTGCTCGGCGTAGAAGTGGGCGGTGGCGATCTTCGCCTGCAAGAAGGCATCTTGCCCTTCCGGGTCCAGGCGCCGGGCGGCCAGGGCCGACAAGCCGTGCACCCAGCCCCCGGCCACGATGCCGAACATCTCGGTGAAGGGGGTGGCGCCGGCGAGGGCGTCGTTGGGGTTCTGCGTCAGGTGGGTGAGCAGGTGGGTGCCCGCGTTGCGCAGAAGCGAGACCGCTTCGTGCAACTGGAACCCGATGCGGGCCAGCGGCTCGTCGGCGGCGAGCCGATCGGCCACCTCATCCCACTCGGCCAGCAGCCCCAGGGCGGCCGCGCCGTTGCCGATGGTGAGCTTGCGCGCCACCAGGTCGGCGGCCTGAATGCCGTTGGTCCCCTCGTAGATGGGGGTGATGCGGGCATCCCGCCAGTACTGCGGGGCCCCCGTCTCCTCCATGTAGCCCATGCCCCCGTGCACCTGGATGCCCAGCGAGGTCAGCTCCACCCCGGTGTCGGTGCCCCATAGCTTGCAGACCGGGGTCATGATGGCCACGAAGTCGGCGGCCTTCTGGCGGACCGCCTCGTCGGGGTGGGCGTGGGCCAGGTCTATGGCTTCGGCCGTCTTGTACATGACCCCGCGCATCGCCTCGATCTGGCTGCGCATCAGCATCAGCATGCGGCGCACGTCGGCGTGCTCGATGATCAGGCTCTGGGTCCCCTTGGGGGCTCCCATTGCCGTGCCCTGCTTGCGCTCGAGGGCATAGGCCAGGGCCTGCTGGTAGGCCCGCTCGGCCACGGCCATGCCCTCCACCCCCACGTGCAGGCGGGCGTTGTTCATCATGATGAACATGAGGCGCATGCCCTGCTGCTCCTCGCCTACCAGGTAGCCGACGGCCCCCTCGTCGTCGCCGAAGGAGAGCACGCAGGTAGGGCTGCCGTGAATACCCGCCTTCTCCTCGATGGACACGCAGACCAGGTCGTTGCGGGGCCCCAGCGTCCCGTCCTCGTTGACCAGGAACTTGGGGATCAGGAACAGGGAGATCCCCTTGGTGCCGGGGGGCGCGCCGGGGACCCGGGCCAGGGTGACGTGGACGATGTTCTCGGCCAGGTCGTGTTCGCCCCAGGTGACGAAGATCTTGGTGCCCGTGATGCGGTAGGTGCCGTCGCCGGCGGGCACCGCCTTGGCGGTGAGCGCCCCAACGTCGGAGCCGGCCTGGGCCTCGGTGAGCAGCATCGTGCCCGCCCACTCGCCGGTGACCAGGTGAGGCAGGAAGGTGGCTTTCTGCCCTTCGGTGCCTTGGAGCAGCAGCAGCTCATTGGCCGCGTAGGTGAGCATCGGACACAGCGAGAAAGCCATGTCGGCCGAGGTGAGCATCTCGGCCACCGCCAGGCCGATCACGAAGGGAAGCCCACCCCCGCCCCACTCCTCGGGGAAGGCGATGGCGGGCCAGCCCGCTTCGACGAAGCGCCGGTAGGCCTCGCGGTAGCCGGGCGGAGTGGTGACGCTGCCGTCGGGATTGCGTACCGAACCGGTCTGATCGGCGGTGTGGGCCAGAGGGGCGACGACCTCGGAGATGAAGCGGCCGGCTTCATCGAGGGCGCCTTCGATGAGGTCGGCCTCGGCATTGGGGAAAGCGCCGGTGGCCCGCAGGCCCTCGAGGTCGGTCAAGTTGGAGAGAACGAAGCGAATGTCGCGCAGGGGGGGGCGGTAGTCGGTCATGGGC
>CAZJRF010000092.1:0-7883 GCA_964548475.1 uncultured Acidimicrobiia bacterium
CCGGAGCCGAGCTCCAGCACTCGCAGGGGGCCCGTTCCGCATAGGCGCTCGACTGCGGCGCGGCGCTTCTTGTGCACCCCTGGCTCCTGCGGGTCCGGGCCCCACCAGCTGCTCGCCTGGTCATGGAAGTCGCTGATCCACTCCCGGGAGTGGCGGCCCGTCTGGAAGAGTGATGTCGGGGTCATGTGCTGCCTGCCTCGATCGGCTGTGGGATGGGGGGCTGTAACCACCGAGTGGGGCCGACCGATTAACACCGGACGCGGGCGGGGAGCAGACTCGCGGCGCGCTGAGAAGGGGGACATCATCGCCAGCGTCATCGATCTAGTCACCTCCGGCCTCGGCTCGGGGGGAATGGGGGCCGTCGCCGGCCAACTCGGCATCGTGGAAGACAAGGCCCCGGGCGCGGTGCAAACCGCCCTGAGCGTGCTCACCGGAGCCATCGCCAAGAACGCCGCCAAGCCGAAGGGGGCCGCTTCCCTGGAAGCGGCGGTGGCCAAGGACCACGACGCCAGCATCCTCGAGCGGGTCGGGGACTTCCTCGGCAACCCCGCCGCCGGCCCGGGTGCCGGCATCCTGGGGCATGTGCTCGGCAAGAAGGAGACGGCGGTGGCCGCCGCCATCGGCCAGGAGACCGGCCTCAGTCGGCAGCAGACCACGGGCCTCCTGACCACTCTGGCCCCCCTGCTCATGGGGGCGCTTGGCAAGACCAAGCAGGAGCAAAGCCTGGATGCCTCCGGCCTGGCCGGGATGCTGGCCGGGGAGACTCGCCAGATTCAGCAGAGTGCGTCGGGCGGGCTGGGCAGCTTGCTCGGCATGGTGGGCGGAGCCGGCGGCCTGGCCGGCCTGCTGGGCAGAGCCCTGCCGTTCCTGAAGGGATTGCTCGGCAAGAAGCGGTAAGAAGCAGTAGCGGGCGGCAATGGGGAAAGCAGTCGGCCCGGCGGACCGCCGGGCCGACTGCGCCCAAGCAGCGCTCAGCCGGCTTCGATCAGGGCAGTCCTGATGGCCTCGGCAGTGTGGAGACGGTGCACCTCGTCTTCGTAGCCGAGGCGGGGCCAGAAGAACCCGCGTAGGCCGTCGCGTCGCCGCCGGGGAAGAACGTGGATGTGCAGGTGGGGAACGCTCTGGCTGATGTGGTTGTTGACGGCCACGAACGAGCCGTCCGCCTCCACCGCGACCCGCACCGCCCGGCTTAGACGGCGGGCGGCACCAAAAAGGGGGCCGACCAGGTCTGGGGCGAGATCATCGAGCGATTCCACGTGAAGACGGGGGATCAGCAGCGTGTGGCCTGGGAAGACGGGGCGCCGATCGAGGAAGGCCAGCGCCTCCGGCTCGTCCAGGACGACGTCGGCAGCCAGCCGGCCGGCGGCGATTTCACAGAATGCGCAAGCGGCCATCAGACGGGACGCTACCCTATTGAAAGCGCTCCCGTGCGCTGGACGCCGTACTAAAGACGACCGGCCCCCATAGGAGGCCTTTGCCAATCATGACCGGCCGCCCGCTTCGTGCCGTGCTCGGCACCTTGCTCTTGCTGACCACGCTGGCCATGCCTCGCGCGCTGGCCGCGGACGACCCCGTTATGTGCCAGGGCCAGGTGGCGACCATCGTGGGGACCGCGGGAGCGGACGTTCTCACCGGCACTGAAGGCAGAGACGTGATCGCCGGGCTGGGCGGCGACGACCGGATCAGCGGGCTGGGCGGCAACGACCTGATCTGCGCCGGCCCGGGCAGCGATGTCGTGTGGGGCGGCGCGGGGAACGACCGCATCCTGGGCGAGGACGGCAACGACTTCCTCTACGGAGGACCGGGTGACGATCGTCTGTTGGGGGGCCCGGGGGATGACCTAATCGAGGGCGGGGCCGGGTCGGATGAGATCCTGGGCGGAGCCGGATACGACGAGCTGTGGGGCAGCAACTGCACCACGATCGAGAGCCTGGGCCACTTCTGCCGGACGGCACCCTCGGTCGAGAGCGACGATCTTTCGGAGCGGTTCGCCGCGCTGTTGGGGGGTACCCGGCTGTTGCGGGTAGGCACCACGGGCACCGACGTGGCGGATCTGCAGGAGCTGCTCATTTACCTCGCGTTCGATCCGGGTCCCCCCGATGGGGTGTTTGGGGAGCTGACCGCAGCGGCGGTGACTGACTTCCAGTCGGCTCACGACCTGACGGCCGATGGGGTAGTGGGGTCCGAGACCCGGGCGGCGCTGGCCGATGCCCTGGGGGTCTCCCCCGCGACGCCTGCCGCCGTGGCTGACGCGCCGCCCCGCGCCGGCGATCTCGGCTCAGGTCTCCTGCAGGCAGGGGTGAACGGGGCGGACGTCGCCGCATTGCAGGGTCTGCTGGCCGGCCTGGGGTTCGATCCCGGCCCTGTCGACGGGGTGTTCGGGGCGGGGACCGGGGCGGCGGTGACTGCCTTCCAGTCGGCTCACGACCTGCCGCCCGACGGGGTGGTGGGCCCGGCGACCAAGGCGGCGCTGCTTGCCGCGGCCAGCCCGAACGACTCCCTGATCGGCGGCCCCGGCTTCGACACCTGCAACTCCCCCGACACCGGAGTCGGGTGTGAGAGCAGGCGGGGCCTGCGGTCGGGTGCCCCCTGGAATGCGGCGGCAGCCGAGGAGTGGAGAGCGGTGATCACCGAGGCGTTCCTGGAAAGGGCCGGATTGCTGGTGGAGGAAGGCAAGCTCGCGGTGGCGGCGGCCCTGGAGGCCGAGATCGATCATGCGGTGGCCATCGTGGCTTGTGAGAGCCTTGGGGACCCGTTCATCACCACTCCCTCGATACCCGAGGGTGCCTACGTCATCGGCCTGTTCCAGCACAAGGACATCTACTGGACACAACGCGCCGCCCAAGCCGGTGTGCCGGGGGCGAGCCCCCTCGACCCCGCGGCCAACGCCCGCGTGGCTGCCTGGCTGGTGGCTCGCTCCCTGAACCAGTACCTGGACGACCCCGACGTGGCCCGGCCTGCCTGGACCCACTGGGTTTGTGACGAGCTGCTGGTGGACCGGGGCCTGTGGGAGTGACCCTCTGATCCGCCGCGGTCTCAATCGGGCAGCCGCCGCCTGGTCAGCCCGACAGCGCATCTCCGGGGAGCCGCGTTCGGCCAACGGCGCCTCCTCGTTCCACCTCATCTGGGATCTGCCCGAGGTGCCCTTGCGCGAGCTCGAGGCGACGCTGGAAGTGGTGTCCGCTCCGGCGGTCAAGCGGGTTTACTTCTGGGCCTTGCAGGCTTCCTTTGCCGCCGGGCCGCGGTTGCAGGGCGGGGCCCACCTGGGCCTGCAGTGGAACACCCGCTATCCGGGGAGCACCGCCGCCAACTTCGGAGGCTACGGGCCGGCCGAGCGAGGCACCCGGACCCTGGAGGGCTCCACTTCGGAGCTGCCCGGGCCGCGTCGCGATCCGAATACTCGTGCCTATCACTGGGAGCTGGGGCACCGCTACCAACTACGCATTGCCCCGGCCCCTCGCGCTCCGGAGGGAATCCGGGCCTGGCGAGGCACCGTGACCGACATCGAGGAGGGACGGGAGCAGATAGTGCGCGACCTCTACACCAGGGGCGAGTACCTGCACACCCCCATGGTGTGGACCGAGTCGTTCGCCCGCTGTGAGCATCCCTCGGTGGTGGTGCGGTGGAGCGGCCTGCGGGCCGTCTCCACCGGGGGGGAGGAGCTGCGGCCGGAGCACGTGCGGGTCAACTACCAGAGCCGCAGCGACGGGGGCTGTGATAACACCACGGTGGGCACCGACGAGCTGGGGGTGGTGCAGATCACCGCCGAGCAGCGGGAGGTTCTGCAAGGAGCCTGGCTGCGGGTGCCGGGAGCCTGAGAGGCTCGCCCGGTCGGGGGTTGGCCGTCCGGCTGACTATCGGGGCCGGGGTGTGGCGCCCCGGCCCCTGCGCCTTGGTGGTCGGCGTCGCCCTACGGCCACACGCCCCGCTGGGCCAGCGCCGACCAGCACCGCCCCACTGCGGTGACCATGGCGGCGGTCCGCATGTCGGGGGCGCGCAGCGGGGGGGCGTCGGGCATCGCCTCGTGCCAGCGCTCCTGGTAGTCCGGCAGGTGATCCTGGAGCCGGTGGTACATCTCGAGGACGCCGTCGGCGGCCCGGCGCATCTGCGCCCGCAGACGGGCGTTCACCTCCCCCTCGTCGACCTGCAGCGCGTTGGCTAGGTTGCGCTCCCACTCGAAGTAGGAGACTGCCACGCCGCCGGCGTTGGCCAGGATGTCGGGGATCACCGGCACGCCCCTCTCCACCAATGCCCGGTCGGCCCCCGGGGTGGTGGGCCCGTTGGCGCCCTCGACGACCACCTTGGTGTTCACCCGATCCACGTTCTCCAGGGTGATCTGGTTCTCCAGCGCGGCCGGCACCAGGATGTCGCACTCCACCTCGAGGGGGCCCTTGACGTCGAGGGGCTGGGTGCCGGGGGTGCCCAGGGTGGTGCCCGCCTCGCGGAAGTGGGCGTCCACGGCCTCCAGGTCGAGCCCGTCGGGATTGGCCGCTCCGCCCCCGATGTCGGCCACGGCGACGATGGTCGCTCCCATGTCGCGCAGGATCAGCGCGCTGTAGCGCCCCACGTTGCCGTAACCCTGCACGGAGACCCGGCTGCCCTCGATGCGGCTGAGTCCGGGCACCTCACCCCGTTCCAGCATGCGCTCGAGCACGTAGGCCAACCCCTGGGCGGTGGCGGTGGTACGCCCGGGGATGCCGCCGAGATCGAGGGGCTTGCCGGTGACCACCGCCAGGTTGATCGTGTGGCGATGCATCATCTGATAGGTGTCGTAGATCCACGCCATCACCTGGGCATCGGTGTTCATGTCCGGTGCCGGGATATCGGTGTAGGGGCCGATGTCGTCGCCGAGGGAGGTGATGAGGCGCCGGGTCACCCGCCGCTTCTCGTCCACGGACATCTGCAGCGGGTCGCACTCCACCCCGCCTTTGGCCCCGCCGAAGGGGACGTCCACCACCGCGCACTTCCAGGTCATCCAGGTGGCGAGGGCGCTGACTTCGGCCTCGTCCACCGTCGGGTAGAAGCGGATGCCGCCCTTGCCGGGGCCGCGGGCGGTGTTGTGCAGCACCCGGTAGCCGCGAAAGACCTGCACGTGGCCGTCGTCCATAACGACCGGCAGGGTCAGCTTGACTACTCGCTCCGGGTCGAAGAGCCACTCCGACATGCCCCGCCAGTCGCTGAGGTCCTCGATGTAGGGGAGGGCGGCGATGAACTGGCTGCGGGCGATGTGGTGCGGGTTCAGGTCCTCGGCGGCCTGGTCCGGCTTGGGCATTGAAACCCCCTTGGGGTGTAGGGAAGACTTGGCCTCATGGTCGGCCGCTCCGGGGCCGACGGCTAGGGGACAAAGCCCCGCGCCGGCGGTCCGGAAGGCTGGAAGCCAAGGCCGGGAACCGGCCGGGGAGGCACCTGGGTATGCGAGGGTGGTTGGGGTAACCTCTCGCTGCCGGATCGAGGCTGCGGCGGGCGTGTAGGAAAGGATGCCTGACATGGGAGTTGTCGGACGCGGGCGCCTGGGGTGGGCCGTCCTGGCGGCAGGGCTGGCCCTGGCCGCCTGCACCGGCGAGGCCGGCAGCACTACGACCGTGGAGCCTGCTACCACCCGGGCCACGACTACCACGGCTGCTCCTACCACCACGGCAGCGGTCACCACCACGGCCGCCGGCCCGGCCACGCGGTTCGGGGGGGAGGCCATCATCGGAGAAGCCCGGGAGCCCGTCACTCTGAACCCCTTTTCCCTGGGCGGGGACACCTACTCGGTGGCTCTCCTCAGCCGGGCCTGGACCTGTGGCACCCAGAAGGTGGACGGCACCACCCGCGAGCTGGTCCCCGACCTGGTGGTGGAGCTGCCCACGGTGGCCAACGGCGGGGTGACGCTGAACGAGGACGGCACCGGGACCGTGCGCTATGAGATTCGCCCCGAGGCAATCTGGGAGGACGGGACCCCGGTGTCGGGCCACGATTACGAGTTCACCTACCGGACCATCATGGCCCCGGACTACCCCATCGACCGCAGCCTGTACGAGGCGATCCTCCCCGACACGCTGCTGGCCGGTCCCAAGAGCTTCGAGTTCACCATCGTCGGCCCCACCCCGGCGGTGGAGAGCCTCTTCAGCCTGATCCTGCCCCGCCATCAGATAGAGGGCACCGACTTCGGCAACGCCTACGAAGAGACCGGATGGCTGTCGTGCGGCCCTTTCCGCATCGATTCGTGGCAGAAGGGCGAGGCGGTCCGCCTGGTGCGCAATGAGAACTACTGGAAGACCGACCCGGAGACCGGCGAGCAGCTGCCCTACCTCGACTCCCTCGTGGTCCGCTTCTATCCCGACCAGGAGGCTGTGTTGGAAGCCTTTCGGGGCCGCGAGGTGCAGGTGGTCGGCTTGGCGGATGACGTCGCCGTCATCGAGGACATGCGGGGCCTGGAGGACCAGGGGGCTCTCGTTGAGGTGGTGGCGGGCGCGACCTGGGAGCACCTGGCTTTCCAATTCGGCGAGAACCGGCTGGTGCGGAACCCCGGCTCCTACACCCTGCATCTCAACTTCCGCCGGGCGGTGGTGCACGCTGTGGACCGTGACTTGATCACCGAGGAGATCCTCGGGGGCCTGGTGGGCCCCATGTCCTCCTACGTCGACGCGTACAGCCCGGAGCGTTCGGGTGCGGCCTGGGACCGGTACGACTACGACCCGAACCGGGCCCGCGGGTACCTGCAGGCGCTCTGCGCCGAGGAGGGGGTGGATTGCGCGGCGTCGCCCCCCCGGGTGGTGTTCACCACCACCTTCAACTCTCCCGCCCGGATGCGGCTGGCCCAACTGCTTATCGGCATGTTCGAGGACGTAGGCATCGTTTACGAGGCGGAGCTGGAGGATTCCGTGCTCTTCTTCGGGGAGACCCTCGACCGGGGCCTGTGGGACCTGGGGGAGTGGAGCTTCGTGGGCGGCCCGGGGCTGACCGAACTGGTGGGTTGGCACGCCTGGCTGGACCCGGCCGGGGCCTTGCCCGCCGGCCGCAACCTGTACCGCTGGGGCACGCCGGAGGTGACGGGCTCCGAGGAAGGCTGGTTCGACCAGCCCGCCGGTTATGCCGACGAGCACACGGCTCGCTTCGCCGAGTTGTGGAGCCTGATGGAAGCCGCGGTCGACGAGGCTGAGATCTCGGCCTACCTGGCCGAGGCCGAGGAGATCCTGGCCGACCAGGTGGTGATCCTCCCGCTGTACCAGCGCCCCGACGCCGGGGCGGTGTGGGCCGACACCCTCGGCGGGTATCGGCACCTGCCCTATTACCTGGGCGAGTTGGTGCAGGGGGGCGACACGTGGAACGTCGAGTCCTGGTATCGGAAGGACGTCTAGACCCCTGCCGCCGGATCGGGCCGCTGGTACCCTCTGGACCAGGCAGGGGCGCTTAGCTCAGCTGGCAAGAGCGCTTCCCTTACAAGGAAGAGGCCGGGGGTTCGAGTCCCTCAGCGCCCACCTGTTCTTGAGCTGCTGATCACCGGTCGCCGCCTTCTCGGCGGCGACTTCGCGATTGGGGGGGTTGGGTTCTGCTTGCCTCGGGTCTGGTCCGGAGGCCTCCCAGGGCATGTCGTGCATGGTGGGGTTGGGCGTAGAAGGTTCGAGTCCCTCAGCGCCCACTCGTTGTGAATTCAACAACGTTGCCGCAGGTCAGAGCCCATGTCGAGGCTACCGATCGCCTACCTAACGCAATCGCGCTCTTTCGAACCCCCGTGCGCCCCTTCCAGATGGTCGGCGCCGCCGAAGTCGGGCATCACCTAGCCAGCGGTAGGTGGAGGGGAGATCTGCTCGTCCGGATTGCGACGAGGCGCGCCGCTGGGATAATCCGTTCACATGAACGGGGTATCCCAACGGTCGCGGATACGAGGACCGGTAAGT
>CAZJRF010000093.1:0-7696 GCA_964548475.1 uncultured Acidimicrobiia bacterium
GCAAGCTCGACTTCGGCCCCTGGGAGCAGATCTTCTACGGCGAGTTCGACGGCCGCCGCCGCAAGCGGGTGCTGATCAAAGCGATCGGCGAGTGACCCGCCTCGCCCGCCTACTCTCCCCGCAGAAGGAGGGCACATGACCGAGGACCGGGAGCTCGAGCGGCAGCGCCTGGCCTGCCACCGGGCCGGCTACGGGGTGGCGCTTTACACGCAGGGACGGCGGGTCCCCGTCCTCTCACTCACCGAGCAGGCCGAGCCCCCCATCCCCGACGAGAACCACACTCCACGAAACTGGGAAGTGGCCATGGGGAGCCGGGCCCGCCATGACGTCGAGCTGGAGATCCTTGCCCGGTGGACCGCCCTGGTGAGCGAGTCCCGGGAGTGCTTCGACGGCCGGGAGCCGCCCGGGGGCTGGGGGCCGGCCGGGGAGGCCCTGTCCGTCCTCGGCCGACGGGTGACCCGTGACCCGGAGGAGAACGAGGCCTACCTGGAGTGGATTCGGCGGCGAGCCCTGGGCCTGATCGGCATCCCCGAGATCTGGGCGGCGGTGCAGGCGGTGGCGCAGGCCCTGCTGGAGAGGGAGACGATCTCCCCACGGGAGACCTCGGACATCGTGACCGCGGTTCACCGGACCCGGCACCGCCGGGCCGGCATTGCCGGATTCTTCAGCCCGAGATGAAGGAGTAGCCCATGCTTGAACTGCCCCCGCCCCGCTGCGACGGGCCCGTGTCGTTGGAGGAGGCCCTGGCAGGCCGCCGTTCCCGACGTGACTTCACCGGGGAGGCCCTCTCCCCCACCGAACTGGGCCAGTTGCTGTGGGCCGCAGACGGAGTGACCGGGCCCGACGGCCGGCGCACCACCCCCACCGCGGGGAACACCCTGCCGCATGAGGCGTACGCCGTTACCCCGGCCGGTGCCTTCCACTACGACGGCGCCGCCCACCATCTGGAGCAGATCGACCCGGCCGATCTGCGGACCCCGCTCAGCGCGGTCACCCGCAACGACGAGCACCTGCTGGCTGCCGGGGCGGTGATCGTGTTGGCGGCCGTCACCGCCCGCACGGCCGATCGGTACGAAGAGCGGGCCGAGCGCTACGTGGCCATGGGGCTGGGCCACGCCGCGCAGAACATCCTCCTCCAAGCCGAAGCCCTGGGGCTCTCCGCCTACCCGGTGGGGGCGCACGATGTGGAGGGGGTGGCCCGCCTGCTCGACCTCCCCGACGGCTGCCTGCCCCTCTACATGGTGCCGGTCGGCCGTCCCGCGGCCTCCTAGCGCTCAGCCGGGAAGGAAACTGAGGCGCACCCGGCGGGTGCGGTTGTCCCGGTTGGGATCGACCACCACCACCGACTGCCAGGTCCCCAGGGCCAGCCGCCCGTTCAGCACCGGGATCGTCACCGAGGGGGACACGAACGCCGGGATCACGTGGTCGGCCCCGTGCCCGGCGGCGCCGTGACGATGGCGCCAGCGGTCGTCGCGGGGGAAGAGCGTGTCCAGGTGGTCCAGCAGGTCGCTATCGCTCCCCGAGCCGGTTTCCATGACGGCCACCCCGGCGGTGGCGTGGGGCACGTACACCGACAGCAAGCCGTCGCCCTTGCCGGCGACGAACCGCTCGGCCTCGGCCGTGATGTCCAGGGCGGCCGGGGCCGGGCCGGTGCGCAGGGTGATCTCGATGGTGTCCACGGCCGACAGACTACGCGGGGGAGGTCAGGCGTTCTCGCCCATGAAGATGGCCGACACCGACTCCTCGGTGAAGATGGCCCGCAGGGCGTCGGCCAGGATGGGTCCGATCGATAGCACCTTCAGTTTCTCCAGGCCGGCGGCGTCCTCGGGCACGGGGAGGGTGTTAGTGATCACCACCTCGTCGAGGGCCTTGGTCGCGAAGCGCTCGGCGGCCGGCGGAGAGAGCACCCCGTGGGTGGCCAGCGCCCGCACGCTCAGCGCCCCGGCCTCGTGAAGCAACTCGGCGGCGGTGACCACCGTGCCTCCGGTGTCGATCATGTCGTCGATGATCACCGCGTGCAGGCCGGCCACGTCGCCGACCACCTGCAGCGAGGCCGACTCATTGCGCACATCTACCCGGCGGCGCTTGTGGACGAAGGCAACCCCGGCGTCGAGGTGGCGGGCGAAGCGGGAGGCCAGGCGAACGCGTCCGGTATCGGGGGAGACGATGACCATGGAATCACCCACGGTCTCCTGAAGGTACTGGTAGAAGACCGGCAAGGCGGTGAGGTGGTCGAACGGCTTCACCGTGTACCCCTGAATCTGGGCGCTGTGCAGGTCCATCGACACGATGCGGTCGGCGCCGGCCGCCACGAAAAGATCGGCCATGAGCCGGGCGGTGATGGGCTCGCGGGCCAGGTGCTTCTTGTCCTGGCGGGCGTAGCCGTAGAAGGGCACCACGGCGGTGATCCGCTTGGCCGAGGCCCGGTGCAGAGCGTCGAGCATGATCAACTGCTCCATGATGTGGAAGTTGACCGGCCGGCTGTGGCTCTGCACCACGAAGCAGTCGGCCCCCCGCACGCTCTCGTCGAAGCGGATGTAGATCTCACCGTTGGCGAACTGCGAACGCTCCACCCCGCCCAGAGGGACGCCGAGGAGACCTGCCACCTCCTCGGCCAGGGCAGGGTTGGCCGACCCCGAGAAGAGCATCAACCGCTTGCGGCCGGGCAGTTCCACGGGTCCTCACCCCTTCTCTTGCGTCTTGCGGGCCTTCTTCGCAGCGTAGCCGGGCACCTCCTGTTGCGGCGAACGCTCCACCGCCAGGGCCCCGGGGGGCACGTCGCGGGTGATGGCCGAGCCGGCCCCGGTGTAGGCATCGTCGCCGATCTCCACCGGGGCCACCAGCATGGTGTCGGATCCGATGAACACCCGGTCCCCGATGACGGTGCGGTGCTTCTCGCGACCGTCGTAGTTACAGGTGATGGTGCCGGCCCCGATATTGGAGTCCTCGCCGATGGTGGCGTCGCCCATGTAGGACAGGTGAGGCACCTTGCTCCCCCGGCCCACCACGGTGTTCTTGGTCTCCACGAAAGTACCCACCTTGGCCCCTGCGGCCAGGCGGGTGCCGGGCCGCAGGCTGGCAAAGGGCCCCACCTGCGCCCCCTCTCCCACTTCTGCCTCGCGCAGCACCGAGTACCAGACCCGGGCGCCCGGGCCGATGGTGCTGTCGGCGGAAAAGACCTGCGGGCCGACCACGGCCCCGGCGGCCACCCGGGTGGCTCCTGCGAGGTGCACCTCGGGGTAGAGGCGAGCCCCCGCCTCCAGAGAGACGGCCGCGTCCAGGTAGACCCGGTCGGGGTCGAGCATCCACACCCCGGCCGCCATCCAGGCGGCGTTGATGCGCCGCCTCACGTCGGCCGCCACTTCGGCAAGTTGGTTGTGCGAGTTCACCCCCTGCACCTCGGCCGGATCGGCCACCGGCACCCCCCGCACTGTGCCCGAGGCCGCCAGCAGGCCGACGGCGTCGGTCAGGTAGTACTCGCCCTGGTCGTTGTCGGGGGCCAGTCCGCCCAGCGCACCGGCCAGGGCCGCCCCTTCGAAGGCGTAGGTGGAGACGGCCACCTCGTCGGTCTCCTTCTGCTCCGGGGTGGCGTCGCGGTCCTCAACGATGCCCACCACCCGGCCGCCTTCCCGGCACACGCGGCCGTAGCCGGCCGGGTCGGGCATGCGGGTGGTGAGCAGGGCGGCGGCGGACCCGGGCAGCGCCTCCACCAGCGCCCGCAGGGTCTCGGGCCGCAGCAGAGGGGTGTCGCCGGGCACGACCAGGATGGTGTCGCCGGCCACCTCGCCCATCGTGTCCAGGGCCGTCATGGCGGCATGCCCGGTGCCCAGTTGCGGCTCCTGCACCACCGGGCGCACGCCGGCGGGCAGCGTCTCCGCCACCTGCTCGGCGCCGCGACCCACCACCACCACGGTCTCATCGGGGGATACCCCGGCGACGGCGTCGAGCACCCAGGCGAGCAGGGTCCGCCCGGCTACCGGGAAGAGCACCTTGGGCAGGTCCGAACGCATCCGCGTGCCCCGGCCGGCGGCCAGGACCATCACCCGCAGGCTCATTTCGTTCCTCCCTTGTGGGGACGGGCTGGGGGGATAGGGCTCGAACCCATTCTTCGGGGACCAAAACCCCGCGTGCTGCCGATTACACCACCCCCCACCAGGGGGTCAGGAAAGTGTACCGGAGGGCATTCGCCACCCCTGCCGGGACGGGCGGCAGGCCCGGGCCGCCCGCGCCCCGGGGACCGCACCGGCCGCTTCGGCCGCCTCGGTCTCCGAGGCAAAGAACCCGAAGAGGGCCGGGCCGCTGCCCGACATCAGCGCCGCCTGCCCCCAGGCCCGCCGCAGCTCGGAAAGCCAGTCGCCCAGTTCGGGCACCAGCGAGACCGCCGCCGGCAGCAGGTCGTTGGCCGGCGGCGGCCCTTCCCGGAGCGGTGTCGGGAGATCGCGGACCGGGACCGGCGTGCCCTCCGGGCCTCCCAGATCGTCCCAACGCCGGAAGGCAGCAGCGGTGGGCACCGCGAAGGGAGGGACCACCACCGCCAGCACAAAGCCGTCGAGCGGCGAAAAAGGGGTGAGCCTCTCACCGTGGCCTTCCACCAGGCAGGTCCCGCCCACCAGACAGAAGGGGACGTCGGCCCCCAGGCCGGGAGCCAGGGCGTCGCGCTCAAACTCGGGCAGGCCGTAGCGGGCGGCGGCCAGCCCCAGCACAGCGGCCGCGTCGGCACTGCCCCCTCCCAGACCGGCGGAGACCGGGATGCGCTTGTCGAGGTCCAGAGCGCCGGGCCCGGACCGGGGGGCGGCGGCCCGCACCGCCTCCAGTGCCCGCCAGGCCAGGTTCGTCTCGTCTTCGGGCACCGGCAGACCCCGCACCACCAGGGCGTCGTCGTCGGCCTCCCGCAACGCGAGCAGGTCCGCCCACTCGATCGACTGCATCAGCGAGCGCAACGGGTGCAGGCCGGAGGAGTCGCGGGGCATCACCTGCAGGCTTAGATTGACCTTGGCCAGAGCCTCAGCTTCCACCGGCCACCTCCGCCAGCCGAAGGTAGTCCTCCGGGCGCAGGTCCTCTGCTCGCCGCGTGGGGTCGAGGCCGGCGTCGGCGAGCACGGCGGCCGGGTCGGCCAGGACCCGGGCCAGCGAGCGGCGCAGCATCTTGCGCCGCTGCCCGAAGGCGACGGCGGCCAGGGCAATCGCCTGCTCCGCCAGAGGATGAGCCGGCCGGCGGTGGATCACCGCCACCGCCGACTCCACCTTGGGTGGGGGAATGAACACTCCCGGCGGCACCGTGAAGGCGACCTTCACCGTCCCGTGCAGCTGCACCACCACCGAAGGCAGGCCGTAGGTGCGGCTGCCGGGGGCGGCAGCGAGGCGTTCCGCCGCCTCGCGCTGCAGCATCACCACGAAGCGGGAGACGTTCGGCGCCTCTCTGAGCAGGCGCAGCAGGAGGGAGGTGCCCACGTGGTAAGGGAGGTTGGCCACCACCACCCATTCCTCACCGGCCAGTTCGGCGGGGTCGATGGTGGCGGCGTCGGCGTATCGAACTTCCACCCCCGGCACCTCCTGCAGCGCCTCCTCCAGCACCGGGCGCAGCCGGGGATCTACCTCGTAGGCCAGCACCGTCGCCCCGGTCGCGGCCAGTCCCCGGGTGAGCGTGCCCGCCCCGGCCCCGATCTCCAACACCCGGTCCCCCGGCCATACCTCGGCGGCCAGCACGATCTTGCGCACCAGGTTGGGGTCGGCCAGGAAGTGCTGGCCCAGTTCTTTGCGGGGCCGCACCCCGTGGGCGGCCAGCAGCCGAACGGTGGCCGCCCGCCCGAGCGGATCCTCAGCCGACACCGAACACCCGCGCCGCGGTGGCACTGGTCATGCGCGCCACCTCTTCGGGACTCACTCCCCACACCCCGGCGAGGGCGTGGCCCACCGCCACCACGTTGGCCGGCTCGTTGGGGGCCGAGCGGTTCGGGGGCGGGGTCAGATATGGGGTGTCGGTCTCCACCATCGTGCGCTCCGGAGGAGCCGCCGCCGCCGCCTGCCGAGTGGTGTCCCCGGTGGGGTAGGTGAGAGGGCCGGCGAACGAGAAGGTCACCCCCAGCCCGGCAAAGCGCCTGGTCCACTTGCTGCCCCCGGTCCAACAGTGCAGCACCGTGCGCGGCCCGACCCCGGCCGCCTCGACCTCGTCGAACAGTTCGGTGAAGGCGTCGCGGCAGTGGATCACCAGGGGCTTGTCGAGCTCGGCGGCCAGGGCGAACTGGGCCCGCAGGGCGGCGATCTGGTCGGACCGTGGGGAGAGGTTCCGGTAGAAGTCCAGCCCGCATTCCCCTACCGCCACGGCCCCGGCGGCCAACTCGACGATGCGCTCCCCCTCTGCCGGCCAGCGGGAGGCGTCGTGGGGATGCAGACCGGCGGCAGCGAACACCACCCCGGGATGGGCGGCGGCCAAGCGCATTGCCTCCTCGGACCCGGCCGCATCGGTGCCCGGGCAGACCAGCCAGGCCACTCCCGCCGCTTGGGCGCGCCGCAGCAACTCGGCTGGGTCCCGCCCGGCCAGGTGCAGGTGACAGTGGCTGTCCACCCAGGTGGTCATGCGCTCAGGCGGGGGAACAGGGACCGGCCCTTGGTCACCGCCAGCCCGCCCGGGTATCCGCCCCAGGCGGCGGCGGCGGGCAGGCGCTGCTCCTGCGGCGATCCGGCCAGCCCCAGGCGGCGCCAGATCTCGGCCGCCGCCCCGGGCACCGCCGGCGAGGCGAGCACCGCCACGATGCGCAGCACCTCGAGGGCGTCGCCGAGAACGGCCTCAACCTCCGGGCCGGGATCCATCTTCCAGGGCTCGTGCGCTTCCAGGTGTGAGTTGGCCGATCGGATAAGCCGCCAGGTGGCCTCCAGGGCGTCGGAGGGGGAGACCCGCTCCCAGGCCCGGGCCGCCTCGTCGTAGGCCGCCGCCGCCGCATCGGCCAGGGGCCCGCCCGCCGACGGAGCGGGACCCACCCCGCCGCATTTGGAGGCGACCACCGCCGCCACCCGGGCGGTCAGATTCCCCAGGTTGTTGGCCAGATCGGCGTTGTAACGAGCCAACATGCCCTCGAAGGAGAACTCCCCATCGGGGCCGAAGCGCTGATCGGCCAGGAAGTGGTAGCGGAAGCCGTCCACCCCGAAGGTCTCCACCAGCGCGGCCGGGGCGATCTGGTTCAGCCGGGTCTTGGACATCTTCTCCCCTCCAACCAGCAGGTAGCCGTGGACGTGCACCGACCGAGGGGGCTCGAGCCCGGCGGAGAGCAGAATCGCCGGCCAGTACACGCAGTGGAAGCGGAGGATGTCCTTGCCGATGAGGTGGCGGGCCCCGGCCCAGCGGCCCGGGAAGGCGGGGTCGTCCGCGCCGTAGCCCGCGGCGGTTAGGTAGTTGGTGAGGGCGTCGAACCACACGTAGGTCACGTGGCGGGGGTCCCACGGCAGGGGGATGCCCCAGTCGATCGAGGTGCGACTGATGGAGAAGTCCTTGAGGCCCTGGCGGATGAAGCCCACCGCCTCGTTGCGGCGCGCCTCAGGCTGCACGAAGTCGGGGTGGGCCTCATACCAGTCGAGCAGGGCCTGCTCGTACCGGCTGAGCTTGAAGAAGTAGTTCTCCTCCTTCAGGCTGATGACCGGCCGTCCCTGGCGCTCGAGATCGGCAACCTCATCGGCGGTGACGTAGGCCTCGTCGGCCACC
>CAZJRF010000094.1:0-4541 GCA_964548475.1 uncultured Acidimicrobiia bacterium
CCAGGCCCGCAGGTACTCGTCGAACGACTGATACATGCGCAGCTCCTGGGACCACTCCACGTTGTACCCCTCGTCCTCCATGTCGATGCAGGGCTTGTTGACATCGAGTCGGTCGAGGGTCTGCACCGTCTTCAGTTCGATGAAACGCGCCCCGCACAGCCAGGCCGCCACGATGTTCTGCGCCATCTGGGTGTGCGGGCCGGCCGCCGGGCCGAACGGGGTCTCGAGCGGATGCCCGTAGGCCTCCGTCCGGAAGCGGTCGCCTGCCCGGGGGGTAAAGAACAGCTCCCGCGGGATGCCGAAGACCGAGCCCCGCCCCTCCAGCTCGCCGAACACCCATGAGGTGAGGGCCTCCATCGAGACGGGGTGGAAGCGGTCGGACACCTCAGCCTCCTCTCAGAGCCGGGCGTGCAGGCGGGCGGCCTGCTCGCGGGCCTTCGCCCGCACCTGGGCGGCGTCCACCCGGGTGGGGCGCCCGTCCTCCAGCACCACCTCTCCCCCGACCTCCACCCGCAGCGGCCGGATGCCGGGGGTGAAAGCGATGTGCCAGGGGTCCATAGGCTCGTAGGACCAGGTGACCCGGTCTTCCCGGGCTTCGGGGACCAGGTCCCACCCGGTCTCCAGCCAGCCCCAGGCGGTCTCCGGGGTGGCGGTGACGTCGACGGAGCGGTGCAGCACGTAGGCCAGGCGGAACTCCTCCAGCATGTTGCCGCCGATGCCGTCGGTGCCCAGGGCCACCGGCTGGCGGAACCGCCGCGGGTCGGCGTAGCCCACCGCGTTGTTCAGGTTGGAGCGGGGGTTGTGGAGGATCGTCCCCCGCAGCCGGTGATCGTCGGGCAGGTGCACCCCGTGGGCCAAGAGCCAGTCGTTGCGCGTGAGGCGCTCCAGGCGGTCGGCGGCGGGCGCGTCGACCGACCCCTCGGCCACATGGATGTGCACCCCCACCCCCAGGTCGGCGGCGAGGCCGGCCGCCTCCTCGAGGGTCTCGTCCTCACAGGTGAAGGCGGCATGAATCCCCACCAGGCCACGCCCGCCCGCCTGCAGGAAGCGGCGATTCTCTTCCAGGCCCCGCCGGGCACCCTCGGGACCGTGGCGGTCGGTGACCCCGTAGGCGCACACCACCCGCACCCCCACCTCGGCACAGGCGACGGCGATGACGTCGAGCGATCCCTCTATCGCGTTGGGCGACTCGTGGTGGTCCACGATGGCGGTAGTCCCCTGCTCGAGGGCCTGCAGGGCGCCGAGCATCGCCGACCAGCGGATCATCTCCAGATCGAGAGCGCAGTCGAGACGCCACCAGACCAGCTCCAGGATCTCAGGGAAGCAGGTGGGGATCCTGGGCGGGGCGGGCATGCCCCGGGCCAGGGCTGAGTAGAAGTGGTGGTGGGCACAAACCAGGCCCGGTGTGGTGGCAGTCACGGCAGGCCTCCCGGCAGCGGTCTTCCCCCAACCTACCCCATGGGGCGCCTCCGCAGCACGCGGGCGCGCCGGGCGCATAGCATCTCATGGGGATGTCCCCTCGACCGAGGAGGCTGCGATGTCTCGATGCCTGGTTCTGCTGCTGGCCCTGCTCACCTCCGTCGTCACCGCCTGCAGCGGCGACGACGGCGGCTCGCTCTTCGAAGGCACTACGGGCGCCGTGCCGGAGCCCGTCGCCACCGTCTCAATAGAGGCCCTGGGCCGATCCTGGGAGCTGCCGGGCGCGGTCTGCCTGCGTGCCAACGCGGATCGCGCCACCGTCATGGCCGTCGCCGAGCAGCAGGCTGCGCAAGTGCGCTCGCTGGTCGGGCACCTGGTCTCGGGTTGGCCCACCACCACCTACGCCCTCGACTTCGACCATGAGACCTACGCGCGCGACCTGTACACGACGGCGGTCTCCGCCCTCACTCTCGCCCGGCTGGTGGGTGAAGAGGCTGCCCTCGAGGAGGGATGGGAGGACTGGGAGCAAGGCTTCGCCGACCCGGGCGGGGGCTGGGGGCCTCCGTCCGAGATCTCCGGCCGCCTCCCCCAGTGGGAGGTCGACGCCGGGACCCTCGCCGCGGCGGTGGCCGCCCACTGCGCCGGGTAGCCCCCGGGGCCGGCCGGGTAGCCCCGGCGCCGGCCGGTTCAGGGTGGCGCCACGGCTCCAACTACAGTGCGCCGGGACAACGCCCCAAGAAACGAAGGTAATCATGGCCCACACCCTCCCTCCCCTCCCCTACCCCACGGACGCCCTCGAGCCGTACATCGACACGCTGACCATGGAGATCCACCACGGCCGCCATCACCAGGCCTACGTGGACAACCTGAACAAGGCCATCGCCGGCGACGCGGCCCTGGAGGCAAAGGAGATCGACGCCGTCATCGCCGATCTCACCGCCGTGCCCGAAGCGGTGCGTACCACGGTGCGCAACAACGGTGGCGGCCACTGGAACCACAGCTTCTTCTGGAAGCTGATGGCCCCCAACGCCGGTGGGGCGCCCACCGGTGACCTGGCCGACGCCATCGACGCGACCTTCGGCAGCTTTGCCGACCTCCGGCAGAAACTGGAAGCCGCCGGCCTCGCCCGCTTCGGCAGCGGCTGGGCGTGGCTGGTGCTGAACGATGACCGCCTCGAGATCGTTTCCACTGCCAACCAGGACAACCCCCTCATGGGCCGAGCCGTCGCCGGCTGCGAGGGCCACCCCATCCTGGGCGTCGATGTCTGGGAACACGCCTACTACCTGAAGTACCAGAACCGCCGTGGCGACTACCTGAAGGCATGGTGGAACGTGGTGGACTGGCCGGCCGTCTCGGCCCACTTCTCCGCCGCCACCCGCTGACCCTCCCCACCGCCTCGCAAGACACGCGCCGGCTTGTGCCGGCGCGTGTCGCTCGCGACCCGACGGGGCTTCCTCTCAGCCCGGTCGGCTCTCCTCCCCGGCGCGCGACGCCGTCAGAGCAGCCCCACCGCCGCGTTGAACTCGTCGATGAGGCGGTCGATGGCGGGCACCTGGGCCTGGATGGCTTCCCAGTAGGCCGGGTCCCACAGGGCGTTGAGCTCCTCCACGGTCCTGCCCTGCTGCTCCACCCAGGTGAAGTACTTCAGGTTGTGGAGGCGCTTGCGCTCCCAGTAGCCCAGCTCCGCCATGTGATCGGTGGTCGCTCCCAGCAACCAGCGGTGATGCGCGATCGCTGCCCCGGTCGTGTCCAAGGGGCCGTGCTGCTCGCGCAGCTCGGCCACCCGGGAGTCGTACAGGTCCATGGAGTCGGTCAGGATGGTCACCACCACGTCCTTGGGCCCCAGCTCGTACCAGCGGGCGAACTTCACCGCCGACACCAGGTTGGAGATGCTGGAGATGCCCAGCAGGGGCAGGTCGGCCACCAGCCCCTCCCCCACTCCGTACCGCACTAGGTACTCACGGCCCGCCTCCTCGTTGAACAGGCGCAGGAGGGTCATGGGGGCCGCGTCGTCGACGGCCACTACCAGGTCGGTGTTGCGCACGTTGTGGATCCAGGGGACGTGCTTGTCGCCGATGCCCTCGATGCGATGCGCCCCGAAACCGCTGAGCAGCAGGGTCGGGCACTGCAGCGCCTCGGACGCCATCACCTTCGACAGGGGATGGCGCTGCTTCAACCAGTCCCCGCAACCGATGGTCCCTCCCGATCCGGTGGCCGACACCACCCCGGCGTACCGGTCGCCGGGCCGCATGGTCCGCTGGAGGACCTCCTCGATAGCGGGGCCGGTGACCGTGTAGTGCCACAGGTAGTTCCCGAACTCGTCGAACTGGTTGAAGATGACCACGTCCTCACCCGAGCGGCGCAGCTCCCAGCACTTGTCGAAGATCTCCTTCACGTTCGACTCCGAGCCCGGCGTGGCGATGACCTCGCCCGCCACCTGCTGGAGCCACTCGAAGCGCTCCCGGCTCATCTCCTCGGGGAGGATGGCCACCGATTCGCAGGCCAGGATGTGAGCGTCGTAGGCCCCACCCCGGCAGTAGTTGCCGGTGGAGGGCCACACCGCCTTCTGGCGGGTGGGGTCGAACTGGCCGGTGACCAGGCGGGGCACCAAGCAGCCGAAGGCAGCCCCCACTTTGTGAGCCCCGGTGGGGAACCACTTGCCGACCAGGCCGATGATACGGGCTTCCACCCCGGTCAAGGCGGGGGGGAACTCCAGGTAGTTCACCGGCCCGTATCCGCCCCCGTGGTCTACCGGTTCGTTGTGCCAGGTGATCCGCCACAGGTTGAGCGGCGCCAGGTCCCAGAGACCCACCTCGGCTAGGCGCTGGACGATCGCCGCCGGCACCCGTGCCGGGTTCACCATCTGGGCGAAGGTGGGGATGGTGATCCCCCGCTCCCGGGCCCGGGCCACCGTGCGCTCGAGCACATCGGGACGGACGGTCAGATCGATCATGTCATGCCTCCCCGCGGCCGATGCCGTGGTCTGCCAGCGCCCTCTCCAGTGACTCGCGATCCGCTTCGATCTCGATGGTGGCCGCCCCCGCTTGCTCGGCGGCGCGGCGCGCCGACGCTACATCCTTCAGACCGTTACCCGTGTTGATCACCACCACCCGGTCTCGCGG
>CAZJRF010000094.1:4551-7661 GCA_964548475.1 uncultured Acidimicrobiia bacterium
AGCCCGCTCCCGGCCGCCACTTTCAGCCCGGCCCAGGCGGCCGCCCCGGCCGGCTCGGCAAACACCCCCGACCCCCGGGCCAGGATGGGAATGGCGGCCAGGATCTCCTCGTCGCTCACGGTGAGGAACGCGCCCTCCGTCTCCCGGACCGCGGCCATCGCCTTCAGTCGGTCGCGCGGCAAGCCCGCACTGATGGAGTCGGCCACGGTGTGGGCCGCGATGGGCAGCTTGGTGAGCGGGTCCTCCCCGTTCTCCCACGCCTCGGCCAGGTAGTTGGAGCCCGCCGCCTGCACCCCATACAGACGGGGCATCCGGCCGATCCAGCCCAGGGCCAGCAGGTCGCGCAGGCCCTTGTGCACGCCGCCGATGATGCCGCCGTCCCCCACGCTGACGACCACGGCGTCCGGCGCCTCCCAGCCCAGCTGCTCGCAGATCTCGTAGGCGACGGTCTTCTTTCCCTCGCTCATGTAGGGGTTGAAGCCGGTGGTCCGGTTGTACCACCCGTGGGCCGCCGCCCCCGCCAGGCACAACTCGACCGCCTGGTCGTAGGTGCCTTGGACCGCCAGCACCGTCGCCCCGTAGGCCAGGAGCTGGGCCACTTTGGCCGGGGGGGCGGAGGCGGGCACGAAGATCAAGCTCGGCCGCCCGGCGGCGGCGCAGAGCCCGGCCAGGGCAGCGGCGGCGTTGCCGGTGCTGGCCGTGGTGATCAGGCCGGCCCCGGCCTCGGCCGCCTTCACCACCGCCATCGCGCTGGCCCGGTCCTTCAGGGAGGCAGTGGGGTTGCGCCCGTCGTCCTTGACCCAGACAAGGCCCAGGCCGAGGGCGGTAGCCAGCCGGGGGACGGGGTACAGGGGGGTATCGCCCACCAGCAGGGGCGGCGGCGCCGAGCCGGCCTCCACCGGCAGCAGCGGGCGGAAGCGCCACATGCCGGCCTCCGTCGAACCAGCCGCTTCTTCCCGACCGAAGGCCACTCCAATCCGCTCGTAGTCGTAGAGCACGTCGAGAGTGCCGTCCACCCCGTGGCGTGGGCAGACGTAGTCCACCTCTCCCGGCGCGTACACCTCGCCGCACACCAGGCAGCGCAGGCCGACGACGTGGCCCATCACGGGACCAGGCGGGTGCCGGTCTCCCCGCGCAGGGCGGCCGGCAGGTGGACGGGGTCGGTGATCAGCACCTCGCCTCCCCCTGCCTCCAGGTAGTTGACGCAGGCCTGGATCTTGGGAGCCATGCTGCCCGCGGCAAAGTGGGTCCCTTCCGCCAGATAGGAGCGGGCCTCGGCCAGGGTGAGGCAGTCGACCCAGCGCTGCTGCGGTGTCCCCCAGCCCAGGGCCACCTTCTCCACCGCGGTGGTGATGACCAGCAAACCCGCCTCGATGACCGCGGCCAGCATCGCCGAGGCCAGGTCCTTGTCGATGACCGCATCCACCCCTCGCAGGGTACCGTCGGGCTCGCGCACCACCGGGATGCCCCCACCGCCCACGGTGATCACGATCACCCCCGCATCGAGGAGCATACGCACCACGTCGGCCTCCACAATGCGCACCGGATCGGGCGAGGGCACCACCCGGCGCCAGCCGCGGCCGGCGTCCTCCACCACCACCCAGCCCTCCCCCGCCCGTCGCTCGGCGGCCGTCTCCGGGGTCATGAACGATCCGATCGGCTTGGAGGGACTCTGCCAGGCGGGGTCGTCGGGGCTGACCTCGACCTGGGTGACCACCGTGGCCACCGGCCGGTCGAGGCCCCGGGCGAGCAGGTGGTTGCGCATGTTCTGCTGCAGGGCGTAGCCGATGGCACCCTGGCTGTCGGCCCCGCACGCGTCGAGGGGCACCTCGTGCAGCTCATGGCGCGACAACTCGGAGCGCCGCAGGATGAAGCCCACCTGCGGCCCGTTGCCGTGGGTGATGGCCACTTCCCAGCCGCCGGCCACCATGTCGGCGATGGAGGCGGTGGTCTCTCGCATCGCCTCGTACTGGTCGGCGACCGTCTGGTGCTGTTTGTCCTTGATCAGCGAGTTGCCGCCGATGGCAACCACTGCCCGCTTGGCTCGCATACGCACCTCCGGAGGGCGTCGCCCGCCTACATGGTGAGGGCCATCACCGCCTTCTGCACGTGCAGCCGGTTCTCCGCCTCGTCGTACACCACACTCTGCGGCCCGTCAATGACCGCGTCGCTGACTTCGACGTTGCGGTCGGCCGGCAGGCAGTGCATGTAGATGGCGTCGTCCTGGGCCAGGGCCATGCGCCGCTCGTCGCAGATCCAGTCCGCATGGTTGGCACCGATGCGGGCCGACTCATCGTCGTCCGAAGTGGTGAGCATGCAGCCCCAGGACTTGGGATAGACCACGTCCGCTCCCCGGAACCCGGCATCGAAGTCGTCGAGGATCTCGAACGAGCCGTGCGACTCCCGGGCGTTCGCCTCGGCCTGGGCCACGATCTCCGGCATCAACCGGAACTCGGGTGGGCGGGTTAGGCGCACGTTCATGCCGTAACGGGTCATCATCAGGATCAGGCTCTGCGGCACGCTCAGCGGCTTCTGGTAGCTGGCGGCGTAGGCGTACGACACGTTGATGGTGAGACCCCGCGGGTCCCCCTTCTTCTCGATGATGGTCAGCAGGTCGGCCAGGATCTGGAAGGGGTGGTAGACATCGCATTGCATGTTGAGCACCGGCACTCGCGAGGCGGCGGCCACCTCCCGGATGTAGCCGTTGCCCACCCCCCAGTCGACCTGGCGGATGGCGATGCCGTCGTTGTAGCGGCCCAGGATCTCCCCGATCTCCCTGGCGGTGTCGCCGTGGGCGATCTGGGTGGTCTGGGACTCGATGAACTGGGCGTGCCCCCCGAGCTGGGCCATGCCCGCTTCGAAGGACGCCCGGGTGCGGGTGCTGGAGAAGAAGAAGAGCATGGCCAGCACCTTGTCCCGCAGCAGCGGGTGCAGCTCCCCCAAGGCCCGGCGCCGCTTGAGGTCGAGGGCCACCTCGATGACCGAGTCGATCTCGTCGCGGGTCCACTCCTGGCAAGTGATCAGGTCTCGGCCGCGCAAGCCGGTTTGCATGTCCTCCTCGCCTTCTACTCGGTGGCGCCCAGGACCAGGGCCAGCAGCGCCATGCGCAT
>CAZJRF010000095.1:0-7555 GCA_964548475.1 uncultured Acidimicrobiia bacterium
CGCCGCGCAGATCGGCTCGCCGCATGGGCACCCCTGACAGGGCCGCGCCGCTCACGCGAGCCTCCGTTGGCCGGCTGTACGGGGTGCGGATGGGACTACGAGGGCCCCTCATCCGCCGACGGCTGGGCGGCCGCCGAGGTTGAGGGACCCTGGTCGTCGGTCCGATTGCAGGACCGGTGCAGACTACCGGGAGTAGGCGTTCCAGGGGTTGTCGTGCAGGAGCTTCCCGATGAGCTCCTCGGAGAACCCGGCGGCCCTCATGTCGGGCACGAACAACGACATGATCTGGTCGTAGGGCTCCACCACGAATCCTTCCGGAAAGCCCGGGTCGTACCAGCCCGTGTCCGATCCGATGATGATCTGGTCCTCGTACCCGGCGTCCACCAGCGTCTGGATCAGCTCCAGGTGACGCGAGTTCTCGTTGTGGCCCTCAAGCCAGCCGGCCCAGAACTCGCTGCCGATGAAGTCGCAGCTCAGATACGCACCCGCCTCGGCGGCCGCCAACAGCGACTCGACACCACCCTCCTCGGTGAAGGCGGTGTAGGGCGCGTGGATCCAGACAAAGCGACTCGGATCGCAGCCAAAGCCCTCGAGAGCGTCGATAACCGCCAGCGCCGTCGAGCCGGAGAGGATGTGGCTCCCGATGGAGGCACCCGACTCCTGTGCCGCGTCGCACGCAGCTTCGAGCACCTTCATCTCGTCCGTGGTGATGCCGTCCCAACTGTGGGCGAGCTTGATCCAGCCGGCCTGGACATCGGTGTCACCGACGCCCTCATCAAGCTCTTCCAACAGCCAATCGGTGATCTCCTCAACCGTCGCCTCTCGCACCCAGTCCGGAAGGTATGGATCCCAGTAGAAACCGGTCACCATCATCGCCGGCAGTCCGGAAGTGTCGGCCACATACTCCACGATGTCCGGGCGGCGGCCCACTCCCTCCATGGTCGGATCGACAAACACGCTGTAGCCGAGGTCCTTGACTTCCTCCACCATCGGCCCGATGACCTCGTACACCTCTTCGGCCGTGGCATCGACATAGGCCACCGGATCCTCCACGCCGAACTCCACGAACATGTGCTGATGGGCCAGGATGTTGCCGACCTCGTCCTCGCCTAGCGCACCCGCCGTGGTGTAGAACTTCGCCTCGTCGTCGCCCCCACAGGCGGCGAGCACCAGCAGGAGCACCACCAGGAGTCCCAGAAAGCGGAGTCTCCGCATGTCGTCCCTCCTCCCGCCGATGGCCCTGTGCCACCGGTCGTTGGCGGCAGACTCTACTTGCACAACTGCTGAAAGCGCTTTCATCAACTTGGGGCCTGGGATGGCCCGACGCGCTGTCTGCCGGGTCTTGGGCTCCAGGCTTCTTATCACGCGTCCAGCCCCACGGTCACAGTCGGATGCCGGCACCCGATGCAGCCGGTGCTGGGCCAACGGGCCCGATGGTTGAGATCTTGAGGTATGGCGCCCGCAGACCGGGACTTGGGGCATCACGCCCCACCGAACGGCATCGGGCGACGAACCCTCCCGGAGGCTTACCTGCCTTGCGGACATCCAACGGGAACCCTCGCCCGCCGGCCTGTGACCCGACTGCAGGTGCTCAGCGGCTCGAGCAGTGCTTCCAGCCCGTGACCCAGACCACCCAGCGCACCGGCCCGGGGGCCACCAGGTGCAGCCAGCGATAGAAGCGCAGCATGAAGGGGTAGACCACGAGCTTCCGCCGTGATCCCACCGCTCGCAGGATGACTTGAGCGCAGCGTTCGGGACTCGTCACCGGAATCGTCCGGCCGATGCCCGGTATCCGCTCGTGGCTGCCCGGGTTATTGACGAAGTACTGGCTTGAGACTTCGCCGAAGACAATCCGGAGGCTTCGCACGCCGGTGCCGCGCAGATCCTGGAGCAACGCCTCGTGGAGGCCGCGCAGCGCCCACCGGGCGGCGGCGTAGCCGGTCGCTCCCGGCCAGGGCACGATCGAGGCCGCCGAGTCGATGTGGATCAGTTGGCCACTGCGGCGGCCCAGCATGCCCGCCATGAACGCGTGAGTGACGTTGAACGCCGCGAAGTAGGGGGCGTTCAACATCTCCACCACTTCGGAGGGTGTTGTCTCTTCGACGAACCGCCACCGGCCCTCCCCGGCGGAGTGCACAACCAGGTCGGGGACTCCGTACTCACTGATCACCTGCTCGGCCATGGTCAGCACCGCGGCACCGTCGGCGGCATCGAGGGCGGCCACCACAGCCCGCCCGGGACCGGCGCCCATGGTGGCCGCCACCCGCTCCAGTTCACTCCGACGGCGGCCAACGAGTACCACCCGCCACCCGCGCGCGGCCAGCGCCAAAGCGGTAGCCTCGCCGATCCCGCTGGAGGCTCCGGTGACGACGGCCAGCTTCCCCGAGTTGCTTCCGCCCATGAGAGGAGACTACTCCGGCGGGTCTTCCGGCTCCGCCCCTCTGATCCGACGGGAACCTGGCCAGGTTCTCAGCCCGACGGCCGGTCGGGCATGACTCCCGAGAGCCGGTTGTGATCAGGCCCGCAGTCCGCTGGTGTCGGCCTGGTGGGTGAACTCCAAACCCCCGGTACCATCACTCTCCCGGTGTCTAGCCCCTCCTTCCGCAACGTCGCCCTGGTGGCCCACGTCGACCACGGCAAGACCACCCTGGTCGACGCCATCCTCGGCACCACCGGGGTCTTCGGCGCGCACGAGACCCGGGTGGAACGGGTGCTGGACTCCAACGACCAGGAGCGCGAGCGAGGGATCACCATCCTGGCCAAGGCGGTCTCCGTCGAGTGGCGAGGGGTGCGCATCAACCTGGTCGACACCCCGGGTCACGCCGACTTCGGTGGTGAGGTGGAGCGGGCCCTGGCTCTGGTCGACGGGATCCTGCTGCTCGTCGACGCCGCCGACGGCCCTATGCCGCAGACCCGTTACGTCCTCTCCAAGGCGCTGGCCCGCAACCTGCCCGCGGTGGTGGTGCTCAACAAGATCGACCGGTCCGACGCCCGATCCGACGCCGTCATCGACGACGTCTACCAGTTGTTCATGGACCTCAACGCCGCCGACCACCACATCGAGTTCCCCATCGTCTCCACCGACGCCCGGGCCGGCCGCGCCCTGGCCGGCGTGGGCATCCCCGGGGAAGGCGCCGACCTGGCCCCCTTGCTCGACGCCATCCTGGAGACCATTCCGCCCCCCGGGGGTGATCCGGACGCCCCGCTCCAGGCCCTGGTCACCAACCTGGACGCCTCCGACTACCTGGGGCGGCTCGCCCTGGGCCGGGTCGCCCAGGGGACGCTGCGCGCCGGTCAGCAGGTCGCCCTGTGCCACTCCAACGAGGAGGAGCCCCCGATCAGGCGCCGCCTCACCCAGCTGCTGGGCTTCTCCGGGCTGGGCCGGGTCGAGGTGGCCGAGCGCCTGGCCGGTGACTTGTTCATCGTGGCCGGGTTCCCCGAGGTAGAGATCGGGGACACCCTGGCCGACCCGGTAGACCCGCAGCCGCTGCCCCGCCTGCAGGTGGACGAACCCGTTCTCCGCATGACCTTCGGCGTCAACACCTCTCCGCTCAGCGGCCGCGATGGCACCCGCCTCACCTCGCGCCAGATCGGGGAGCGCCTGGAACGCGAGGTGCGGGGCAACGTGTCCATCCGCATCGGGCCCACCACCTCTCCCGAGATCATCGAGGTGTCGGGCCGGGGCGAGCTGCAGTTGGCGGTGCTCATTGAGACGATGCGCCGCGAGGGGTTCGAGCTGCAGGTGAGCCGTCCCGAGGTGATCATCCGCCAGATCGGCGGCATCCCCCACGAGCCGGTAGAACGGGCGGTCATCGACGTCCCCAACGAGCACGTCGGCACCGTGACCCAGGCCCTGGCCCCTCGGAAGGGGCGGGTGATCGACCTGCGGCCCGGGGACGCCGGGCGCACGGTGCTGACCGCCCTCGCCCCCGCCCGGGGACTGCTCGGGCTGCGCTCCCTGCTCATGACCGCCACCCGGGGCACCGCCCTGGTTCACCAGCACCACGACGGCTGGCAACCCTGGGCCGGGGACCTGCCCGGGCGTACCGGAGGGGCGATGGTCGCCGACCGCTCCGGGCCGGCCACGGGCTTCGCCCTCGAGCATCTGCAGAAGCGCGGGGAGATGTTCGTCGGCGTCGGCGAGGCGGTGTACGAGGGAATGGTCGTGGGCGAGTCCTCCCGACCCGGTGAGATGACGGTCAACCCCACCCGGGCCAAGGAGCTCACCAACATTCGCACCCATGATCACGACGACGCCGTTCGCCTCACCCCACCCCGCCGGCCCACCCTGGAATCCGGCATCGAATGGATCGCCGAGGACGAACTGGTCGAGGTGACGCCACTGGCGATCCGGATCCGCAAGCGTTACCTGACCGAGAACGAGCGCAGGCTCTCCCGCAAGACTCACTAGACGGACGGCTTCGGCCGGATACCCGCCAGGCCGAGCGGCGCGTCTCCCAACAGAGAAGCCTCCCGAGGCCGATGAGACTCCTCGCAGGCACGGCCTGATACCCGGCATCGGGTGACCAACCCGATGGTCGGCCCGTTGGATCGGTAGCCACATCGTCGGGGTCAGTAGCCCGAAGGTCACGGTCGCGTCTACAGCCCGAAGGTCGCGCTCGCCGGGGACACGGCCCGACGAACCCCTTGTCAGGTGACATTTCCGCATGCTGGCCCAGGCGACGGTGACGCCAGAGGCCCTTCAGCACCCCTACACGAACCTTCCCAGCCTGATCTTCGCACTGCAGATTCCGATCGGGCGCTGAAGGCGCAGATAGCCGGTTCGGGGCTAGGCCGGTGCCGAACGCCGATACACGTCCGAGTTCTGTAGGCAGCCTCCGAGGAAGATGCAGGCCGGGCGGGTTTCGGCGGGCGGTCGGGCTAGGGCTCACCCCAGCGGAAGAAGCGGCTGGCCAGGGAGCCACACACGATCAGTACTCCCGCCAGAACGCCCACGTCGAGCAAGTGATCCCCCCAGGGTTCGCCGAACCACATGCCCCGCAGAAGCCGGACGGCGTAAGTGAGGGGCAGGAAGTTGGAGATGCGCTCGACCGATTGGGGCATTACCTCGAGCGGCACGGTCGCTCCCGACAGGAAGATCATGGGATAGAGGATGACCATGCCGACGATCTGCGCTGATCGAGCCCCGGGTGCCAGCCCGGCGATCAGGTAGCCAACAGCGAACATGGCCAGCGCGCTCAGAATGAGCGCCAAGGCCACATCCAGGGGTCGGCCCTCGAGGCGGACCCGATACAGCGCCCAGCCGAAGGCCACCAGCGCCATCATCCCCAGGGCGGTCATCAGCAGGTTGGCCAGGATGTCGGCCACGATGTAGGTGGTCGGCTTGAGAGGAGTCGCCCGGAACCGCCGAAGCACGCCTCGCTCGCGATAGGCAGCGGTGGCGATCGGCACGGACAGCAACCCCACCAAGGCCAGGACCAGGGCGGTGTAGGCCGGCATCGAGATATCCATCGCCCCCCGGCCCTCGAAGAGAACGTCCGGCTCGTTCCCGTAGATCGCCCCGAACAGCACCACCATCAGCGGAGGGAAGGCCAGGGTGAAGAAGGCCGCCACCGGTTCGCGGAAGTAGAGCTTGAGGTCGACCCAGAACAACTGCTTCAGCCCGCGCATGTTCACTCCCGCATGTCCCGGCCCGTCAAACGCAAGAACACGTCCTCCAGGTTGGGCGCGTCGGTCCGCAGGTCAAGCACACTGACGCCGGCCGCTTCGACCGCGTTGACGACGCTGCTCACCAGACGGTCGCCCTGTCCGTACACCACCAGACGGCCACCGAGATGCTCAACCCGCTGCACCATGGGCAGCTCGTGCAGCTTCAGATCTGGGCAGTCGTGCTCGACGCGGAAGGACAAACGGCGATCCACGCCCAGCGTTCGGATCAGCGCCGTTGGGCTGTCGAGCGCGACGATCCGACCGTGATCCATGATGGCCACCCGGTCGCACAAGCGCTCGGCTTCCTCCATGTAGTGCGTTGTGAGGAAGACCGTGTGGCCCTGTTCTCGGATAGTCCGGACTAGATCCCACATGTGGTGGCGGGACTGCGGGTCCAGGCCGGTGGTGAGCTCATCCAGAAAGACCAGTTCGGGACGGCCGATCAGCGCCAGGGCGATGAACAGCCGTTGCTTCTGACCCCCCGACAGTTTTCCGCAGCGCGCTCGGCGCTTCTCCTCAAGACCCAGCAGCGCCAGCAGCTCATCCGGCGACTCGGCGGAAGGGTAGAAGGAGGCGAAGAGTCCCAGGGCCTCGATCACCCGCAGCCGGTCCGGCAGGCTCGACTCCTGGAGCTGGACACCGGTCCGCAGCCGCAGTTCCTTGGTCTCCGATGCCGGATCCAAACCGAGCACCCGGATGAGGCCGCCGTCCGGCCGCCGCAGCCCCTCGATGCACTCGATGGTGGTCGTCTTGCCCGCGCCGTTGGGGCCGACCATTCCGAAGACCTCCCCCCGCCTCACCTCAAACGAGGCCCCGTCCACAGCCCGAACCTCGTCGTAGCGCTTCCGCAGGTCTTCCACGATGATCGCCGTCTGCATGCTCTTCCCTTCAGCATGCAGCCTACGGTCCAGATGGCTCCCGGGGCCAGCGCCTCGTGATTCCCGATACCCAGGCGTCCTCCCTGCTCGGGTGACACTCCCGCACGCTGGCCCAGGGCGCAGCATCATCACCCGTCTCTTCGGGGCTTCTGTCGGGTGTGCGTCTAGGCAGTAATCGAGTGGGACCAGCGCTGGGATCGCCAGGCGGTCCTAGCCGGCACCTGCCGACGGCTCATCGTCGTCACTCGGTATCTCGCCTGTGATCAGGTACTCCCTAGTCCGGCCGAGCATGCGCTCGTCGACTCCGACGCTGACGAAGCCGGTCTCGGCCAAGGTGTGTGCGAGTGCTTCTGCCTGTTGAAACGAGATCCCCCAGGGTCGATCCGCGTCGTGACGTTCAACAATAAGGAACCGCCCTCCCTGGCGAAGCACCCTCCGGACCTCACCGAATCCCCCCGTCAGGTCGTGCCAATGGTGGGTGGAGTGCACCGACCAGGCAAGATCGAACCGGTGGGACGCGAAGGGGAGTTCTTCGGCAGGCGCAATCCGGAAGGACGCGTTACGGAGATGACGGGCGCGGCGGCCAGCGATGCGAACGAAGTCCGGAGAAGGGTCTATGCCAACGACAGCGCCCTCGGTGAGGAGGGGGGCAGCGGCGGTAACCGCCGCTCCCGTCCCGCACCCAACGTCGAGGACTTGCATGTCCGATCGGAGCCGCGCCCACTCGACCACCGCTCGGCTGGAGGCGGGGTTGCGGTGGAAGAGCGCATACGCCCACGCTTTCCACCCGGTCCAAGTGCCGTGGTCGTGGCCGGCCATTCCCTGGATTCGAGGCTATCACCGATCGACGGGCCAGATCAGCCGAGAAGAGCCGGCAAGTCACGATCCTGGAAACCGGGAATGGTGTGCTTCTTCGACGGCACCTCGGGGGGTGGTGACGTCATCTGACGATTGGGCCCGATCAGCGTCTTGCCGAATCTGGCTCGAGGAGAGTCCCACCTGACACC
>CAZJRF010000096.1:0-7476 GCA_964548475.1 uncultured Acidimicrobiia bacterium
GCGAGTGCGGCGCGGCGCTGCCGACCGCGGCCGAGCCGACCCTTCTCCCCGCCCCCGAAGCTCCCCCGACCGAGCGGCGCTTCGTCTCGGTGCTCTTCGCCGACCTGGTCGGCTTCACCACCCTCTCCGAGTCACGGGACCCCGAAGAGGTACGGGCCTTCCTCATGGCTTACTTCGCCGCCGCCCGGGAGACGATTGAGCGCTTCGGGGGCACGGTCGACAAGTTCATCGGCGACGCGGTGATGGCGGTGTGGGGAGCCGTGGCCGCCAGCGAGGACGACGCCGAGCGGGCGGTGAGGGCCGGTCTCGAACTCACCGGTTCCATTCCCCAGCTGGGAGCGGACCTGGACCTTGCCGGCCTATCGGTGCGAGTGGGCATCCTCACCGGCGAGGCGGCCGTAGGCCCGGGGGGCAACGAGCGCGGGCTGGTCGTCGGCGACCTGGTGAACACCGCCTCCCGGTTGCAGTCGATCGCCCCGCCGGGAGCGGTGGTGGTGGGCGAGTCCACCTTCCGGGCCACGCGGTCCTCCATCGCCTACGAACCGCTTGGGGAACAGGCCTTGCGAGGCAAGCAGCTGCCGGTGCCGGCCTGGCGAGCCACCGGTGTGGCCGGCCTACGGGGCGGGTGGCACCGGGGCGAGGCCCTGGAGCCACCGTTCATGGACCGGGAGGAGGAGCTACGGCTCCTGAAGGACGCTCTGCACGCCACCGGCCGGGAGCGCCGCTCCCGGCTGGTGGCCCTGGTGGGCATTGCCGGGATCGGTAAGACCCGGCTGGCCTGGGAATTCGAAAAGTACGTGGACGGCATCACCGAGCCCATCTACTGGCACGAGGGCCATTCCCCGGCCTACGGCGAGGGGATTGCCCTGTGGGCCCTGGGCGAGATGGTGCGCCGCCGCGCCGGCCTGGCGGGAGGCGAGGACCCCGTCGAGGCCCGCGAGCGGCTAATGGTCATGCTCGACCAGTACGTGCCCGATCCCAAGGAGCGGCGGTGGATGGAGCCGCGACTGGCCGGGCTGCTGGGCCTGGTCGAGTTGCCCACCGGGGAGCGGGGCGAGCTGTTCTCCGCCTTCCGCACCCTGTTCGAACAGGTTTCCCAGCTGGGTACCACGGTGCTGGTCTTCGAAGATCTGCACCTGGCCGACGACGGCCTGCTGGATTTCATCGAAGGGATCCCCGAGTGGTCGCGCGACTACCCCATACTGGTGATCGCCCTGGCCCGGCCCGAGATCCTCGATCGCCGGCCCGGCTGGGGAGCAGGGCGCCACAGCTTCCTGTACACCCACCTCGGGCCTCTGCCCGACGAGGACATGCGCCGCCTGGTGGAGGGCATCTCCCCAGGAGCGCCCGCCCAGGTCACCGAACGGGTTCTGGAAGCCGCGGCAGGGGTACCCCTCTACGCGGTCGAGTTGGTGCGGATGATCATCGACGACGGCCGGCTGGTCGAGGAGGACGGCCGCTTCCATCTGGCCGGCGACCTGGAGGGGCTGGCGGTGCCCGAATCACTCCACGCCGTGATCGGGGCCCGCCTGGACCGCCTCGATCCGTCGACGCGCTCGCTCATCGGCGATGCGGCCGTGCTGGGGCGCACCTTCACTCTCGAGGCTCTGGCTGCGGTCCACGGCCGCGACCCGGACGCTCTGCGCGGTCAGCTGGGCGAGCTCACTCGGCGCGAGCTGCTGGAGATCAGCCGCGACCCGGAATCCCCGGACCGGGGGCGCTACGGGTTCGTGCAGTCCCTGATTCGCGAGGTCACCTACGGGCGGCTCACCCGCCGCGAGCGGCGCGAGCGGCACCTGCGAGCCGCCCGGTACTTCGAAAGCCTGGGAGACGACGAAGCTGCCGGCCTCGTCGCCGGCCACTACCTGAGTGCCGGAGCCGCCGCCGCGGGACCCGAGGCCCAGCAGCTGAGCCGGCAGGCGGCCGCCGCACTACGGGCGGCGGCCGAGCGCGCCGCCGCCCTCCACTCACACGAGCAGGCTCTGTCCTACTGCCGCAAGGCGCTGGAGGCCGCGCCTGGGGAGGAAGATGCCCCACCGCTCTTGGAACTCGCCGCCGAGTCGGCGGCCGCCCTCGCCCGCCCCGACGAGGCGGAGAGCTTTGCCCAGCGCCTGGTGGCCTGGCACGTGGAACGCCAGCAGCGGGGTGAGGAACTGGGCGCCGTGCAACTCGTGGCCCGCATCCTGGTGGAGAGACGCGATGCCGGCCGGGCGATCCTGCTGCTCGAGGAGACCCTTCGCTTCGCCGACGAGAGCCTGTACCCCCGGCAGGTCGCCGAGCTGCGCGCCATCCTCGCCCGGGCACATATGCTGGCCGGCGATCTGATCAGGGCGGTGGAGGTGGCCAACGCCAGCCTGGTGGCGGCCGAGCGCCGGGGCCTGACCCTGGTGATCGCCCAGAATCTGATAACCAAGGGGACCGCCCTGGGCGACCTGGGCCGGCTGCGGGAGGGGGTCGCCCTGCTCGAGGGCGCCCTGCAGCTGGCCATCGAACATGAGCTTCCTACCACCGAGCTGCGGGCCCGCACCAACCTGAGCCACTTGACCTGGGACGACGATCCGGTGGCCCAGTTGGCCAACCTGCGGGCCGGCTTCGAGAAGGCCCGCCGCCTGGGCAACCGCGGCTGGGCCGTGAGCCTCGTGGGCAACCTCTTCGACGTGCTGCGGGCCACCGGGGACTTCGACGGAGCGCTCGGCGTCCTCGAGAGCCTGGACCTGGAAGGGCTCCCCCCCCAGCAGCAGCTCTCGCTGGAGATGGTGAGGTGGACCGTGCTGCGCTATCGGGAGGAGCCGGCCGAGGCGCGGCGCGAGGTCGAGCGCCTCGCCACCCTTACCGGGGATTCCACCGACCCGCAGAGCCGCTACTACGCCCTGGTCTTCAGAGCGGAAGCCGCCGGCCTCGACGGTGACCACGAGGCGTCCTACGCCTTGAGCCGGCAGGCACAGGCGCTGAACCCCATGGGAAGCGGCGAATGGCTGTTCCCGGCGGGAGAGGCCGCCATCTGGCTGCGAGACCGGGAGCGGATCAGCGAGGTTCTGGCCGACCTCGAGAAACGTCTCCCCCTGGGACGCATGAACACCGCCTGGCGCATCGAGCTCGAGGCGGCCCGGTCCGCCCTCGAGGGCGACCCGGACGGGGCGCTGGCCGGCTTCGAGGAGGCGCGGCGCCGCTGGGAGGAGCTGTCCCTCAAGCTCCACGTGGCCCGCAACCGCATGCACGCCGCCCTCCTCTGCGCCGGCACACCCGAGGCGGCGGTGGCGGCAGAAGAAGCACGCCGGCTCATCGAACAGATAGGGGCGCCCACCCTGCTCGCCCTGCTCGACACGGCCATGGGGGCAGCACTCCGGTAGCAGGTGAGCGGACCCCTCATCAACCCCTGATCCTCACCACCCTTCCCCAGAGCGAGGCGGCAACCGCAGTTCAGTAATCACCGACGACGTCGGCCACGACCGGGCAAGCGTTGGACACCGTCGCAGTCATCACACACGGGCCCCCGGCGGCCGCCACAAAGGCATCACACAGGGCCCCGAACACCTCGCCTACGGACCCGACCACCTGTGTGCTCATCGGGCCCGGCTCGGGGTGCAACCCCCGCGCGCGCATCGCCTCCAGTGCTGCCTCAATCACCGGCGACAGGCGCGCAGCCCCGAGCGGGTACACGGCAAACTGGCAACTCACCTGCATCACTCACCACCTCTCGACGATCACCAGTTGGAAGGCCCCCCGCCCCGGGCATAGCCGCCCCGCCGTCTCGAGCACCGGGCCGAGGCGATCCACACCCGGAAAGGCTGCCGGAGCGAACAGGGCCCCGTACCGGCGCACCATCCCGTAGGACCGGCACCAGTCGGCGACCCGGCGCGCCGACAGCAGGCGGGCGGACGCCCACGGCGCCTGCCGGCGCCGCCGGGCCGACGCGATCCCCCAGGGGCTGGCCCGGTTGAGCAGGGCCAGCACCACCCGCCCCCGTTGCCGGGTCACTCTCATCATCTCCGCCACCACCTGTTGCGGATCATCAACGAACTCCAACACGGTCACCGCTATCGACACGTCGAAGCAAGCGTCTCGGAAGGGCAGTCGGTGCCCATCACCCACGACCGCGCGATGTCCCCGACTGCAGGTGAGAGCGATCATGGACGGGTCCAAGTCCAACCCCACTGCCCGGGCGTCTCCCTCCGCCAGCACGTCCAGGAACCGGCCCGTCCCGCAGCCGACGTCCAGGGCCAGCACGCCGCGGATCTCTCCCAGGGCCCGCTGCAGGGCCCGGCTCTCCACCCCAAGTGCGTACCTGCCCCAGGCCGAATCGAACCACCGGTCGTAGGCGGCCACATCGAATCGAGCGGGGACATCGCTCAAGGCTTCTCCCCCTTGGTCGGCACATAATGCCCCGGCGCTGCCGCCCGGAGGGCACTTCGGCGCTCGGAACCTCTCGGGCAAGGGTACCCACCGGTGCGGCAGCCACCCCATGCACCCCGGTGCATCCCGCCCGCCGGACCGACCGATCCCCGCCCGCCTCCGGCTACCCTGCCCGGCCATGCGCCCGCCGGACTACTCAGGGGGCGGGCTGGTCAACCTGGTGGCCGAATTGGAGGGGCGGCTCACTGGGCGAGCCGCCTCCCCTACCCTCCATGCCGACCTGGCCGCCCTGATCCCGGAGGCCGCCACCTACCTGCTGGTGCTCTGCGACGGGCTCGGGGACGCGCAGTTGGCCCACCCGGAGGCCGCCCCCCTGGCGGCGGCGCGGCGGGGAGCGGTGGACGCCGGGTTCCCTTCCACCACCACGGTGAGCCTGGCCACACTGGCCACCGGCCTGCCCCCGGCCGGTCACGGATTGATCGGCTACCAGCTCTGGCTCCCCGAGACCGGCCAGGTGGCCAACACCATCCAATGGACCACCCTGTGGGGAGACCCTCTCGACCTGGACTTCGACGCCTTCCTTCCCCGGCCCAACACCTGGGAGCGGGTGGTGGCCGGCGCCGCGGAGCCGATCGTCCTGCAGCCCCTCAGCTTCGAGGGAAGCCTGCTCACCCGGGTCCTCTACCGGGGCTGCCGCCGCGAGCACTACGCCGACGGCGCCGAGGCGGTGACCGCCGCTCTCCAGTTGGCCCGGCCCGGCCGGCGCCTGGTACTGCTCTACCTGCCCCAGGTGGACTTCGCCGCCCACGTCGGCGGACAGGCTTCGGACATGTACGCGGAGGCCGTCCGCCTGACGGCCGATATCTGGCAGCGCATCGCCGATCGCCTGCCCCCCGGGGTGGTGATGGTGGGCACCGCCGACCACGGCCACGTGGACATACCCAAGGACCACCAGATCCGGCTGGCCAAGCCCGAGCATGAGGGGCGCACTCTCTACGGAGACCCCCGCGCCCTGTTCGTGCGCGGCGAAGGAGCCTCGCTGGCCGCCGGCCGGCCCGCCACCTGGGTGCCCATTGAGCACATGGAGGGGTGGTGGGGACCGGGGACGCCGCACCCCCGCTTCGCCGAGCGGGCCCCCGACGGCGCCCTCTTCCCGGATCCGGGCCATGCGGTGCTCCACCGTTTCAGCGACGATCGCCTCATCGGCCAGCACGGCGGTCTCACCCCCGAGGAGATCCGGGTGCCGTTGCTGGTGGCGGGCGGGTGATCTCAGGCGAAGCGGACGCGTCGGCACAGCCAGGCGGCCACGGCCGCCTCATCCCACTCCCCGGTGGCCGCGGCCACCATGGCCGACTCGGCCTCATCGATGACAGGAGCATCGGGGTACCAGCGACCACCGTTCAGGTCGATGAACATCCGCAGGCCGGCCCAGGCGGCACGCTTGTTTCCATTGGGGAGGGGATGGTTTCGGACCAGGCGGTAGGCCAGCACAGCCGCCTTGTCGAACAGGTCCGGATAGGACTCCTAGTCGCCGAACGCGGCGGCCGGAGCATGCAGTGCCGAGTCGGCCAGTTCCACTCTCGACACCCGGGCCAGCGACACGGGATCATTGCCGGTGACCTGTCCGGCCAGCCAGAAGTACTCCCCCAGGGTGAGGTTGGGGGTCACCGGGCGAGGCGTTCCAGGAGCTCCTTGTCCCTCTCCAGAAGATCTCGAGCCCGGGCCGTGAAGGATTGATCGCTCCGCACCCGCTCAATCTCCGCGGCCAGTGATTCGACTATCAACCGATTGACACTGGTGCCCCGCACGCGGGCAACCACCTCGGCCCGCTCAGCGAGCTCGTCGGGCAGTCGTACCGTGGTGTGCTTGGTCATGATGTCATGGTATCGCGACATCGCACCACCGGCAAGGCCGGCCCCACAGACGCTGACCCGCACCCTGCCCCGCCCCACCTGGGGCGGGAATCATCCCCGTTGCCTAGGCTGGCCCCATGCCGCGTCGCCCCTCAAATGAACCCCTCTGGTACAAGGACGCCGTCGTCTACGAGGCCCACATCCGGGCCTTCCAGGACTCCAACGCCGACGGCATCGGCGACCTGGTGGGTCTGACCGACCGTCTCGACTACCTGCAGGACCTGGGGGTGACCGCCGTCTGGCTGCTGCCCTTCTATCCCTCGCCGCTGCGCGACGACGGCTACGACATCACCGACTACCGAAGCGTCCACCCGGCCTACGGGACCCTCCGGGACTTCCGGCGCTTCCTGCGCGAGGCCCACCGCCGCAACCTGCGAGTGCTCACCGAGGTGGTCATCAACCACACCTCCGACCAGCACCCCTGGTTCCAGCGCGCCCGACGGGCCCCCGCCGGCTCCGCGGAGCGCAACTACTACGTGTGGAGCGACACCCCCGACCGCTATGGCGGCGCGCGCGTCATCTTCGAGGACGCCGAGACCTCAAACTGGGCGTGGGACCCCGTCGCCGAGGCCTACTACTGGCACCGGTTCTTCTCCCACCAACCCGACCTGAACTTCGACAACCCAACCGTAGTTCGGGCGATACAGGGCGTCATCGACTACTGGCTCGACATGGGGGTAGACGGCCTGCGGCTGGACGCCGTCCCCTACCTGCATGAGCGCGAGGGCACCAGCTGTGAGAACCTTCCGGAGACCCACGCGGTGCTCAAGCGCCTCCGGAGCAATCTCGACCGCCGTTTCCCCGACCGCATGTTCCTCGCCGAGGCCAACCAGTGGCCGGAGGATGCTCGCTCCTACTTCGGGGACGGCGATGAATCCCACATGGCGTTCCACTTCCCGCTGATGCCGCGCATCTTCATGGGGCTGCGCATGGAGAACCGATTCCCCATCATCGACATCCTCGAGCAGACCCCTCCCATCCCCGAGAACGCCCAGTGGGGATTGTTCCTGCGTAACCACGACGAGCTGACTCTGGAGATGGTCACCGACGAGGAGCGGGACTACATGTACCGGCACTACGCCCGGGACCGCCGCGCCCGCCTCAACCTGGGCATCCGCCGCCGGCTGGCACCCCTCCTCGGCAACAGCCGCCGGGAGATCGAGCTGGTCAATGCCCTCCTGCTCTCCCTCCCCGGCACGCCCTTCCTCTA
>CAZJRF010000097.1:0-7240 GCA_964548475.1 uncultured Acidimicrobiia bacterium
GAGTCGGTGTTGTTCTTGAACAGGTAGACCTGTCCTTTGATGCCTTCCTCCGCCAGTCGCCGCTCGGCCGAGGACAGCAGGCCCTCCATCACCCGCTCCCCTGCCTTGTCGTGGGCCACCAGCTCGTAGAGGCTGTCGCACTCCGGCGTGGCGTACTCGGGATGGCTGCCCACATCGAGGTAGAGGCGCGCGCCGTTCTCGAGGAAGACGTTCGACGAGCGGCCCCACGACACGACTCGATGAAACAGGTAGCGAGCGACCTCATCGGCGGACAGGCGGCGTTGCCCCCGCAGGGCGCAGGTCACCCCGTACTCGTTCTCCATGCCCACGATGCGCCTCTCCACGCCGGGCAGGGTAACCCGCCCGGCGCCGTCGGCGTGTAGCGGGACGGGGCAGATACCATCGGGGGGTGCCTCGCCCCGACCCGCACCCCTTCGTGCTGCTGGCGACCCTGAGTGATCCGGCTGCCGCCGAGTTGTGTGCGGCTCTGCTGCGCTCGGAGGGCATCGAGTCCCGCCTGCGGGGGGAGTCGCTGGGGCCCTACCGGCTCACCATTGGCGCCATGGCCGCCACTCAGGTGTGGGTGCCCCTCTCCCGCCGGGATGAAGCACTGGCCCTGGTCGAACAGGCGGATCTGGGTGACGTCGATCTCCCCCGGCCCACGACGGGCCCGGCGTCCCCTGCGCCGGCCCGGCAATGGTTGGTACTGGCCGGCAGCCTGGTGGCACTGCTGGCCGCCCTGGGCGTGTGGCTGGTTCTCACCTGGATCTTCTAGACCGGCGCGATCTCCTCAACGCGCAGGCGGCGGAACATGCGCCGGCCCAGCGTCCGGTCTACCACCGCGGCTTCCCACTCGTGGGGCTCCAAGGTGCGGGAGTTGGCCTCCTCGAAGGCGCTCACGGCCCAGGCGACGGCCTCGGACAGCGGCGCGCCCGGCCGGAAGTGCTTGTGCAGGGAGGCCACCAGCTGCTCCTCCTGCCCCCCGATCGCGCAGAATTCGTCTTCGGCGAAGAGGGTGCCGTCGTAAGTGACCTTGAACAGCAGGTCTTCCCCGCTCACCTTGCCGACCTCGGCCACCATGATCTCCACTTCGTACGGCTTCACCTCCTGGGTGAAGATCTGGCCGAGGACCTGGGCGTAGGCGTTGGCCAGCCCCTTGGCAGTCACGTCGCTGCGGGCGTAGGCATACCCCTTGAGGTCGGCATGGCGGATGCCGGCCACCCGCAGCGCCTCGAACTCGTTGTACTTGCCGACCCCGGCAAAGGCGATCCGGTCGTATATCTCGCTGATCTTGTGGAGGATGCCGCTGGGGTTCTCCGCCACCAGCAGGATGCCGTCGGCATAGACGACGGCCGCGATCGACTTCCCCCGGGCGATGCCCTTCCGTGCGTACTCGGCCCGGTCCTTCATGAGCTGCTCGGGCGGCACATAGAAGGGCAGGTTCATTGCCCGCCTCCCATTGCCCGGCGGGCCGCCCCGGCTACCTGCTCCTCGGGGAGCTCGCGGTACCCCTCGGACGAGACCACCACTACGTTGGGATAGATACCCCGCTGCAAATCGGGGCCGCCGGTGGCCGAGTCTTCTTCGGAGGCCGCGACCAGGGCCTCCACCGCTATCTGGAGCGCCTCCTCCTCGGGGAGCTCCTCCTGGAAGGCGGTGCGGATGTACGCCTTGGCCTCCCGCCCGCCCGAGCCGGTGGCGGCGTAGTCGGTCTCTTCGTAGCGGCCTCCCACGACGTCGAAGCTATACAGGCGCCCCCGGCCGGTGAGCTCGTCGAAGCCGCAGAACAAGGGCACCACCACGAGGCCCTGGAAGGCCATGGGGAGGTGGGCCCGCACCATGGCGGCCAGGTGGTTGGCCTTGCCCTCCAGGCTGAGGCAGCTGCCTTCGAGCTTCTCGTAGTGCTCCAGCTCAGTCTGGAACAACCGGATCAGCTCGATGGCGACCCCGGCTGTGCCGGAGATGGCCACGGCGGAATACCGGTCGGCGGGAAAGACCTTCTGGAGGCTGCGGTGGGCAATCACGTTGCCGGCTGTTGCCCGGCGGTCGCCGGCCATGATGACTCCGTCTCGGTAGCGAAAGGCCAGCACGGTGGTGCCCTCCGGGGCGTCGACGGGAAAGCTCTCGGGAGGGACGGCCCAGCGCGGCTCCAGGCGCCGTGCCCGCAGCATGGCCGTGAAGCTCTCCGCCGGTACCACGGCAGGATCCGGGGCACCGGGGCGTCCCCCGATCACTGGCCCCCCTTCTGCACGTAGTCCCGCACGAACTCCTCGGCGTTCTCCTCGAGGACGCTGTCGATCTCTTCGAGGAGGCCGTCGATCTTCTCGGTCAGTTCGCCGCCGAGGTCGCGATGGACCACCGGGGTAGATTCCGGCTCCCGGCGAGCCTCAGACCGGCGGGGATGTTTGCGTTCCTGTTCGGCCATTCACTCCTCCGAGGGCACGGATCAGATGGGCGGCCGAGGGGGACCGGTCTATGAGATCGGCCACGCTCTCCCGGCCCCCGCGCAGCGGATCCATCATAGGCACCCGCTGTAATGCTTCCCGGCCCGTGTCGAGAACCAGGGAGTCCCAGTTGGCCGACACCAGGGCTCGCGGGTACTTGGCGACACAGCGGCCGCGAAAGTACGCCCGGGTGCGTTCGGGGGGCTGGGCCGTGGCACGTTCGACCTGCTCGTCGGTGAATAAGCGTTCAGCGTGCCCCGCTCCCTGCAACCGCCGGTACAGGCTGCGGCGCGGGTGCACATCGTGGTACTGGAGATCTAGCAGCCGCAGCTTGGGATGGCCCCAGGGAAGCCCGTCGCGACGGCGATAGCTCTCCAGCAAGGTGAGCTTGGCCGTCCAGTCCAGATAGCCGGACGTCGACAGGGGATCACGCTCCAGATCGGCCAGCGCTCGCTCCCAGAGTGCCAGGAGGCGCTCCTCCGCCGGCGTGGCGCCTTCCCGGGCCGCTCGCGTCACCGCCCGCTCCAGATACTCGGCCTGCAAGTTCAGGGCGGTGGCGGTGCGGCCTCCGGCGAGGCGCACCGTGCGCCGCAGGCTCGGGTCGTGACTGATCCCCCATAGCGATTCGACCGGGCTCTCCAGGGCCAGAGGCCGCCCGAGCGCGTCCTCCTCCAGGGCGGCGAGCACCAGCGCGGTGCTTCCCAGCTTCAGGAAGGTTTGCGGCTCGGAGAGAGTGGAGTCCCCGACGATCACGTGAAGCCGCCGGTAGGCCGCGGGGTCGGCATGCGGCTCGTCGCGAGTGTTGATGATGGGACGCCGGGTGGTGGTCTCCAGACCCACCTCCTCCTCGAAGAAATCCGCACGCTGGCTGATCTGATAGGCGACCGGCGGCCGTCCGTTCTCGCTGCCTACCTTGCCCGACCCGGCCAGCACCTGACGGGTGACCAGGAAGCAGGTCAGGTGCTCGACGATCCGGCCGAAAGGGACCGAGCGAGCCATCAGGTAGTTCTCGTGAGACCCGTACGAGTTGCCCTTACCGTCGGTGTTGTTCTTGTAGATCAGCAGCGACTCGCCCGTGTCGGCCGCGACGGCAGAAGCCGCCTGCGCCATGATCAGCTCTCCCGCCTTGTCGTAGAGGGCGGCCTCGAGGGCGTCGAAGCACTCCGGCGTGGAGTACTCCGGGTGGGCGTGATCCACGTAGAGGCGGGCACCGTTGCTCAAGACGGTGTTCAGCATGCCGGTGTCCATCTCCGCCACGGATGGCCCGAAGCCGCGGGCATCCCGGCCCGGGCTTTCCTCCTCGTAGGACCATCGGATCTGGGAGGCGCCGCCGTAGGCCGCCACCGCCAGGCTCGAAGCGATGGCCCCGTCGTAGGCCGGCCGGCCCCGCACGGCGATGCCGAACTCGGTCTCGGTGCCCAGGACCTTGTGGACGGCTCGGATCACAGGTATTGGCCCGTGCTGACGGCCTCGATGGAACGGCGGGGAGCGTCGCCCTCGACCAGGGTGCGCACGTACACGATGCGCTCCCCCTTCTTCCCCGAGATGCGCGCCCAGTCGTCGGGGTTGGTGGTGTTGGGCAGGTCCTCGTGCTCGCGGAACTCCTGCCGGACCCCCTCAAGAAGGTCGTCGACGCCGATCCCCCGGGCGCCCCCGGCGATCTGCCGCTTGATGGCGGCCTTCTTGGCGCGCCGCACCACGTTCTCGATCATGGCCCCCGAGGCGAAGTCTCGAAAGTAAAGGGTCTCCTTGTCGCCGTTGGCGTAGGTGACTTCCAGGAAGCGATTCTCCTCAGCTTCGGCGAACATGGCTTCGACCACCCGGTCGATGAGCGAAGCGACCAGGGCAGACACGTCCCCCCCCGCCGCCGCCAGGTCCTGCTCGGCCAAGGGGAGGTCCGGCTGCAGGTAAATGCCGAAGATCTCCCGTGCGGCGGCTGCGTGCGGACGCTCGATCTTGATCTTCACATCCAGCCGGCCCGGACGCAGGATGGCCGGGTCGATCAGGTCCTCCCGGTTCGAGGCACCGATGACGATCACGTTCTTCAGCCCTTCCACCCCGTCCAGCTCAGAGAGCAACTGGGGCACCACCGTCGACTCCACGTCCGAGGAGACCCCACTGCCCCGGGTGCGGAACAGCGAGTCCATCTCGTCGAAGAAGACGATGACGGGAACCCCTTCATCCGACTTCTCCTTGGCCCGGGAAAAGATCAGGCGGATCTGTCGCTCGGTCTCCCCCACGTACTTGTTGAGAAGCTCGGGGCCCTTGATGTTGAGGAAGTAGGAGCGGGCGTCGGCCGACCCGGTGTGGGCTGCCACGGCCCGGGCCAGGCTGTTGGCCACCGCCTTGGCGATCAGGGTCTTCCCGCACCCGGGCGGCCCGTACAGGAGGACCCCCTTGGGGGCGCTGAGCCGGTACTCCTCGAACAGCTGCTTGTGCAGGTAGGGAAGCTCCACCGCGTCACGCATCGTCTCGATCTGAGCGGCCAGGCCGCCGATCCGGTCGTAGGTGACGTCGGGGACCTCTTCCAGTACCAGCTCCTCGACCTCCGGGCGCACCAGACGCTCCTGGATCAGCCCGGTGTGAGGATCGAGCCGGACCGCGTCGCCCACGCGCAGGTGAACCTCTTCCATGGGACCGGCCAGGCCCACCACCCGCTCGTCGTCGGCGGGACCCACGACGACGGCCCGCCCGTCGCTGAGCATCTCCTTGATGGTGGTGACTTCTCCTCCCGCGTCGAAGGCGCGCATGTCGACGATGCTCATGGCCTCGTTGAGCAGGACCTCCTGGCCGCGCTCCAGGTGCTTGACCTCGATGGTCGGCTGCGCTCCTACCCGTAGCTTGTGCCCCGCCGCGAAGACGTCCACGGTGCCGTCGGGGTTGACGCGGTCGACTACCGCGAAGGTGTTGGGGGGCGCGGTCAGCTCCTCGACCTCGCGCCGCAGCATGGCCAGCTGCTCACGCGTCTCGGCGAGGGCGGCCGAGAGTCGATCGTTCTGAGACACGGCCTGAGAGAGCCGGCCCCTGGTCTCGAGCAGACGCTCCTCCATCGTCCGCATGCGCCGGGGGGCATCCTGCAGCCGTCGCCGAAGGACGGCAATCTCCTCTTCGAGTATTCGGATGGTCTGAGCGAGCTCCGGGGCGGAGCGCTCTCCCTCGGGCACGGGGGCCTCCCGGGTCGGCCGCCGGTCAGTATACGGCCGGGTCGATCGTGGCTCGCGGGGAAGCCGGCGAGTGGACGGGAGGGCCTAGCCGCCCCGGTACAATGTTTCCCAGACCCAACGACAGAGGGGAATGATGAAGGTTTGGATCGACCAGGACCTGTGCACCGGTGACGGACTCTGCGAGGAGATCGCTCCGGACGTCTTCGTGCTGCTCGACGACGGACTGGCCTACGTGCGGGAGGGCGAGAAGATCTTCGCCGCCGCCAACGGCAACCCACAGGGTTCCGAAGGTGTCGCTCAGGTCCCGGCGGGCCTGGAAGACGCAACTCGTGAGTCCGCCGAGGAGTGCCCCGGCGAGTGCATTTTCATCATCGAGGAGTAGCCCACCGGCCGCTCGCTCGGCTGCGGACCCCGCCCTGCGGCGGGGTCCTGCTTATTGATCGGCCGACTCCTCGCCCCCAAGGGAGGCCACCTTGCGGGCGGTGGTGATGAACCCGGTGTGGCCCACCATCTGGCTGGCCGGCCGTACCGAACGGCCCTCGGCCACCCATTCCCGCAAGAGGACCTCAAAGGTCAAAACGTCGAGGAACCGCCGGGAGCGGCGGAGGTCATCGTGCAAGTGCTGCACCTGCGGGACGGTGGGCAGGTAGGCGGTGAGGACGCCCCCGTCGGCCAGGCCGGCCGCCGCCGGCGGCACGACCCGCCACGGCTCCGGGAGATCGAGGACCAGCCGGTCGGGAGCTATCTCCTGGACCATCTCCTCCACCCGCCCGAGGCGGAGATCCAGGTTGGCTGGCAACTCCCCAAAGAATCGGGCGATGGCCTCCCGGGCGCCGGCGGCGTGATCCGGGCGCTCCTCCACGCTGATGACGGCGCCGGTGGGGCCCACCGCTCGCAGCAGAGCCATGGTGAGGGCCCCCGAGCCGGTCCCTGCTTCCAGCACCTTCATGCCCGGGCCGATGTCTCCCCAGTGGACGATCGGCCCGATGTCCTTGGGGTACACGACCTGGGCCCCCCGGCGCATCCGCAATATGTAATCGGCCAGCCGGGGGCGCAGCGCCACCAGTCTTCCGTCGCCCGAAGACCGCAGCACTGTCCCTTCCGGTTGTCCGATCACCCGGTCGAGGGCGAGAGCCCCCACGTGGTACTGGAACGTGCCCCCCGGAGTCAGATCTACCAGGTAGTGCCGGCCCCGCCCGTCCACCAGGAGGCAGGTCTCACCGGGGAGGAAGGTATCGCTCACCGGCCGGAGAGGATGAGGGGAAGCGTGAAAGAGAGCAACAGCATCACGGCCAGGACGATGCCCAGCCACTTCACCAGGCTGTTGCGGTATCGGAACACGGTTTCACTCTAGGCGGTGACGTCCCCCGCCGGGCCTCTAAGATCGCGTCGTGGACTTCATTCGAACAGGCATCCGTACCCTGGCCGGCGGGGCCCGGCGGGGCAACGCCCTCCTGGCCGGACTGGGCACCGCCGCCGCTGTGATCGGTGCGTTCCGGCGCTTCGCGAAGCCCGGCAGGCAGCTCTTGTACTCCCGCACTCTGCGGCCGGGCGAGACGCTTCAGGTGCGGCTGCTGAACGCCGACGAGGAGGCCGAAGCAGAGGGCTGAGGCAGCGGCCTCCGGGCGTGGG
>CAZJRF010000098.1:0-7113 GCA_964548475.1 uncultured Acidimicrobiia bacterium
GCATCCGCCGCCGCATCGGCATGGTCTTCCAGCAGTTCAACCTGGTGCACCGCTCCAAGGTGATCACCAACGTGCTGGCCGGGCGCCTGGGCTACGTGAACCCGGCCCTGAGCCTCTTCAACCGCTTCCCCCAGGCCGACGTGGAACGAGCGGTGGCACAGCTGGCCAGGGTGGGGCTCGCCGAGAAGGCCTGGAGCCGGGCCGACGAGCTCAGCGGCGGCCAGCAGCAGCGGGTGGGGATCGCCCGGGCCATGGTGCAACAGCCGCGCATGATCCTGGCCGACGAGCCGGTGGCCAGCCTCGACCCCGTCCTGGCCCACGGCATCATGCAGTACCTGGAGGACATCAACCGCACCGACGGGGTGACCACCCTGTGCAGTCTCCACTTCCTCGACCTGGTCCATCGTTACGCGGATCGGGCCATCGCCCTGAACGACGGGTTCAAGGTCTTCGACGGCAGCCCCAAGGAGATCGACGACGCCAAGTTCAAGGAGATCTACGGCAAGGACGCGGAGCGGATCGGGTGAGGGGAGATAGATGACCCAGGGCCGGTCGAGCGTGAGGAAGCCCCGCCCGGGACACCCGCTGGTGCGGACCCTGACGGTGTTCATCCTCATTGTGCTGGTCGTGGTCGTCTACGCCTTCGCCTTCGAGAAGACCGACGTGGACCTCGAGGAGGTGAAGTCGCCCCAGCGGCGCGAGTCGCTGGTGCGCATCCTCCGCGGCCTTGCCCGACCCGACCTGATCAGCTTTCCCGAGGAGCAGGTCTTCCACGAGACCGAGATCATGGTGCCTTGCCCGCCGGGCGGGTTCACCCCGGCCGAGCCCGATACCTCGGGCCCTTACATCACGGTAGATCCGGCCTGTGCCGACCCGGGCGGGCAAGTCACCGTGAGCGGCTTCGGCTTCGCCGCCGGCACCAGCATGCCCCTCTCCTTCATCCCCAACGCAGAAGGGGTGGTCCTCCGGCGGGCGAACGTGGATGTGGCCTCCGACGGGACCCTTGAGGCAGTCATCGACCTCCCCGAGCGCACCGACGATCAGGTCCAGCACCTCCGGGTGACCCGCGTGGAGCGTCAGGGCGGCTGGTCCAGCTGGACCAGGTGCAAGCCGGCCCTGGACACCTGGGACAAGATCATCGAAACGGTGATGCTGGCCCTGATGGCCACCACCCTGGGCATCGCGGTAGGGATCCCGCTCTCCTTCTTCTCGGCCCGCAACCTGATGAGGGGGATCCGCTCCCCCCTGCTGAGCATGGCGCTGTTCCTGGTGGGCATCCCCCTGGGCGTCTTCGGCGGCTCCCTGTGGGGAGGGCTGGTGACTTCCTTGGGGGAGGGGGTCTTCCCCGACCACCCGGTGAACGCGGCTATCGCGCTGGCCGCCTTCGCCGGGGCCGGCTGGCTGCTGATGCGCTGGCTGCTGGCCACCGGCGGGGTGGCCGATCCCTCGCGCCGGGCCCGCTACATCCGCATGGGCGCCTGGCTGCTCATGACCCTCATCTTGCTGGAAGGGCTCCTCCTCACCGGCTACCTGCTGATATACATCGGCAACGTCGCCCAAGAGCCGCTCGGCCCGTTCGGGTTCCTGGCCGGCTTCCTGGCCAAGCTGGGTGACATCCTCACCACCTTCTTCGCCCCGGCGGTGGCGGTCTTCGCCGCCGGCGCCCTGGCCATGGGCGGAAGCCGCCTGGGCCATACCCTCAACGACCATCTGCCTCGCCCCGTCGTCCGGATGCTCCGCTACCCGGCCGGGGCCCTGGCGGTGGCGGTGATCACCACCAGCATCGGGGGGTTGGTTAACTGGCTGTACCGCTACGGGGGTGACAACCAGGCCATCCCGGCCACCGCCGGCGCCCTGCTGTTGGGGATCACCGGAGCCATCCTGGCCGCCCGCTGGGCCCGCCCGATACGCGACCGGATCCCCGGGATCCTGTCCGGGCTGTTCATGTTCATCGTCGCGGTCGTCGGCCTGGCGGCCGGCGGCGCCCTGGGCGTCGCCCTCGGCAACGCCATGGAGCGGCTGCTCGCCCTCTTCGCGGACGGGATCAGCCTGGTCAGTGCCGGTCTGGTGGGGGCAATACTCGGCCTGGGCCTGGCCTGGGCCACCCGCCACCTGGACGCCCTCCCCACCGGTCTCCTCACCTACTACCTATCGCGTTCCCTGTTCAACGCCGTCCGCTCGGTGGAGCCGCTGGTGATGGCCATCGTCTTCGTGGTCTGGGTCGGCCTCGGTCCCTTCGCCGGGTCGCTGGCCCTGGCCCTGCACACGGTCGCCGGCCTGGCCAAGCTCTACTCGGAGCAGGTGGAGAGCATCCTCCCCGGTCCCATCGAGGCGGTCACCGCCACCGGGGCGACCCGCCTGCAGAACGTCGTCTACGCGGTGGTGCCCCAGATCGTGCCGCCCTACATCGCCTTCACCCTGTACCGCTGGGACATCAACGTCCGCATGTCCACCATCATCGGGTTCGCCGGCGGCGGCGGCATCGGCTTCTTGCTGCAGCAGAACATCAACCTGGTTCAGTACCGGGCCGCCTCGGTGCAGATGCTGGCCATCGCGGTGGTGGTGTCCAGCCTCGACTTCCTCTCAGCCCGTATCCGCGACCGCATCGTCTGATCGGACTGCTCGCATCCGGCCCGATTGCCCGGTCGGCATCTCACCCGGCGTTCCGCTTCCGGCGCGCCTAGCCTTGAGGATGTGACCGCCCCTGCGCCCCGCCGGCGCCTCTACCGCAGCCGCACCGACCGCATGCTGGGAGGAGTGGCGGGCGGCCTGGCCCGGTACCTTGAGGTGGACTCCACCCTGGTCCGACTGGCGTTCGTCGCCCTCTTCTTCGCCGCCGGCGCCGGTTTCCTGGCCTACCTCATCGCCTGGATCGTGGTCCCCGAGGAGCCCATCACCGCCGCCCCCTTAACCGGCTCCTCGTCGGGCCCGGTCTCCTCGCACGCCCCGGCCGGAGACTCACCCTCCTCCCGCCCGGGGTCGGCTGCCCGCGGCGCCCGATTGGTGATGGGGGCGGTCCTGGTGGCCATCGGCGTGTTCCTCTTGCTCGATTGGGCACTGCCCGACCTGCACCGTTTCTTCTGGCCCGCCGCCCTCATCCTGTTCGGCCTAGGGCTCTTCGCCTTTGGAGCGCGCCGATGACCACCGACGACCCCACCCTCCCCACCGACGACCCCACCCGGCCGCTGCCCCCGGTCCCCGATCTCAGCCCCTCCGACGCGGAGCCGGCGTCCGTCGCCGACTTCGGTCCCCCCACCCGGCCGGCCGCTTTGCCGAGCCCCGGCGGCGCCCGCCTGGGCCACATAGTCATCGGCGCCATCCTGGTGCTGATCGGCGCCGGCTGGTTGCTCGAGGCGCTGGACCTGGTGGACGTGCCCTGGCGCTTCCTGCTGCCCTCCGCCCTGATCATCGTCGGAGTGGCTCTGGTGTTCGGAGCCCGCACCGGGGCGCACGGCGGCCTGATTGCCTTCGGCATAGTCCTCACCGTGCTGGTCCTGTTCGCCGGCGCCATCCAGGCCCTGGTGGACATCCCCTTTTCCGGAGGCTTCGGAGATCGTTCTCTCGCCCCCACCGTGGTCGAGGACGAGTACCGATGGGGCCTGGGGAAGATGACACTCGACCTGCGCGAAGCCGATGCCCTCGCCGGGGAGCAGATTCAGGCCAGCGTGATCATCGGCGAGCTCATAGTGATCGTGCCCCCTGACCTGCCGTTGGCAATCGAGGCCCAGTCCGGGGTCGGCGAGCTGATCGTGCTCGGTGAGAGGAGCGACGGCCTTATGGTCGACCTGATATGCCACGGCACGGCCGCTCAACTCACCTGCGGCGACGGCCTGGCGCCGAGCGAGTCCCATCTGCGGCTCGAGCTGGAGGTAGCGATCGGCAAGGTGGAGGTGCAACGGTGAGGGAGCACCCGGCAACCTTCATCTCGGGGATCCTGTTCATGCTCGTCGGCCTGGCCTACCTGCTCTACGCCCTCGACGTGTGGGACGTGCGCCTGTGGCGGCTCTGGCCGGTCTTCATCATCGCCCTCGGGGTGATCGTCCTCATCGGCGGCCGCCAGTCGCGCGGCGACGACTAAGCAGCGCAGGGGATCACCCAGGCGTCGAGAGCCGGGCGCTTGCGCAGCCATGAGAATCCCCAGGCGGCAGCCCGCGGGCAGTAGGAGGCCGGATTCCCGCGGTACTCCACGCCGAAGACCGCCTTCCCCGCGGCCACGAAGGGGATGAGGGTGGCGCACTCGGCGTACTCGAAGCACTGCTCGTTCAGTGCCCAGTTGAAAAGGCGCACCAGGGCCGGCACCTGGCCGAGATCGTTCTTCAGCCCCACCGACAGGCCCCGCTCGTGGGCTCGCTCGGCCAGCCAGGTGTTGTAGCGGAGCTGGTCGGCCGCGGTCAGCGGGAACCCGGTGATGTTCTCGTAGCCGTCCACGTTGTCCGGCTCCACGCCGTCGCACCCCTTCGCCACCGCCAGGTCCAGGCGTGCTTCCATCACCGGAGCCAGCAGGTCCAGGCGCCGCACGTCCAGCCAGCGCTCATCCGGCCAGCCCTCCAGGGGGCGGCCCCTGACGACGGCGGCGAACCCTTCCCGGTCCGGCCGCCAGTCCTCCCACGACCCAGCGCTGAAGTAGCACACCACCACCCGTCCCGCTTGATGCAGCCGTTGGATCAGAGCAGCCGAAGTCTCGAACAGGTCGATGTCGTACATCGCCACGTCTCGCGAGGTGTCGATGGGGCCGCTGAGCTGCCACTGCCAGGTCGTGCCGGGCGAAGGCCGCCAGGGAGCCGAAGCCAGGACCAACCGGTCCAGGGCCAGCGGGGCTCCCCGCCCCACAACGCGCACCACCACCCGCCTTCCTACCTCCCCCGCCAGCGGAAGGGAACCACCCCACCAGGTCCCCCCGGAACTTCCGCTGCTCCAGAGCCTGACCCACGCCCCGTCGCGGCGCACGTCCACCCGCCACCTGCCCTCGCCCGCCCTCGGTGCTCGCAGAGCCAGCAACAGGTCGGCCTCACCATCGCGAGCGGGAAACACAAACCGGGCAACGAAGCGCCCCCCACCCGGATCGAGCAGCAGATGGCCGCCGACGGGCTCGCCGGCACCGAAGTGATCACGTTGCCCCAGCGTGGCCCGGTCCCCCGTCACCGCCCCCGACAGCAGGATCATCTTCCGGGGCGCGGTGGCTCTACCCGTCTCCTCCGTGGAGCCGGCATCGGGGGCGACCAGCACACTCGCCAGTACCGAGATCGCAAGCAGGGCAGCGACGCGATTGACCATCTGGAGCAGACTATCGGACGCTCCGCCCGCGGAAGGGGGAGAGGATCGTCTAGCCGCGCGGCTCGAGCGAGACCAGATTGATCTCGGCCGATTCGTGGTACCTAACACTGCCGATGCGGCTGTCGGTGGTGCTGTCGTGGACCACGACCCGGCGCACCGGCAAGTTGGTCCCCACCAGGTACCAGGTGTCCACCTGCCCCTCCGCCACGGAACCGCCGGTGCCGACGACGACGGCGCGCACATGCAACGTTTGCACTCCGGTGCTATCGACCGTCAGGATCTCGTATCCCAAGGCCTCGTAGGTGATGATCTCCGCGGCGGCGGCCGCATTCGGGGTCTCGGGCCGGATGCACTCGGCCACCCAGGAACTGCCCGGCTCTCCCTGCACCGCCACCGGCTCCGAGCATTCCCAACGGTCGGTGTTGCCGAATTGGAACCACTCGAAGTACGCACTGCGGCCGGCCAGGCGCCCGTCCGGGCAGTAGTCCCACTCCTCATAGCGCTGGGCGATGGGCTGCCATCGCACCAGGGTGCCGCAGCCGCCCGGCTGGATGGTCAGGTATGTCTCCCCTGGGTAGTCGTGCCGGGCGCCGGCCAGGGCGTCGGTAGTCTCGTAGCCGGTGGTGGCATACACGTACAGCCCGTAATCCCCCGGACGGCCGGCGCCGGTGATCACGGTGAGGCCCACATCCTCCTCGTCCAGGGTGGTGGCCACGTCGCGGAAGGCGAACAGCACTACCGCCCACGCGATCACGAGGGCAAGAACCAGACCGCCCACTACCGCCAGGGCCAGCTTGCCGCGCTTGCGCATGCCCTCAGTTTGGCAACTCGAGGCCCATCTCCGCCACTCGGCGGCGCCGGCGGCCGCCGTCTCCCCTCGCGGCGGGGCTCACTCGGCTTCGCGCAGAAGGCCGAAACGCACCGCGTTGATCAGGGCCTCCGACCGATTGGCTGCCCCCAGTCGGGCATAGAGGTCGTGAAGCCGGCGGAACATGACCCGTTCGGAGTACCCGTAGTCGTCGGCCAGGCCCACGACGGTCGCCCCCCGGGCCAGTTCCTCCAACCACTCGATTTCCTCATCGTCCACCTGCGGGCGCTCGGCATGCGGGTCCACCACGGTGCCCGGCAGACCCCGCGCCGTCGCCGACAACAGCAGCGCATCGCCCCGCGCCGCCGCCTCGGCCACCTCGACGATGCGCGCCGTCTCCGCCTCCCACTCCACCGCCGCCACCGCCCCGTGGTAGAAGGCATGGGCCACCGTCTCTGCATCGCCCGGCTCCACCAGCGCCACCACCGGTGCCTTGGCCGACCAAGACTCCAGCCGGGCGCAGTCTGCCGCCACCCTCATCGCCACCAGCGCCAGGTCGGGCACCTCTTCCTCGGCTGCCACCCGATGGCCGGCGGCGACAAACGCCTCCTCCAGGCCGCGCCGATACGCGGCCGCCTCCTCCACCACCCGCACGGTCAGCCGCCCGCCGTTCATCTCCTCCACGCTACGCCGCGCGGCGGCCGCCCGCCGCCGACGCGAACCTTGTGATTCGGGCATCTCCACTCCTCGGATACTTCTCCCGCCTTCTCCCCGGCCTTGAAGCCAAATCCTGGATGGCAGGATACTGCCGCAACAACGACGGGATGATTGCGTCGCGTGTCACGGACGTTCTGCAGGCGCGCTACTTGAATCGACCCCAGCGCCGAGGCCTCGGCCTCGCGTGACGAATGAGCGCCCGGCGCGGGCCGGGCCAGAAAGGAAGCTATGCCTGCCAAGAAGGCTCCGGTCAAGAAGGCTCCGGTCAAGAAGGCCCCGGTCAAGAAGGCCCCGGTCAAGAAGGCCCCGGCCAA
>CAZJRF010000099.1:0-6879 GCA_964548475.1 uncultured Acidimicrobiia bacterium
CCCGGTGGGCAGGTCGAGGGCCTGGTAGCGGTCCAGCAGCCCGTGCAGGGCGAAGAGCGTCTCCGCCCCGGCCGCGTTCAGCTCGGACATGTTGATGAGGGCCGGGCCGCGCAGAGCGCGGGTGATGTCGCCGTCTTCCCAGCGGCTCTCGGTGCCGCCCTTGCCGTCGCCGTGCAGCTTCACCGACCCGATCAGGGTGAGGTCGCGCACCTCCCCGGTGAGAGGGATGCGGTAGTAGGGCAGGCGCAGCAGGGCGGCGAACTGCTCCAGGTCGTGGTCCTTGCCGGTGCCCATGTGGCCGCGCAGGGCCACGTGCAGGGGGGTCTCCGCCACCCGGTCGCGCCTCACCCGCTCGAGCAGGGCTAGCTTGTACAGCATCCCCAGGTCCACGTAGTACGGGTCGGGCTGGGGAATTTTGCCGGCGCGTTGCTCGTGGTCGGGCAGGTCCGCGGGAAGATCGACGGTCTTCAGCTTCACCGGGGGGTTCTCCCCGACGGGATCCACGAAGGTGACTTCCTCAGGCACTGGCCCTCCTCGGTAGCGGATCATCGTAGAGACGGCTCTCATGCGCCCACCACGTCGCCCCGCCCCCCAGGGCGATGCTGCGGCGCAAGGCCCGGCGCACCCCCTCCACCACCGCCCGGGCGAGGGCGTCGGGTTGCTCGACGACCTGGTGACGGCTGTAGGTGGCGGCCACTGTGTCGTCGCCGATGCCGATCCCCAGCACCAGCGTGCCGGCGGTCTCGGCGGCGTCTACTGTCGCGGCGAGGGCCTCCACCGAGCCCCGGGTCATGCCGTCGGCCAGAGCGACCAGCAAGCGGACCTGGGCGTTGCGCCGGGCCAGGCGCTCGACGGCCTGCACCACGTTGAACTCGTCCACGTTGGCCGCCTTCTCGAACATGGACACGGGGGGAGACTCCGCGGGGTCGCGACGGGCTTCGGCGGCCGCGTCGGCCGGGTGGGCGGCCGTCCAGAAGAGCCCGGCCAGATGGTCTTCGGCCACCTGCCAGCGCTGGTCGAAGGCCTTGACTAGGTAGTGGTTGACCGTGCGGGTGAGGCGGTCGGCGTGGCCGCCCTGGCTGCGGCGGAGGGCACCGGTGGTGTCCAGCCGGCGCCGGTTGAAGGCGGCTTCGGTGTCGTCGGCCCGGGCGGCGAAGGCCCGGTTGAAGAGGGCCACTTCAAACTCGACCTGCAGCTCGTCGCAGAGCCGGGCCAGGGTCCATGCTCCCAGGGTGGCGGCGGCCATGGGCCAGGGGGCCTTGTAGCCCCCGGGCAGCGGACGGGGCTGCAGCATGCTGGCCGAGCCGTCCACCAGCAGGCTCACCGCGTAGGCCCGCCGGGTGGGCAAGTCGCGGCGCTCGAACATCCGCTGGTACAGGCCGGCCCCCAGGAGAAGAGCGGCGTAGGGGGAGAGGTCGCCGGCGTCGTAGCCGGAGCGCAGGCCCCGCCGCTGGTTGGCGGCGAAGAGCGGGTACAGCTCCCCGGAGACGTGGCGCTGCGCCACCGCCCAGTGCCGGGCCGCCTCCTCCAGTGCATCTCGGCCCCGGTCGGCAAAGCGGCGAAAGCGGTCGGGGAGTGGGCTCACGATGAGGCGGCCTCCCTGGCCGGTGGGCAGGTAGACCTCGGGGGCCTCGCTCACCCGGAGGATTTGGTCGGTGGCCGGGTCGGCGGCCGGGCCGGCTTCGGCGGGCCGGCCGTCGGGCGTCGCCACCGCCGCCGCCGCCCGCCGGGTGTTCTCATACGACCCGGCGTCGCGCAGGACGGGGGTGACCAGGCGCACCAGGTCCACCGCCGACAGCACCTCCTGCCGTTCGTTCGCCTCCCGGGCCCGGCGGGCCTGGGGGCTCTCGGCGGGGGAGGCCTCGGTGAGCAGGCCGTGGCGGCGGGCTACCGCCAGCAGGCGCAGGCCGGCGGAGGCGGCCTCCCAGGGCCCGGGGGCAGCGGCAGCCTGGGCGAGCGGGATCGCGGCGTCGGCCAGGGCGGCCGCCACTCGCGGCTCGGTGCGCCCGGCGACGGTGTCGGGCTGCTGGTAGCCACCCACCACCAGGAAACAGGCCAGGGCGAACTGGCCCATAGGGCGGGCCCGCCCCATCGCGATCGGGACCGCACTGGTGTAGAGGTCGGCCAGCACCGAACGAACCCCCGGGTAAGCCTCCATGTGATGGGCCTCTTGCCGAGCGTCCTCCACCGTCAGGAAGAGAGCCTCCGCCGCCGCCCCGCCCGCGCTGGTCAGGGCGTCGAGCAGGGGAACCGGGTCTTCGGGGAGCGGCTCGTTGGCATCGGGGAACCACTCCGGGGGAAGGGGCCGTTTCTCCTCAAAGTTGGTGGCGACCAGGTGCACCACCTCGTGCAGCGCCGAGGCGAGCGCCACCTCGGCCGGGGTGACCGGGGCCTGGCGGGCGTAGGCGGCCTGGAAGACCGCCGGGTCGACCACAATCTCGCCGGGGGAGGCCGCCGCCTGCGATCCCAGGCGAAGGCGGAGGTGCTCGTCGCCGGCAAGCGACCGGGCGAAGCGGGTGACGGCGGGTGCCACCCGCTGGTAGCGGGCCACCACGGTCTCGATGGCCCGTTCCTCCGGCGGGAGGATCTCGCTCAGCAGTGATTCGTTGCGGCGCGTCACAGCCCCTCATTGTCTCACGCCCCGGCTGTGGGCGAGGGCCGAACGGGCAGGCGGCGGGCCGGGTTGTTAGCGTCGGGTCATGGATCAGCGCATTTCCCCCAGCGGTGTCGAGTTGCACGTCGTCATTGATGGGCCCCAGGACGGGCTTCCGCTGGTGCTGTTGCACGGGTGGCCGGAGGACCATCGGTGCTGGCGGTCGGTGGCCCCGCTCCTGGCCGGCCGCTATCGCCTGCTGATGCCCGATCAGCGGGGCTTCGGGCGGTCGGGAATGCCCGAGGGGACCGCGGCCTACTCCATGGCCTCGCTGCTGGGCGATCTGCTGGGCATGTTGGACCACTTTGGTATCGAGAGCGCGGGCATCGTGGGCCACGACGTCGGGGGAGCCCTGGCCTGGAGCGCCGGGGCCTTCGCCCCCGCGCGCTTCACCCGGGCGGTGATCCTCTCGGCTCCCCACCCGTTGCACCTGCGGCGTGCCGGGATCGAGGACCGCCAGCAGATCCAGCGGGCCTTCTACGCCTGGCTGCTGCAGGCCGGCGAAGCAGGGGAGGCCCTCCTGGCCGCGGGCGGCTTTCGGCGCTTCGCCGACTGGGCGTTCGGCGGCTCCTCGGTCCCGGAGGCCCTGCTCGAGGAGTACCGGGAGCTGTGGTCGCAGCCGGGGCGCTTCCACGCCATGGGTGGCTGGTATCGGGCCAACTACCGGCCCGACCTGTTCAACCCCGACCGGCCTTTGCAGCTGCCGCCGGTGCGCCTGCCCGTCAGGTACCTGCAAGGCGAGGCGGACCCGGCCTTCGTGCCCGGGGCGGCGCGCGGCTCCGGCGAGCACGTGGCCGCCGAATACGACGAGCAGGTTCTGGCCGGGATCGGACATTGGCTTCCCCACGATCTTCCCGCGCTGGTGGCGGAGGCGGTGGACGGCTGGATGCAGATGGATCCCGGATCGGCCGACGCTCCCCCCTAACATCAGCCGTCCATGGAGCACCGCCTCACCACTTTCCCCAGCGGCTTGCGGGTGATCACCGAGACCATGCCCTCAGTGCGCTCGGTGGCGGTGGGCTGCTGGGTGGACACCGGCAGCCGGGACGAGGCGCCCGCCGAGGCGGGCTGCTCGCACTTCCTGGAGCACCTGCTGTTCAAGGGCTCGGAGCGCCTGAGCGCGCAGGACATCGCCCGGGCCTTCGATGCGGTGGGAGCCCGCTCCAACGCCTTCACCTCCAAGGAGTACACCTGCTTCTGGGCGCAACTGCGCGACGACGACCTGGCCATGGGCATGGACCTGCTGGCCGAAATGCTGCTGCGGCCGGCTTTCCGTCCGGAGGACATCGAATCGGAGGCCCACGTCGTCCTCGAGGAGATCAACATGAACGAGGACGACCCCGGCGACGTCGCTCACGACCAGTTTGCCCGGGCCCTCTGGGGGGATCATTGCCTGGCCCTCCCGGTGCTGGGGACCCGCGAGTCCATCGGCTCCATGCCGCGTGAGGTGATCGCCACCTACTGGGACCGGCGCTACCAGCCCCCGGCCACGGTGGTGGCCGCCGCGGGCCACGTGGAGCACGAGCAGGTGGTTGAACTTACCGGGTCGCTCTTCGGGGGGTGGGAGGGGCCGCCGGTGGATCACGACTACCGGGACCCGGCGGTCGTTCCCCGGGTGGAGGTGAAGACCCGCGACACCGAGCAGGCCCATCTGGTGTTCGGGGGCGAGGCCCTCACCCGCGGCGACGAGCGCCGTTTCGCCTTCGGGGTGCTGAACCACGTGCTGGGCAGCGGCATGTCGTCCCGCCTGTTCCGCGAGATCCGGGAGGAGCGAGGGCTGGCTTACGCGGTCTACTCTTTCCGCATGCCCTACGCTGACTCGGGGGCCTACGGTATCTACGTGGGGACCACGCCGCGCCAGACCGCGCAGGTGCTCGACCTGGTGTGCGCGACGCTGGCCGACCTGAGCGCACGGGGCATCACCGCCGACGAACTGGAACGGGCCCAGGGCAACATGAAGGGCTCGCTGGCCCTGTCCATGGAAGAGACCAACAGCCGCATGATTCACCTTGGCCGGCACGAGTTGACCGGGGTGAGCCACCTTTCGATCGATGAGACGGTGGCGGCCATCGACGCGGTCACCCTCGACGACGTCCAGCAGGTGGCGGAAGAGGTGTTCTCCTCACCCCGGGTGCTGGGGGCGGTGGGGCCTTTCGGGGCCGACGACCTGGGGCAGTTCGTCCAATGACCCGGGTGGCGGTCTCCGGGGCGGCGGGGCGCATGGGCCGGCTGGTTGCGGAGACGGTGGCGGCCGCCGCCGATCTGGAACTGGTGGCCGGCTTCGATCCGCACGGGGCGGGGGCGCAGGTGGCGGGGGTGACGGTCTCTGCCGATCCCGCGGTGGCGGGGGTGGCCGAGGTGGTGGTGGAGTTCACCAACCCTTCGGTGGTGCTGAGCAACCTGGCCCGCTGGAGGAAGATGGGGCTGCACGCGGTGGTCGGCACCTCCGGCTTCGACGATGCCCGCCTTGCCGTGCTGCGGCGCAAGTGGGGGAGCGGCCCGCCCAACTGCCTGGTGGTGCCCAACTTCTCCATAGGCGCGGCGCTCATGATGCGCTTCGCCGCTGCCGCCGCCCCTCACTTCGCCGCGTCTGAGATCATCGAGTTGCACCACGACCGCAAGGCCGATGCCCCCTCGGGCACCGCCCTGGCCACGGCCGCCGGCATGGCCGCAGCCGGGGGAAGGCAGGAACGGGCCGTCGAGCCGCGGGGAGCGGAACCGGGGGCACGGGGCGCCGAGGTGGAGGGAGTGCCGGTTCACGCTGTCCGTCTCCCCGGCCTGCTGGCCCACCAGGAGGTGATCCTGGGCTCGCCGGGGGAGACCCTCACCATCCGCCACGACACCACTGACCGGGCCGCCTTCCTGCCCGGGGTGCTGCTGGCGATCCGCCGCGTGGCCGAACTGCCGGCACCAGTGATGGTGGGCCTGGAAGGGCTGCTGGGCCTGTAGCGCCGGCGTCAGTGGAGGGCGCTGGCCAGCGCCCTCCGATAGAGGCCGGTCAGCGGGTGGCCGTTGCCCAGCACTCCGAGAATGTCCACCATGACGGCGCGGGCGGCGTCGCGATGGATGCCTCCCGCCCGCACCACCGCCAGCAGGTGGTCGAGGGCCGGCTCGTGCTCGTTGCGGGCGGCGAGGGCCTTCCCCAACTCGAGGCGGGCCAGGGTGTCGTCCGGGTTCTCTGCCAACCGAGCCTCCAGGGCGTGCAGATCGCTGCCCTGGGCGGCGGCGATGCGGGCGGCCGACTCCAGGCGTTCTACCTCGCCGGTGCGGGGGAGGCGGCCGAGCAGGATCAACGCCTCCGCGGTCTCTCCCCGGGCGATGAGCAGGGCGGCCAGGCCGGCGCCGGCCTCGACGTGGTCGGGGATCTCCTCGAGCACCCGGCGGAACAGAGATTCGGCGGTTGCCTGATCGCCTTCGAGCACGGCGTCGCGGGCCTGATCGACCAGGCCGTCGATCTCGGTGGGGAGGATCTGCTCCATCCACTGGCGTACCGCTGCTTCGGGGAGCGCCCCGGTGAAGCGGGCCACCGGCTGCCCCCCGCGGAAGGCGAGGACGGTGGGGATGCCTTGCACGCCGAATTGGGCGGCGAGGGTGGGGTTGTGGTCCACGTCGACTTTGACCAGGTCGATGGCGCCCTGGTGTTCGGCGGCCACCTTCTCCAGGGTGGGGCCGAGCACCAGGCAGGGGCCGCACCAGGCGGCCCAGAAGTCCACCACGACGGGGACCTCGTGGCTGCGTTGCAGCACGTCGAGCCCGAAGGCTTGCTGATCGATGTCTTTGACGACCATACGGTTGATGAGAACAAGGGCCGGGTGGGGAATCATTCCCGCCGGGAACACGGCCGGTGCCGATGCTACCGTCCTGGGCGGTTGACCCCGGGAGGAACCATGACCGCTCCCTTCGGCCATTTGCTGACCGCGATGATCACCCCCTTCGGGCCGGACGGGTCGGTGGACCACGGCCGGGTGTGGGAGCTGGTCCATCATCTGGTGGAGACGGGCAGCGACGGTCTGGTGGTGGCCGGAACCACCGGTGAGTCGCCCACCCTGTCGGATCAGGAGAAGGTCGCTCTGTTCCGGGCGGTGGTGGAGGTGGTAGGGGGGCGGGCCCTGGTGGTGGCCGGCACCGGCACTTACGACACCGCCCATTCGGTGGAGATGACCCGGCGGGCGGAGGAGGTGGGGTGTGACGGGGTGTTGGCGGTCACTCCCTACTACAACCGTCCC
>CAZJRF010000100.1:0-3210 GCA_964548475.1 uncultured Acidimicrobiia bacterium
CGCCCGGGACCGCAGCGCCTTGAGAGGGTCGGCGATGAACAGCTGCGCCGTGGACGGGTTCACCTGCATGGGGATGCGGGAAGTGCCGGCTTCCAGCTTCTGCAGGGCCCGGGCCAGGGCCAGGGGTGAGCCGGTGATGGCGGCCCCGCTGCGGTCGGCCTCGTACTCCCGGGAACGGCTGATGGCCAACTGGATAACCATGGCGGCGATCGGGGCCAGGATGATGCTCACCAGCGCCACGATCATGCTGATCGGGTCGCTCTGGCGCCGATCGCGACCGCCGATCCCGCCCCACAGGGCCATGCGCATCAGGAAGCTGAGGGCGGCGGCGACCGTGGCGGCGATGGTGGCGATGAGGATGTCCCGGTTGCGCACGTGGGACATCTCGTGGGCCAGCACCCCCTCGAGCTCCTGGTGGTCCATCATCTCCACGATGCCGGTAGTCACCGCCACCGCCGCGTGGCTCGGGTTGCGCCCGGTGGCGAAGGCGTTGGGCTGGGCCGACTCGATCAGGTAGATGCGAGGCATCGGCATGTTCTCGCGCTGGGTGAGGGAGCGTACGATCGAGTACACGTTGGGCAGTTCGTGCTCCTCCACCGGCCGGGCACCGGTCGAGGCCAGGGCGATCCGGTCGGAGAGGAAGTACATCCCGAAGTTGATGGCCGCCGCGATGGCCAGGGCGATCAGCGCCCCGTTGGTGCCCGCCCACAGCTGGCCCACCCCCACGAACAGGGCGCCGAGGACGGCCATGAGCACCAGCGTCTTGAAGTTGTTCCGCATGGTCGGGATGGTAGGGGGCGCCCGCTGCTGTCGGCAGGACGGGACTGCGCTCCGCGGGCGCTCCGGGCGCCGATCCCGGCGACCCCGCCAGGCTGCAACGCAGCCTCTGGACGCCGACCCTCTTGAATGCCTACAGTTGCGTTAGGCAGGACCCATCGTGGTCGCTGCCGGGGGTGCTTCCTGGAGGACGGCTGTGCCGTGCCAATGGCACTGGTCCGCGCGAAGGAGGAAGCACATGAAGCGAACCCTGGTACTCATCGCCCTGGCGGCATTGCTCGTCGGCCTGCTCGCCCTGCCGGGCAGTGCCATCACCTTTGGGGAGCCGGACGACGAAGAGCACCCCTACGTGGGGATGCTCTTCTTCTACGTCCCCGGCGATCCGGCCGACACCCGGTTCCCCAGCAACCCCGGCACCTGGTACAGCTGCTCGGGGACGCTGATGTCGCCCACGGTCGTGCTCACCGCCGCCCACTGCGCGGAAGGGGTAGGCACGGACCTCGAGCCGACCACCAGCGGAGGCACCGACATCTGGGTGACCTTTGAGGAGTACGCCTACCTGGACACGCTGCCGCCGAGCACCAACTACTACCCCAATGATGATTGCACCGGCGATTACTGCGAGATCGACGACAACGACCAGCGCTTCCTGGATCGCGAGCGGTGGTTCGACGAGGGCGACGGCTCCGACCATTGGACCCGGGGCACCGCCATCCACCACCCGCAGTGGAACTGGCCCGGCCTCCCCGAGACCTACGACGTCGGGGTGGTGCTGCTGTCGACCCCTGTCTACCAGGACATCTACGGCGAACTCCCCGGCCTCGGCTACCTGGATTCGCTCGCCAACCATCGCGGCAAGGCGTACGACGTGAGCCTGATGGTGGAACCGGTGGGTTACGGCATGCTCAGCGTGCGACCGGAGGAGGACAGCAACGTCGACGGCGTCCGCTACAAGACCCTCTCGATGGTGCTCAGTCTGAATTCGGCCCTCACCGACGGCTGGAACCTGGAGATCTCCAGCAACCCCAGCGACGCGAACGGCTCCGGTGGCACCTGCTTCGGTGACTCAGGAGGACCGGTGTTCGCCGGTGACGAGTCGAATGTGGTTGTGAGCGTCATCTCGTTCGGGAACTCGGTGTGCAAGGGGGGCGACTACTCCTTCCGGACGGACATCGAGGCCACCCAGACATTCCTGGCCGGCTACGGGATCTATCCACCTGCCCCGTGACAACCAGAGCCACTGACCTTGAGGGGCCCCCGACCGGGGGCCCCTCACTTGCAGGCGACCAGCACCCGGAAGTCACCCAGGCCCCGGGGGTGGAGCAGGGCCTCGCCGTCGGTGATCCGGCTGCGCACCTGGAGACGTTCCATCACCCGGTCGGTGCGGGCGAGGGCCAGTTCCTCCACGCGCAGCGCAGCCAGGCGCTCCGCCAAACCCCACCGTTCCAGGAAGGCGGCCTGGGCCAACACCTCTACCCCCGCCCCCGCCTCGCAGGCGGCGGCGGCCAGGGCCCCAAAGTCCACGTCCATGGTCACGTCGGTGGCCCCCGGATCCAGCAGTGGATCCGGCCCGAGGTGGTGGCCCCGGTAGGTGCGCAGGGTCCCCTCGGCCCGCCTCCCCACCAGGCCCTCCCCGGTGTCGCCGTAGTCGAAGACCAGCACCGACCCCGCCCCGAGCCGACCCACCAGACGACGCACCCACTCCCCCGCAGCCAGCTGCACCTCCACCTGCCCGCCCTCCGGCACCGGCCCGGCGAACCGCTCGGCCCAGGCAGCAACCTGGGGCCGGGCCGGCCCTTGGACCCAGACCAGGGCGTCGCCCTCGATGCCCACCAGGCGCTCCGCCCATTCCCTGCCCCGTCGCACGGCCAGCGCCGCGGGCAGGTTGTCGGCCACCTCGTTGACCACGATGACCCCGCGTAGAGGCCCTTCCACCTCCTCCAGGGAGGCCATTGCCGTTGCCTCGGGGACCACCGCAGCCAGGCGCTCCCGAGCGGCCGCCGACACCTCCACCGCCGTGGCCCGCACCGGGATCCCCAGGGCGTCGAGCAACGGCCGCAGCAGCGACCCCGACCCGGCCCCCACCTCCAGCACGTCCACCGGGTCGGCGCCGATCCGCTCCGCCTCGGCCGCCACAAAGTGAGCGATGGTCTCCCCGAAGAGCGGGCTCACCTCGGGGCTGGTGAGGAAGTCGCCCGCCTTCTGCGACCGCAGCGGCCCGGCGGCGAAGTAGCCCTCTTCGGGGTCATAGAGGGCGGCCCGCATGAACTCGTCGAAGGGCAGGGGACCCTCCCGGCGGATCCGGGCGATCAGGCGGTCGCGGAGCACAAGAGAAGGTTATTACCCCCTCCGCGGGGGGGGGCGGCCCCCCGCGCCGCCCCCGCGCGGCCGGCGGGGGGCGGGAGAAAGACAACCCCCCCCCCCCCGCGGGGG
>CAZJRF010000100.1:3220-6872 GCA_964548475.1 uncultured Acidimicrobiia bacterium
CTGGGCTGGGGACCCTCCGGGGGGAGGCGAGCTTTGACTGGGTCGGGGCCCACATGAGTTGTTTATTCCCCCCCCCGTGCGGGGCTCCCCCCGGCGCGCCTCCCCCGTTGCCACGGGAGAGGCAATGCTCATCTCTCCCCCGCCACAGCGGGGGAGATGGGTGAGGCCGCAGGCCGAATCCAGAGGGGGCATGAACCCGGGCGCTGGTCCTGCTCGACCTCTCCACTCAAGCCCTGCGGGCTCGCGCGCCTCCGCCGCCCCACGGGGAGGCGAAGACAGCCCCCTTCCCGTACGCCCGGCCCCGCGGCATCCTATGCCTGTGACGAAGCGACACGTGCAAGTGGATGACGACCTGCTTGCCAAGGCAAGTGCCGTCCTCGGCACCACACGCGCCAGCGATACGGTCAACAGGGCACTGGAGGAAACGGTGCAGGCCGCTCTGCGCCGCCGGCACGCAGTGCGCCTGGCCTCCGGAGCGGGTACCGATCTCAGCCAAGACAGCGTCATGGCCGACGCCTGGGGCAGGACCTCTCAGCAGTGAGATCACTATGACAGCATCGAATGCAGAAGAGCAAAGGGGCCGTGAATAGCGACCAATGTCTACGTGGACGGCTTCAACCTCTACTACGGAGCGGTCAAAGGGACTGCCTGGAGATGGCTGGACATCGAGTGCCTCTGCCGCCGTCTTCTCCCTCGCGATGCACTCAACCGAATCCGCTACTTCACAGCCCGCATCGCCGCCCGGCCCGACGACCCCCAGGCACCACAGCGCCAGGAGGCCTACCTGCGGGCGCTCAGAACCATCCCGATCCTGACGATCCACGAGGGCTTCTTCCTCTCTCGGGTTGTGCCCATGCGAGTGGCAGGTGCGTCGGCCAGCCCGCCGACGGTCCTGGTGGTGCGGACGGAGGAGAAGGGCTCCGACGTCAATCTGGCCACTTACCTGCTGCTCGACTTCTTCAGGCGTGACTGCGACACCGTGGTCGTAGTCTCCAACGACTCCGACCTCCTGGAACCGGTGCGGGTGGCGCGGCGCGAAATGGGAATGAGGGTCGGCATCGTCAACCCTCACCCTTCCCGCCACAGGAGTCGCACCCTCGCCCTCGAGGCCACCTTCTTCAAGCAGCTCCGGACGAGCACACTGTCCCAGTGCCAGTTCCCGGAGACGATGTCCGACAGCGATGGCGTATTCAGCCGACCGGAAGCGTGGACCAACCCCCGGTAAACGCAGAGGCCCGCCGGAGCGGGCCTCGCACCTAGCCACCGAAGCGACTAGGGGGATACCCGGAGTATGGGGAGCTCGCCGGTGAAATGCAACCCCCGGGGTCGTAGACGCTGCCGTCTCGACCGGCTCCCGGCCTGCGGGTGCGCGGCGCGGGTCTCTCTCGAGCTCCTGGGGCGGTGGCCCTGAGGCCGACAGGCTCCGTTGGGCCACGCCCCCTGTCCGGTCCTCCCCCGCCTGAGAGCAGGAGGGGGGTACGGGCTTCCCCTACGGCAGCGCCACCAGGCTGCGGGCCGCCTCGCCGAAGAAGGCCAGCATCTGCGGGTAGAAGCCGGCGGCCAGGGTCACCGCGAGGGTGACCACCAGGGCCGCCGCCAACGGGGCGGGCACCCGGGTCTCTACCTCCCGGGCCGGTGCCGCCTCCGGCACCGGGTCCATGAAGGCGACCTTGAGCACCCGGGCGTAGTACCACAGGGCCACGACCGCGTTCACCGCGGCGATCACCGCCAGCATCACCCCCCAGACGTTCCCCCCGTCGCCCAGCACCGCCCGGAACATGACGAACTTGGCGAACCAGCCGGCCAGCGGCGGGATCCCGGCCAGGGAGAAGAAGAAGACGCCGAGCAGGGTGGCCAGGCCGGGGGCGTAGCGGGCCAGGCCGGCCCAGTCGTCGATCTCCGCGCTCCCGGTGCGGCCTGCAATCGCTATCACCGCGGCGAAGGCGCCCAGGTTCATGAAGGCGTAGATGAGCAGGTAGGTCAGCGAGCCGAAGAAGGCGTCGCCCAGGGCCTCCCCTCGGAACGCGGCGGCCATGGCGAAGGGGACCAGGATGAAGCCGGCGTGGGCCACCGACGAGTAACCCAGCAGGCGCACCACGTTGGTCTGGCGCAGGGCGGTGAGGTTGGCCACCGTCATGGTGAGGGCAGCCAGCACCCACAGCGCCGGGCCCCAGATGTCCCGCGCCCCCGCGAACGCCATGTAGCAGATGGTGAACAGGCCCACGAAGCCCGCCCCCTTCGAGCCCACCGACAGGTAAGCGGCCACCGGCAAGGGAGCGCCCTCGTATGTGTCCGGCGCCCAGAAGTGGAAGGGCACGGCGGCGATCTTGAAGCTCAAGCCGACCAGCACGAACAGCACGCCCAGCACAAAGGCAGCCTCCCCCGCCCCGGACACGGGCGAGGCGGCAATCCCGGCGAAGGAGAGCTGCCCGGTGGTGCCGTACACCAGCGACATGCCGAAGGCCAGGATCGCCGAGGAGAGCACCCCGAGCAGGAAAAACTTCAGCGACGCCTCGTTCGAGCGGAGGTCGCCCTTGCGCCAGCCAGCCAGCAGGAAGGCCGGGGCGCTGACCAACTCCACCGCGATGAACAGGGTGATCAGGTCGCGGGAGGAGGCCATGATCACCGCCCCCAGCACCGAGGCCAGCACCAGGAAGTAGTACTCCCCCTCGTAGTAGCGGTCCCGGCGCAGATAGTCCACCGACATCAGCAGCACCAGGGCGCCGCCCACCAGGAACAAGCCTTTGAGCACCAGCGCGAAGTCGTCCACCACGTAAGAACCGCCGAACATGGTGCGGGTACCCGCCTCACAGGCAAACAGAGCCTCGCAGTTGGCCAGGGTCACCAGGGGCAGGGCGGCCGCCACCAGGCCCACCAGGCCGGCCACCCCGGCCAGGTAGCGGCGGGCCGGGCCCACCACCAGGTCCACCCCCAGCACCACCAGCAGGGTGGCGCCGAGGATGAACTCGGGGAGCAGGGCGTGGTAGTCGAACACTCGCTCAGCCTCCAAACGCGCGCAGCACCAGGCTCGCGACCGAGTCGCCGGTGGCACCGAAGACGATGGCCGGGTACACGCCGATGGCCAGGATGGCCAGCACCAGGGGCACCCAGGCCCCCAGCTCGTAGCCGTCGGCGTCGTGGAAGGACTTCTCCCGCCACTCCTCGGGCACCTCGCCCAAGTTCACCCGCTGCAACATCCACAGCAGATAGGCGGCGGTGAGCACCGTGCCGATGCCCCCGATGATCATCGCGGTGCGGAAGAGAGCCAGGTTCGCCCCGGCGAAAGGACTGAAAGCGCCGAGGAGCGACATGAACTCACCCCAGAAGCCGGCCAGGCCGGGCAGGCCCAGGGAGGCCATGACGGCGAAGCCCAGGATGCCCCCCAGGATGGGGAGGGTCTTCTGGTTGCCCCCGAGGCGGGCCATCTCCCGGGTGTGGTAGCGGTGCTGGATAGAGCCGGCCAGGAAGAACAGCAGGCCGGTGATGATGCCGTGGGCCACCATGCCGATGATCGCCGCGTTGATCCCCACCTCGGTGAGGGTGGAGATGCCCAGCATCACAAAGCCCATGTGCCCCACCGAGGAGAAGGCGATGAGGCGCTTCATGTCGGTCTGGGCCAGGCACGCCAGCGACCCGTAGATGATGGCGATCA
>CAZJRF010000101.1:0-6805 GCA_964548475.1 uncultured Acidimicrobiia bacterium
CCCGCCGGTGAGGGCTCTGGCTGCCGGATCTCTCGGAGGCGTGATGCTGAACAAACGTGCCCGGGGCATGCTCCGCCTGGGCTTCCTCATCCTGGCGGTGGCCGCCGTGGCGCTGGCCGGCTGCGTCCCCACGTCGGATACGACCTCGACCAGCACCGAGGGCGGCGAAGGCGAGGGAACCGCCACGGGCACCAGCAACACGATCCTGACCATCGTGATGTACGCGGTGGTCATCGGCGGGCTCTTCTACTTCCTCCTCATCCGGCCGCAGCGAACGCGCCAGAAGAAACAGCAAGATCTGCAGTCCTCCCTGACGGTGGGCGACGAGGTGCAGACCATCGGGGGCATCTACGGGACCATCGAGTACTTCGATGAGGAGTCGGGTACCGCGATCATCCAGGTCGAGGGCGGCGGCAAGCTGCGGGTGGCTCGGCGGGCGCTCGCCGGCAAGGTGACTCCGAAGGACCAATAGCACGATGTCGCGGCGCGTGGCGCTGATCACGCTCATCATCACCCTGGTCGTGGCCTGGGGGTCGGCGATCGTCACCCAGTTGACCGGCGTCCGGCCCTTGCTGGGCCTCGACTTGCAGGGAGGCTTCTCGGTCTTGCTTGAAGCTCCTGAGGGCACCGACCCCGAGGTGCTCGACCTGGCCGTTGAGGTGATCCGGCGGCGCATTGAGGCCCTGGGCGGGGTTCAGGAGCCGGAAGTGGCGGTGGCCGGCCCGCGCGCCATAGAGGTACAGCTGCCCGGGGTGACCGACCGGCAGCGGGCCCTCGAGGCGGTGGGAACCACTGGCCAGCTCGCCTTCCGTCCCGTTCTTGAGGCGGACGCCGGTGGGGTGAGCCCACTGCTCGTCGACGCCCAGGAGTACGCGGATTCCACCACCACCACCACGACCACGTCCACCACGACCACCACCGTGGCGGGGGAGACCACTACCACCGGGGCCGACGAGGGAACCAGCACGACCTCTTCGACCACCACCACCACGGTTCCCCCCGAGCCTGCGGATCTCACCCCGGTGCTCCCGGCGGGCATCAGCATCTGCGATCCCGGGCGGGCAACCGAGGACCAGCCGGGATGCGTGGATGGGGACACGGGCCTGACTCTCAGCGACGACCCCGACCGGGAAGCGTGGTTCCGGGATCCCGATACCGGCGAGGCGTTCCACCTGGGCCCCGCCCGGGTGCTGGGCAGCGACCTGGCCGACGCCCAGGCCGCCTTTATCCAGCAAGGAGCCGGGGGAAGCGGGGTGCCGTGGGGAGTGTCGACCGGCGGGGTGGGCCAATGGGTGGTCTCCCTCGATTTCAACTCCGAGGGCGGCGACAAGTTCCAGGAGGTCACCAAGGAGCTGGCCGGCTACAGCGTCGGCGACGATCGGCGCCGCTTCGCCATCGTGCTCGACGGCGCAGTGCAGTCCGCTCCGCAGATGGATGAGGAGGTCAGCCCGGAGACGGGGATCCCCGGGGGCCGGGCGGTCATCACCATGGGCGGCTCGGGTAACCCGGAGCAAGCCTCCCGCGACCTGGCCGTAGTGCTGCGCTACGGGGCCCTGCCGGTGGCCTTCGAACAGGCCAGCGTGCAGTCGATCTCGGCGACGCTGGGCTCCGACTCGCTGCAGGCCGGCCTGCTGGCGGGGGCCATCGGACTGGGGCTGGTGGCCATTGCCATGTTGCTGTACTACCGGGTGCTGGGGCTGGTCAACCTGATCGGGCTGACCGTCTTCGGCTCCCTGGTGCTGGTAGTGATCTCGTTGCTGGGGGAGACGCAGGGGGTCACCCTGACCCTGGCGGGTATCGCTGGGGTGATCGTGTCCATCGGCATCACCGCCGACTCCTACATCCTCTACTTCGAGCGAATCAAGGAGGAAGTGCGCCAGGGTCGGTCGCTGCGGGCTGCCATCGATCAGGGGTTCACTGCTTCGTTTCGGACCATCCTCACCGCCAACACGGTCGCCCTGGCGGCGGCGGTCCTGCTCTTCATGCTGGCGGTGGGGGCGGTGAAGGGCTTTGCCCTGGCGCTGGGCATCGCCACGGTGGTGAACGTGATAGTGGCCCAGGTCTTCACCCGGCCGGCGGTGGCCCTGCTCGGCCTGAGCCCGCTGGGTGAGGGCGGGAGGTTCAGCATCCGGGGGGCGGCGGGGACCGCCCGGGAGGTGGCGGAATGAGCCTGGCCCGGCGCCTCTACTGGGGCGAGACCCGGTTCGACTTCGTGGGGCGGCGCCGATGGTGGTTTGCCCTGTCGGCTTTCCTCATGGTGGTCTCGCTGCTGGTGCTGGGGATCAGGGGCCTAAACCTCAGCGTGGACTTCGTGGGCGGCTCGCTGCTGCAGACGGAGAACCCGGCCGGCGCCACGGTGACCGACGTGCGCGGCGCCCTGGACAGGGTCGGCCTGGCCGGAGCCAAGGTGCAGTTGGTCGGGGACGGGGCGGGTATCAGGGTGCAGACCTCTGAGCTCACCCCTGAACTAGAGGAGCGCCTGGTCACGGTGGTGGCGGAGGCGGTGGGGGTCGAAGACGTCAACGACATAAGCCTGCAGACGGTCGGCCCCACCTTCGGCCGCCAGGTGACGGAGGCGGCGGTGCGCGCTCTCATCGTCTTCCTGGTGGTGGTGTCGCTATACATCTGGTGGCGCCTGGAATGGAAGATGGCGCTCATCGCCCTGGTCGGCCTGGTCCACGACATGGTGCTGGCCGTCGGCGTGTACGCCCTGGTGGGCTTAGAGGTCACGCCGGCCACGGTGATTGCCCTGCTCACGATCCTGGGGTACTCGCTCTTCGACACCGTGGTCGTGTTCGACAAGATCCGGGAGAACATCGCCGAGCGTGGGGAGCATCACACGGTCTCGGCCATCGTCAACATGTCGGTGAACCAGGTGATGATGCGCTCCATCAACACCTCGCTGACCAGCCTGCTCCCCATCGGCAGCCTGTTGTTCGTGGGGTCCGCCCTGCTGGGGGCGGCCACCTTGCGGGAGTTCGCCCTGGCGCTGTTCATCGGGGTAACCGCCGGCACCTACTCCTCAATCTTCCTGTGCGCCGAGCTGGTGGCCGTGTGGAAGGAGCGGGAGGAGCACTGGCAGCGGGTGCGCCGCCGCCTCGGGCGCAAGGGCGTGGAGGACGAGTTTGCCGCCCGGATGCCGGTGAGCCTGCCCGAGGCCGAGGCCGTCCCGGCCCCGGGGGCGGGCACGGGGGCGGTGCCCCGTCCTCCCAAGAAGCGGCGCCGTCAGCGCTGACCGACCGTCGTACAATCCCGGGATGGACGCCCCCGGGCTTCCCTGGTTGTGCGATGCCCCACCGGACATTGGGGTGGCAAGCCAATGACCGAGCCCGAAGCCTCTGTCGCGCAGCAAGGGGAGGTTCCCGCCGAGCTCGAGCCGGTGGTGGCCGAGTTCCGCCGGCACTTCGCGGCCGGGGATCTAAGCCTGATCCTGCGGGCCTACGCGGTTGCCCGGCGGGCCCATGAGGGCCAGGTCCGCCGCACGGGGGATCCTTACATCAGCCATCCTCTGGCGGTGGCCCACATCCTGGCCGGCTACGGGCTGGACGCGGAGACCATCGCCGCCGCCTTGCTTCACGACGCCCTGGAGGACACCGACCTCACCCTCGAGCAGGTGCGGGCCGACTTCGGGGAGACCGTGGCGGAACTCATCGACGGGGTCACCAAGCTCGACCGGGTCAGCTACGGCAACCTGGAGGAGGCTCAGGCGGCCACCATCCGCAAGATGGTCATCGCCATGGCGCGCGACGTCCGGGTGCTGCTGATCAAGCTGGCCGACCGCCTGCACAACGTGCGCACCCTCTATGCCCTTCCCGAGGAGAAGCAGCTGCGCATCGCGGCCCTCACCCTGGACGTCTACGCACCGCTGGCGCACCGCCTGGGGGTGCAGCGCATCAAGCACGAGATGGAGGACCGGTGCTTCGCCATCCTGCACCCCCGCCGCCACGCTGAGATCCAGGACTTGCTGCGCACCCGGGCGGCCAAGCGCGATGCCTACATCGAGGAGTTCGTGGCGGAGGTGGAACGCCTGCTCGGCGAGCAGGGTATAGGCGCCACCGTGTCGGGACGGCCCAAGCACTCCTACTCCATCTACCGGAAGATGGTAGATGTCGGCCGACCCTTCGAGGAGATCCACGACCTCATCGGCATCCGCATCATCACCAAGCGGGTGGCCGATTGCTACGCCGCCCTGGGCATGGTGCACACCCACTGGCCGCCGGTGCAGGGGCGGTTCAAGGACTACATCGCCATGCCTAAGTTCAACCTGTACCAGAGCTTGCACACCACGGTGCTCGGCCCCGACCGCAAACCCATCGAGGTGCAGATCCGCACCGAGGAGATGCACGAGCGGGCGGAGCGGGGCATTGCCGCTCACTGGGTGTACAAGGAGGGAACTCCCCCCGAGGAAGTGGAGGGGGTGCGCTCCATCTCCTTCCTTCCCCAGGAATACGAGAACCCCGAGGAGTTCCTGGCCAACCTGAAGCTCGACCTGTACCAGGACGAGGTGTTCGTGCTGACCCCCAAGGGGGAGGTGAAGAGCCTGCCCCGGGGGGCGACGCCGGTGGACCTGGCCTACGCGGTGCACACCGAGGTCGGACATCGCTGCACCGGAGCCCGGGTCAACGGGCGGCTGGTGCCCCTGAACACCCGGCTGGAGTCGGGCGACATCGTGGAAGTGCTCACCACCAGGTCGCCCGACCACGGGCCGAGCCGCGATTGGCTGGGTTTCGTGCGCACCGCGCGTGCCGCCGCCAAAATCCGGCAGTGGTTCAGCCGCGAGCATCGCGAGGTGGCGGTGGCCGAGGGACGGGAGCAGGTGGCCCGCCTGCTGCGCCGGGAGGGTCTGGGGCTCAGCGCCGTCGCGCGCGATGCAGCCATCGGTGAGGTGGCCGTGTCGCTGGGCTTCAACGACGCCGAGAGCCTCTACCAGGCGGTGGGGGAGGGGGGTGCCCAGGCGGCCACCGTCGTGCAACGCCTGGTGCGCCTGGTGCGTCCCGAAGCGGAGGCGGCGGAGGAGGAGCTGCCCGAACGGCTCCCACCCCCCCGCGAGCGGCCGTTGGGGAAGGGCATAATTGTCGAGGGGCTGGAAGACATGTGGGTCCGCCTCGCCCGCTGCTGCTCGCCGGTGCCCGGCGACGATATCGTGGGGTTCGTCACCGTGGGGAGGGGGGTCTCGGTGCACCGGGCCGACTGCACCAACATCGGGGCGCTGGGAGCCGAGCGCATGGTGGAGGTGGAGTGGGGAGCGGAGCAGACCGGCACCTTCTCGGCCTGGATGCAGGTAGAGGCCCTCGACCGTCCCCGCTTGCTGCGCGACGTGATCGCCGCCCTTGGCGACGTGGGACTCGATATCACCGCGTCCTCCTCCCGCCTGGCTCGCGACCGCACCGCGGTGCTGCTCTTCCAGGTGGAGGTCGCCGCCCGGCAGGACCTGGCCCGCGCCCTGACCGAGGTCAAGGGGGTCGAGGGGGTCTTCGACGCCTTCCGGGCCCCCGCCCCGGCCGGGTCCGACTAGCCGGGCAGGCCCGCCGGTTCTGCGCGGTTGCTCCCTCGCCTACCCTTGCGCCCATGCACATCACTGGTGCGCCGCTCTGGCTGGCGGCTACCAACTGCTACGTGGTGTCGGCCGAGGCGGAAGGCGCGGCGGTGGTTGTGGACGCGCCCCCCGACGTGGCCGGGATACGCGAACTGGTGCGCCGCTCCGGGGCGAAGCCGGTGGCGCTGCTCCTCACCCATGCCCACCTGGACCACCTGGGCGGGGCGGGCGGGGTGGCCGCCGGGTACGACATCCCGGCCTCGCTGCACCCCGACGACCGCTGGCTGGCGGATGATCTGCCGGGCCAGGTGCGGCTGCTCATGGCGGTGGACGAGGAGGGCGACTACGAGGGTGCGGCTCAGTACGAACCCCTGGCAGACGGCCAGGTGCTCGAGCTGGCGGACTTGCGCTTCCGGGTGATGCACACCCCGGGGCACACCCCGGGCCACTGCTGCCTCTGGTTGGAGGAGCAGGGGGTACTCTTCTCAGGAGATCATCTGTTTGCCGGCTCCATCGGGCGCACCGACCTGCCCGGCGGGGACTACGCCGCCCTGATGCGTTCCATGGCCGAGCAGGTGATGCCCCTACCGCCGGAGACCCACGTGCTGCCGGGGCATGGGCCGGCCACTACGCTGGCCCGCGAACTGGCAACCAACCCGTTCTTGCAGGCCTTGCATCGGTGACGATTCGCGCCCCCAAGGGCACCCTGGACGTGCTCCCGCCGGAGTCCGGCCGCTGGCGGCGGCTGTTGCGCGCCTTCGACGCCTTGTCCGAGCGCTACGGCTACGCCCTGCTGCTCACCCCGCTCTTCGAGGCTACGGAGCTGTTCGCTCGCGGCGTGGGCGAGGAGACCGAGATCGTCGAGAAGCAGATGTACACCTTTGCCGACAAGGGGGGCCGGTCGCTGACCCTGCGCCCCGAGGCCACCGCCTCGGTGGTGCGGGCGTACCTGCAGGCGGGGCGGTCCGGGGTGCTGAAGGGGGCCTACTCCGGGCCGATGTTCCGCTACGAGCAGCCGCAGGCGGGCCGCCGCCGCCAGTTCTACCAGGTGGGGGTGGAGTATCTGGGGGAGCCGTCGGCGGACGCCGACGTCGAGGTCATCGAGGTGGGCTACCGGCTGCTGGAGGAGGTCGGGGTGGCCGAAGTCACCGTGCTGCTGAACTCCCTGGGGGACCCGGCCGACCGGGCGGGGTACCGGGAAGCCCTCACCACCTTCCTGCAGAAACGGGCCGACCGCCTGGTCGGGGAGTTCATGATACCCATCAAGGC
>CAZJRF010000102.1:0-6669 GCA_964548475.1 uncultured Acidimicrobiia bacterium
CCCCGCCCAGCGCCGCGCCGACGCCCTGGTCGAGATCTGCCGCCGGCACCTCGACTCGTCCGACCGGCCTCAGGTAGGAGGGGAGAAACCCCACCTGATCGTCACTATCACCGCCGACCAGCTTGCCGCCCAGGGCGTCACCGACCTGGACACCGGCCCCGTCAGCCTGGAAGCGGTGCGCCGCTGGGCCTGCGACGCCACCCTCACCCCCCTGGTCAGCCGGGCCGACGGAGAGCTCGTGACCGGCCGGCGCACCCGGGTCGTGCCCCCCGCCCTGCGCCGGGTCCTCCACCAGCGGGACCAGGGCTGTACCCACCCCGGCTGCGATGTTCCCGCCCGCTGGTGCGACGCCCACCACCTCGTCCACTGGGCCGACGGAGGCAGAACGGAGGCCGACAACCTGCGCTTGCTGTGCCGAAGACACCACCGCATGGTCCATCAACACGCCGACCACCCAAGAAGGGAATGAAACCCGGTCCGGGTGATCACCTCCCGGGATCGGGCAACCGGGACTCCTCGATGTAGGCCACCGCAGCGTCGACCGGCAGGAAGCGGCCCGCCACGGCTTCCCGGCCGGGCATGCCGGCGAAGAGCTCCTCCATGGCCCGGGTGAGGATCGGGGCTAGCGCCTTCAGGTCCGGCGTCGGCTCGCCGGGGAGCACGGCGAGCACGTTGTTGTCTACCACCCCACCCTCGGTCTGCTCCATCAGCGCCACCGGTTCGCATTCGACAAACTCCCCGGTGCGCAGCGGCCGATCGGTGATCACCAGGCAGTCGACGCAGTCGCCGTCGGGCGCTCGCGTCCCCGGCACGAACCCGTAGGGGAAGGGGTAGGTCCCGCTCATCTCCTCCACTCGGAGCAACCGGAACGTCTCCTCGTCGTGATGGTGCTTGCGATGCGACCCTGCCGTGTTCTCGATGAAGACCCGGATGGTGGGCATAGCCACACGGTAGACGGGCAGGCCGGACGCCGGGCTGGCCGGGATGATGGTGCGCACCCTGCACCACTACGACCACATCGATCTCGTCTGCGCTGCCTGATCGCGGCCATCGACACGGCGTTGGATGCCGAGAGAAGAGGAAACAAGATGACCAACAAGGAGATGCTGGAGGTGTTCGGAGGCTTCGACCCCTCCCAGTACGAGGAAGAGGTGAAGCAGCGCTGGGGCGGCGGCGAGGCCTACCGGGAGTCGGCCCGCCGCACCTCCCGCTACACCAGGGCCGACTGGGAGCAGATCAAGCAGGATGGTGAGGAGATCAACGAAGCCTTCCTGACCCTCATGCGGACGGGCACCCCGCCCACCGACCCGGCCGCGACAGAGGTGGCCGAGCGCCACCGCGCTTACATCTCCAAGTGGTTCTACGAGTGCAGTCCGGAGATCCACGCCGGCCTGGGCCAGATGTACGTCGCCGACCCCCGCTTCACCGAGAGCATCGACCGGGCCGGCCCGGGCCTGGCCCGCTACATGTCGGAGGCCATCGTCGCCAACGCCCGGAGATAGGGCCAGGCGAGCCTCAGGTCACCTGGATCTGTACCTCCGGGTGGCCTGTCGTCAGCGACGCCAGGTCCTTTGGGTCCGAGGTCAGGATCACGCCGCCGCCCGCCTCGACGGCCTGAGCCACCACCAGCGCATCCACCACCCCGGCATCGGCGGTCCGGCCCAGCAAGGCGCCCGCGGTGCGACCGACTACCTCGTGCGTGGCGGGAACCGCGTCCACCGCCTTCAGAATCCGGTTGACCGCAGCATCGCGCTGGGTACCTCGCGTCGTCTCCGCCACCACCACTACCGGCACTTCGACCCAAGCCTCCAGCTCCAGGGCACGCTGGAGGAAGGCGCGGGCGCGCGGTGCCCCTCGGGAGAGGGCAATGACCGCACCCGAGTCGAGGATCAGGAGGGGCGCTGTACCGCGTCGGCGAGACCGGGCCACACCCGGCGCACTTCCTCGAGGACGGCAGGGTCGACCGGGCCGGCCTCGGTATCCATCTCTACCAAGAGCTCAGTGAGACGATCACGCTGCAGACGACGGCGGAGAGCTTCATTCACGTACCCCGAAAGCCCGCGTCCCCCCACTCGCTGCCTGGCCGCAGCAACCAGGGCGCCGTCCAGGCTGAGGGAGACCTTGGCGATCGGCATGCACTAATCCTACCGGTAGTAGGAAACGATGGGAAGGCCCTTGAGGCATCACACGACCGTCGTTTGTCGCTCGCCGGCGGGGCCCGTCGGGCTCGGCCGGCCGGCGGGCCTGGGCGCTGTGACGGCGATCGGCTCCGGCCGGGCAGAGGAGCAAGTAGGCCCCTTACCTAGTCGGGCACGCAGAAGGCCACGCCGTGATGGTTCCGCGCCGTGGCGTCGACAAAGCGCCGTAGCAGGCCCATCTTCTGCTCCTCCACGGCGTCGGGAGCCAGATCTTCCAGCTCGCCCATCACCCGGCAGCGCTCTGCGTTGCCGACGGCGGATTCCTCGAAATCGACCACCAGCCGCCCCAGCTCCAGGTGAAGCTGGGCTTCCCGGTCGGCGTTCGCCGTCTCCATCCTCCTCTGGTTCCCGAGGGAGGCGGCGCCCACTGCCCCCACCAGGATCACCACCACGAGGCCGGCCACCGCCCACCGCCTGGTGGCGGACAGCACGACGGCCGCCGCCACCCCCAGCAGGCCGGCCCAGCCCACCCAGGCGAACCCGGTGTCCCTCCAGTTCCCCAGCAACCCCAGCACATCCCGGGCCTGCACTAACTCGCTGAGAGCCGACAGAAGGGCAGCCAGCAGGACGATTGATGCGAAGTACCCGGCCATGGGCGCGAGCACCACCCAACGGCCGGAGAGCGACGCGCGGCGGGAGAGGCGAAAGCTCTTCACCGACCAGACGAGGGCGGCCGCTCCCACGGCGGCGGCGAGAACGGCCAACACCCAGAACCGCGGGTCGGCAGTGCCCCGGATGGTCGCCGGCGCCTGGACGGCCTGCGACACCGGCAGAAACTCCGCGAACAACCGGAACGGGAACGCTCGGAAGAAGCCCCCGCCCGCCGCGATCGAAACTGCCTCGTAGCACTCTCCACCGGCGCAGCGCAGGGCAATGAGAATGCGTCCGGGGATGAGCACCGCCAGGAAGCCGCCGCTCAGCACCAACCAGCGGTGGAACGCACCCGACGCCGCCAGCCTGCGAGGGAGAGCCCCGGCACGGCAACCGGAGGCAAGCCCCAGCATGATCAGATGGACCAGCGCGAGCGGAAGCGCCAGATAGGCAAGTTCGAACATCCCGGCCAGCCCGGCGCCCAGGAGGCCGAAGCCCATCACCGTCCCCACCCGCAGGCGACGCTCCTGCCTCTCTCCCTCCCACTCGCCGAGCAGAAACCGTCCCAACAGCAGAGGCACGGCAAGGGCGAGCGCGGTCGTGCCCAGATACCCAAGCGGGAACAGCGTCAACGGATGCGAGGCGGGGTTCTTCAGAAGGAGCGAGCCGGCGGCGACCACCATCGCCCCGACCGCCGCGAGCCGGAATGGGGCCCTGTCGGCGATCAGGCGGCCCGCCCGGCGGTACTGGCCCATCGTCATGAGCAAGGTCGTGAGCACGGCGGCCAGGGTGATGACCTTGACCACCCCCTGTACGGCCGCCGGAGTGACGCCGGTGAAGATGGCGGTTCGCACCGTCAGCCAGTGCTCGAAGTAGATGCCGAGGCGGCTGACCGGCCGGAAAGTGCCGAGGTCGAGGTATCCGGAAATCTGATCCCAGGTCTCCCTGGCGAGCAAGAGGGGATTGCCCCCGGCCATCTCCTCCGGCCAATACAGGTACAGCCGCTGGTCCGACCACGGCCGGGCCGCCAGGGCAGGAAGGGACACCAGCACCGCCAGCACCAGACCCAGCAGGAACGTCCCGGCGGCGAAGCGCCCCCAGGAGGTCTCTCGACCGCCGGACGGGCCGCTGCCGGGCGAAGTCTCCACGATCGCCGAATCTTACGGGCGGGGCTCGGCCCGGCCCGCCACATGCCGGAGGCCGCCGCCGTCGACGCGGAGCGCGTCTCCTAGTCGGAAGCTGCCAGCCGGCGCGCCTCGTCGTCGAGAGTGAGGGCGTCCACGAACTCGTCCAGGTCGCCCTCGAGGATCTCGGGGAGCCGCTTGATGGTGAGGCCGATGCGGTGGTCGGTGACCCGGTTCTCCCGGTAGTTGTAGGTGCGAATCTTCTCGGCCCTCTCCCCCGTCCCCACCTGGGAACGGCGGCTGTCGGCCTGAGCGGCGTGACGGCGGTCGGTCTCGATCTGGTAGAGGCGGGCCCGCAGCACCCGCAAGGCCTTGGCCTTGTTCTGCAGCTGGCTCTTCTCGTCCTGACAGGTGACCACCAGCCCGGTGGGCTTGTGGGTGAGGCGCACCGCCGAGTCGGTGGTGTTCACCGACTGGCCCCCGGGCCCGGTGGAGCGGAACACGTCGATCTGCACGTCGCCCTCCGCGATCTCCACCTCCACCTCCTCCACCTCCGGCAGCACCGCCACCGTGGCGATCGAGGTATGGACCCGCCCCTGCGACTCGGTTCGGGGCACCCGTTGCACCCGATGAGGGCCCGCCTCGAACTTGAGCCGCGAGTAGGCCCCGTGCCCCTTGACGGCGAAGGTGATCTCTTTGAACCCACCCGACTCCGAAGGCGAGGAGTTCATGGGCTCCACCGTCCAGTGGTGACGCTCGGCGTAGCGCTGGTACATGCGGTACAGGTCGCCGGCCCAGATGCCGGCCTCGTCGCCGCCGGCGGCAGCGCGCACCTCCATGATCACGTCCTTCTCGTCGTTGGGATCGCGGGGAGCCAGCAGCAGGCGCAGGCGGCCTTCCAAAGCCACCACGTCGGCCTCCCGGTCCCGGGCCAGGGACTCCAACTCGCCGGCCATGTCCGGGTCGCGCTCCACCGAGGCCAGCTCCCGCGCCTCACGAGCATCCGCCTCGGCAGCCAGGTAGTCGTCGAAGATCTGCACCGCCGGCCTCAGCTCGGCGTAGCGGCGGCCGGCTTCGGCATAGAGGGCGCGGTCCCCGATCACCTCCGGGTCGGCCAGGGCCGCCTCGGCCTGCTCCAGGGCCCGGCGCACTTCCCGGAGGCGGGCGAGCAGAGCGGCGTCCATCAGGTGTACTCGGCTTCGAGCGCCGCCGGCGCGATGGAGCCGCGACGATCGACATCTTCCCGCTCGGCCGGGGTCAGCGCGGCCAGCAGACTGGTCACCGCCACCTCCACCTGGCTGTCCTCCGGCTGGCGGGTGGTGAGGACCTGCAGCCACATGCCCGGGGCGGACAGGAAGCGCAGCCAGCGCCGGTCGGCGCCGATCTTGAGCACCTCATAGGAGATGCCGGCAATGACCGGGATGCCCACGATGCGACTGGTCACCAGCCACGGCCAGGCGGGACGACCCAGGGCGACGAAGATGATCAGGGCCAGCAGGACCACGATCAGGAGGAAGTTGGTGCCGCAGCGGGGGTGCCGGGGGCTGTAGCGCTGGATGTGATCCACAGCGAGGGGGTCGCCCGCCTCGTAGGCGTGAATGGTCTTGTGCTCGGCCCCGTGGTAGGCGAAGACCCGCCGAATCTCCTTGGAGAAACTGATCAGCCAGATGTAGCCGATGAAAAGCCCCACGCGCACCAGGCCGTCGACCACGTTGAACACCACGGAGTTCTCGCCCACCAGATGCTCGATCCCCCGCGCCACCCCCAGGGGGACCAGCATGAAGATGGCCACGAAAAAGGCCAGGGCGAGCACCATGGAGAGGACGATCTCGCGGCGCTTGATCTCCACGCCCTCCTCCTCACCGGCCTTCTGGGCCGACCAGGACAGAGCGCGGAAGCCCAGCGTCAAGGACTCAGCCAGGACCAGCACCCCGCGCACGAACGGCACCCGGGCCCAGCGCGAACGGGAGGAGAGCCGGGGCAGTTCGTGGGAGATGGCCTCGATGACCCCGTCGGGACGGCGCACCGCCACCGCCCACTTGTTGGGGGCTCGCATCATGACTCCCTCGAGGACCGCCTGGCCGCCGACGCTGGCCCCCGGGGTACGGCTCATCAGCCCTCCGAGGGCTCGGGCTCGGCCTCCGCGGCCGGGGCAGCCTTCTTCTGGCGGGCTCGCCCGGTGATGGGCTGCTCGCCGTAGCGGCGGCGGAAGCGCTCCACCCGCCCGCCCGAGTCGACCAGGATCTGCCGGCCCGTGTAGAAGGGATGGCTGGCGCTGGAGATCTCCACCCGGGCCAGCGGGTAGGTGTTCCCGTCCTCCCACTCGATGGTCTCCTCGGTCTGCACCGTCGATCGGCTCAAGAACGAGAACCCCGACGAGGTGTCCAGGAACACCACGGGGCGATACTCGGGATGAATGCCTTCTTTCACTTTCCTACTCCTCTGCGGCCCGGCATGCTACGACGATCCGGAGCCCGACTTGGCAACGTCGGCCAGGAACTCCCGATTCGACTTCGTCTGGCGGAGCCGGTCTATCAGCAGCTCCAGGCCGGCGGCCGGCTCAGGCAGCGCCAGCAGCACCCGGCGCAGCTTCCACACCTGCACCCTTTCCGCCTCGTCGAACAGCAGCTCCTCCTTGCGGGTGCCGGACGCCTCGATGTCGATGGCCGGGTAGACCCGCTTGTCGGCGAGCTTGCGATCCAGGCGCAGCTCCATGTTGCCGGTGCCCTTGAACTCCTCGAAGATCACCTCGTCCA
>CAZJRF010000103.1:0-6599 GCA_964548475.1 uncultured Acidimicrobiia bacterium
CGCTTCATCGCGCACCTCCCCGAGTGGCGCCTTCACTGTCCCCTCCCCAACGGCGACGGCGGCCTGCCGTCGGTGATGCCCCAGAGCGGCAACTGCGTGTGGGGAGCGGTCTTCCAGGTGGACAACCGCAGCCTGGCGAAACTGAAGGCCCGGCACGCCGAAGAGGGACGGGTCGCCCAGACCGCGCAGGCCATGGACCGCGAAGGACGGCGCCACCAGGTGGTGGTGTACGTCTGTGAGAACCCCGACGGCGAGCATCCGCCCGCCCGCTCCTACCTGGAGATGATGGTGGCCGGCAGCCGCCACTGGCATCTCCCCGCCGGCTGGGTGGCCGGCCTCGAAGAGCACCTCAACGGCGGCTGACCCGGGGGGAATGCCCCGTTCTCAGCAGCGGTTGGCCGCGCTACCGTTCACCCGGTGAGCCCGCCGGGCGGCCGCGGCGCTTCGGCGTCGAGGAAAGTCCGGACTCCACAGGGCACGGTGCTGGGTAACACCCAGGCGGGGCAACCCGACGGAAAGTGGAACAGAGAGCAGACCGCCGATGGCCGCCCTGGCGGCACAGGCAAGGGTGAAACGGTGGTGTAAGAGACCACCAGCGCCCCGGGCGACCGGGGCGGCTCGCCAAACCCCACCGGGAGCAAGGCCGAGCAGGGACCGGGTGGCCCGCCCCATGGTCCCGGGTAGGCCGCAAGAGCCCGTCCGGCAACGGCGGGCCCAGATAGATGGCCGCCGCCGGTTTATGGCCGGCACAGAATCCGGCTTACAGGCGGGCTCACACGGTGTGAAGGCTTCCTCCCGGTCGCAGGCCGGGAGGGGGCTGTGTTACTTCTCCCCCGGCCTCCGGCCGGGGGAGATGGGTGAGGCCGCAGGCCGAACCCAGAGGGGGAAGGCACATTCAGACCAGCCGAAGCGCGACCAACCACCCACCCCCTAACCCCCTCCCGCCCCCGCGGGAGGGGGAATCAGAAAGCCGAACCCAGAGGGGGCAAAACCGCGGATGAGCTGATGCGCGCCCTCTTGCCCCCCCCCTAACCCCCTCCCGCCCCCGGGGGTGGGGTAAACACAACGCCCAACCCAGGGGGGGAAAGCCCGCGTATGCCCTCCGCCCCGCCCCGCATTGCCTCTCCCGGCGCACGCCGGGGGAGGCGCGGACGGCGCAGCCGGCCGCGGAGGGGGCAAACAGCAACTCAGCAGAGCCGCGCCCTCTTGCCCCCTCCCTAGCCCTCCCCCGGCGAAGCCGGGGGAGGGGACAAGGACCTCAGTCCTGGTCGGGGCTGTCGTCGAAGCGGTCCTCGATGCGCTCGAAACCCCCTTCGATGCGGTCGCCGATGCGCTCCCCGGTCTCCTCGAACTCCTCGCCGACGGCCGCCACGTCGTCGCCCAGCCGGACGTCGCCCTCCACGATGATCTTGTACAGCGCCCAGCCGACGATCGCCCCCAGGGCCGGGCCGGCGATGAACACCCAGAACCCGTCCCAGGTGCCGCCCAGCACGGCCGGCGCCAGGCTGCGGGCCGGGTTCACCGACGCGCCGGTCATCACCATGCCCACCAGCAGGACCACCGCGTAGGTGGCGCCCAGGCCGATGTACTTGGTGTGCGCCTCGCTCTTGAGGAGCACCAGCGCGGCGAACACAAACACCAGCGTCAGCACCGCCTCGGTGAAGAAGCCGGCCAGCTCGTTGATGCCGGAGCCCCGGTTCAGAGCGGTGTAGGTGAAGCCCACGTACTCGCGGTTCCACACCCAGGCCAGCAGCGCAGCCGCGCTCAAGGCCCCCGCCACCTGCATCACCCAGTAGGCGAGCATGTCGATCAGGCCGATCCGCCGGTCGAGGAAGGCAGCCAGGGAGACCGCCGGGTTGAAGTGCCCGCCGGAGACGCGCCCGACCGCGTACAAAGCCACCATCAGGGCCAGGCCGAACCCGAGGCTGATGGCGAGGATGTCCCCGCCCCCCACCCCGGCGCCGATGATGGCCCCGGTACCGCCGCCTACCAGGATGAACGTCCCGAAGAACTCGGCGGCGTATTTCTGCCAGGTCTTCATGCAGGCTCCCTTCCTAGTTGCTTCCCCTGCATGCCGCGGGACCCGGCGGACGCGCCGACCGGCCCGGACGGTCTCACACTAGGCATCCCGGACCCCGGGCGACGCCCGGCCAACCGGCCGGGTGCCTCGCGGTTACGCGATCATGCGCCCCAGAGGAACCCGTCGGAGGAGAACGAGGTGACGGCCTTCTACTACTTCTGCGGCCACGAGCAATGGCAGCCGGAGACCCTGGTGGAGCACGCCCTGGCCGCCGAGCGAGCCGGCTTCGACGGGCTGCTGGTCTCCGACCACTTCCACCCCTGGGTGGACGACCACGGCGCCGCCGGCTTCGCCTGGGCCACCCTGGGGGCCATCGCCCGCGCCACCGGGAAGGTCCGCCTCTGCACCGGGGTGGTCACCCCCCTGTTCCGCTTCCACCCGGCCGTAGTGGCCCAGGCGGCGGCCACCATCGACCGACTGTCGGGCGGGCGCTTTGAACTGGGCCTGGGCACGGGGGAGAACCTGAACGAGGGCCCGCTGGGCTACTCCTTCCCCTCCTACCGGGAGCGGGCCGAGCGCATCCGGGAAGCCCTGGAGTTCATACGCCGCCTACTAGTCGGGGAGAATGTCACCTTCTCCGGGGATCACTTCCGCACCGACCGGGCCCGCCTGTACAGCCCGCCGGTGCGCCGGGTGCCCATCCGCCTGGCGGCCGGAGGGCCCAAGTCGGCCGCCCTCGCCGCCGAGCACACCGACGGTCTGATCACCAGCGTCAAAGACCCCCAGGAGACGCTGGCCAAAGTCGTGGAGCCGGCCCGGGCGGCCGCCGCCGCCGCCGGCCGCCCCTCCCCCACCGTGCTCACCACCCGGTGGACGGTGCACGCCGTCGACCCCGACGAGGCCTGGCAAGCCCTGCTCCCCTGGCGGGGCTTGCGCGCCCCGGGCCGCCTGGAGGCAGTGGACCCCGAGGACCTGCGCCGCCGGGCCGACGCCCTGCCCCGCGAAGAAGTGCTGGCCCGATACCCGATCGTGGCCGGGCCCGAGGAGATGGTGCAGGAGTACCGCCCGCTGATCGAGCAAGTCGGGGCCGACATCGTCACCATCCAGGTCACCTCGCTGCACCAGGAGGAGACCATCGCCCTGCTCGGAGAGAAGGTGCTCCCCCGGTTGCGATCACTCGCGCCGCCCGGGCCGTAGCATTCCCCCCGTGCGACGGGTCCTCACCGCCTCCTTGCTCGGCGCCTTCGCTGGGGTGCTCGGCGGGTTGTTCGGCATCGGCGGCGGCCTGGTGATGGTGCCGGGCATGGTGCTGCTGCTGGCCATGCCCCAGCACCGGGCCCACGCCACCTCGCTGGCAGCCATGATCGCTTCGGCCTCCGCCGCGGTGGTCCCCCTCGCCCTCGCCGACCGGATCGACTGGGACACCGGCGGCTTCCTGCTGGTCGGCTCCATCGGGGGCGCCTACCTGGGAGCCCGGATCTTCGCCCGCATCCCGGAGGTCTGGCTGGCCGGCGGCTTCGTGGCCCTGGCCCTGGCCTCGGCGGCGCGCATGTACCTGGAGGGGGACGCGCCCGCGACGGCGGCCACCGGCACGCCGGGCATCGACGCCTCCTGGGCCGGGGTGGTCGGGTTCGTCCTGGTCGGCTTCGTGGCCGGGGTCCTGGGAGCGGTGATGGGGGTGGGCGGGGGCATCATCTACGTGCCCGCGCTGGTCACCCTCTACGGCTTCGAGCAGCACCTGGGCCAGGGGACCTCGCTGGCGGTGATCGTGCCCACCGCGCTGGTGGCGGCCCTGGTCCACAGCCGGCGAGGCCAGGTGGATTGGCGCCTCGCCCTGCTCCTCGGCGCGGGGGGACTGGTCGGCGGCTGGCTGGGCGCCCTCCTTGCCCTGGCCCTCGACGCCCCCCTGCTGCGCACGCTGTTCGCCTCGTTCCTGGTGCTGATGGCGCTGCGTATGCTGTGGCGCACGTGGCGGCGGGCCCGGCCCCGGCCGGAAGCGGAGACCCCCGTCCCCTAGATCGGGCGCGGCCCCTCAGGCATCGAGGGCGGCGTTGGCCAGCTCGTCGGCCAGCGAGTTCCGCTCGCGTGGCACCTCCTCGAAGGCCACCTCCTCGAACTGTTGCACCAGCCCCGCCGCCTCCCGGGCCAGGGGCCTTAACCCGGGAGCTTTCACCCGGTACTTGCCGGTCATCTGGCGCACCAGCAGCTCGCTGTCGCTGCGCACCAGCAGGCGGCTCACTCCCGCCTCCCGGGCCGCCTGCAGGCCGGCGATGAGCGCCCGGTACTCGGCCACGTTGTTGGTGGCCTGGCCGATCTGCTCGGAGACGGCGGCCACCGGCTCCACTCGGCCCGGAGCGAAGAGGATCGCCCCCATGGCGGCCGGCCCGGGGTTGCCCCGGGCCGCCCCGTCGCAGTAGAGCACGTGGCGCTCGCCGCTCATTGGGGCACCAGGATCCGGCGGCAGTGCAAACAGCGGGGCGGGTACTCCCGCAGCACCTGGACCTGCTCGGCGGCGGTCAGGCGCAGATGGCACCCCCCGCACACCCTCTCGGCCAGACGGCCCACCGCCACCCCCTCCTTATGAGGGCGAAGCTCCTCGTACAGGGCCAGCAGGTCGGGAGCGATCAGGGGGACGATGTCGCGCTTGCGGGCTTCCGCCCGGGCGATGTCGCCGTCGATCACCTGCCACTCGGCCTTGATGACTCCGTCCAGGCGGTCCTTCTCCGACTGGGCCGCCGCCCGCTCCTCGCGCAGACCGGCCACCTCGGCCTCGATCTTCTCCCGGGCGTCGAGCAACTCCAGGATGTGATCCTCGCGCTCGGAGATGTGACGGCGCAGCGACTCCACCTCCAGACGCATGGCCTCGGCCTCGCGGGCGCTCAGCCCCCCCGCGTACAGGCGACGCTCTTCGCGCTGCAGCTTCTGCTCGGCCACGTCGAGCTCCCCTTGAGCCTTGTCGGCGTCGAGGCTGTGCTGACGCAGGCGGTCGTCCGCCTCGGCCAGACGGCCGTCGAGGGTGGCTACCTGTTCGTGCGCCGCCCGGTACTGCTCGAGCTCGGGCATGGACTGACGCCGATGCAGCAGGCGGTCGATGTCCAGGTCCACCACCTGCAGATCGAGCAGGTCCTCCAGGCTGCGGAATTCCTCCATGGACGCCTCTCCCGCGGTTTACGCCAACGGCGGGGGCCGCCGCCGCGCCGCCCGACGCAGCCTACCGGGTGCGACCACCGGCCCGGCCGCATCGCTCCGGCTTTCCTGCCGCCACCGATCCCGCCGCCCTCGGCGGGCCGCTACCGTCACGGCCCGTATGGGCGCCTCATCGCTCTCCGGCAACAAGACGCCGGCTTCGGTGCAGCCCCCCGCCCCGGCCGGCCCCGGGAAAGGCGGGAGGTAACGGACGTGTGGCTCCCCCTGCAATTGGTGCTGGAGTTCCTGGGCCGCTCCGCCGCCTGGCTGGCGGTCCTCGCCGCCATCGGGGCCCTGGCCGGGCTGCTGGTCGCCGTCGCCACCCGGCGGCCGCTGCGCTCCATCTGGCCGGGGCTGGTGGCCGGAGGCATTCTCGGCGGCCTGCTCGGCGCCTCCCTGGCCGACCGCTTCGGCTTGCCGGAGCCCTTCACCTTCCGGGTGTGGTGCCGGGCCGTGCCCCTCGTCTGGTCGGCCGGCGGCGCGCTCGCCGGCGCCCTGGCCGCCGCCCTCTGGCAACGCCGGCGTCCCCGGGAGGAACAGCCCACCGGCCAGCCCGGTTCGGCCGAGTAGCCCGGGCCGGGACCATCCCCGGCTCCGACGCGGAGGGGCCGCCCCGGCGGGCGGCCCGACACCGCGGGTGGTCTTCCCGTCCCCGATCTACACCGGCTCGAAACGAGCCTGGAAAAAGCGCAGGTCGGGCGGCTCGTAGACGAAGCGCAGGCCCCCGATCTGCTCCCGCTGCTCGTAGACCCGCATCACCGATTCGGCCGTCACGTCCATGTGTGACTGGGTGTACACGCGGCGGGGGATGGTCATGCGGACCAACTCCAACCGGGGCCGGTTGTGGTCGCCGGTCTCCTTGTTGCGCCCCGCCGACACGATGCCCCGCTCCATGGCCCGCACCCCGGAGTCCACGTACAGGGCGGCGGCCAACGCCTGGGCCGGCAGGTGGTCCTGGGGCAGGTGCGCCAGGATGGTGCGGGCGTCGAGGAACACCCCGTGCCCCCCGATGGGGACCACGATGGGCACCCCGGCGTCGAGGAGCAGGTTGCCCAGGTACTCCACCTGGCCTACCCGGGCTCGCACGTGGTCGTCCCCGTCCACCATCTCGCGCATGCCCCGGGCCAGCGCCTCCATGTCGCGCCCCGACATGCCCCCGTAGGTCTGCAACCCCTCGAAAGCCACCAGCAGGGCCCGGGCCCTTCGCGCCAGTTCCGGGTCGCGCAGGGCCAGGAAGCCACCGATGTTGACTAGGTTGTCCTTCTTGGACGAGACGGTGGCCCCGTCGGAGTAGGAGCAGATCTCCCGCAGGATCTCGGCAACCGACTTGTCGGCGTAGCCCGGCTCGCGCTGCTTGATGAACCAGGCGTTCTCCAGCGCCCGGGTGGCGTCG
>CAZJRF010000104.1:0-6529 GCA_964548475.1 uncultured Acidimicrobiia bacterium
TGTGTGTGGGGCAGTCGCACCATGCGGCGCTGGAGTGTCTGGTCGCGCTGTTTCACGAGGTGCGGACCGAGGGTGGTGCGCGGCTGGCGCTGGTGATCGGTGAGCCGGGGGCGGGGAAGACCCGGGTGGTGCAGGAGCTGTTCTCCCGGCTGGCCGCCTGGGAGCGGGAAGAGGCGAAGAGAGGGGGCGGGCCGGCGTTCTGGCCAGAGTCGCTGGTGGAGCCGGACGCCCCGCTGCTGGGGCCGCGGGGGCGGGTAGTCCCCCAACCGTTTGGCACGTGGCCGAGGGCGCGGCCGCGCTTCATGTGGCATGGCCTTTCCTGCGGGCTGGACATCGAAGGGGAGCCGTTGCGTAGTTTGCTGGTCTCAGCCGATCAACTGGAAGCTGTGTCGGCCGCCGCCTTGTATGGGTTTCGGCGGCGGCGGCGGTGGCTGCGTCTGGTTGCGCAGGGGGGGCTAATGCTGGCGAGTGTGGCCGCAGGCGTGGCCGGTCTGGTGATGTCGGTGGGCTGGCTGGCGGGGCTGGCCTGGCTGCTCCTTCCGGTGGAGTTGTGGTGGGCGTGGCGTGATGAGCGGCGCTGGCAGGCCGACCTGCGGAAAGCGCGGGGCTTGGGCCGTCAGTGGCGGTCCGAGTCGCCGGTGGAGCCGGGCCGGGGGTCCCGCTCGCCGCAGCGGGTGAGTGGGGGCGGTGGGGAGCCGCCGGGTCGGGGTGTATGGTGGGAGGGGTGTTGACGGTTCCTTATCGGCTAGGAGGACGATCGGTGATGAGGATGCGTGTGGGACTTGTTCTGCTGGCGGGGTTGGTGGCGGTGGCGGTGCTGCCGGTGGTGGTGGCGCCGGAGGCGTTGGGGGTGGTGTGGTGCGACGGGAAGGTGGCGACCATTGTGGGGACGGCGGGTCCGGATGTGATCTGGGGGACTAACGGGCCGGATGTGATCGCCGGGCTGGGAGGCGACGACACAATCTACGGTGAAGGCGGAGCGGACCGCATCTGCGGCGGTGACGGGGACGATCTGATCGATGGGGGTGACGGCACCAACCGGATACGGGGGAACGCCGGGAACGACCGGCTGTTCGGCGGGGCGCATTTCGACTTCATCTGGGGGGGCTGGGGCGACGATGTGATCGACCCCTGGGTCGGGGCGGGCAGCCGCCTCTACGGGGGCGCCGGCCGGGACCTGATCACGCTGCGCCAGGTGAACGCAGGCGCCGACCATCTAGTGGACGGCCAGGCGGGCCGGGACACCCTCGACCTGCGGTCGGCGGGGGTGCCGTCATCCGCCAGCGGGGTGTGTGTGGAACTCAACTCACCGGCCCCCAATCTGACACCCTGCCAGGTCCACGTGGATGTCTGGACCACCCCGCCCCCGGGCGGCGCGACGGTGACTAGGCAGCCCACCGGGCTGGGTTCCAGTTTCGTAACCTCTATCGAGAAAGTCTTCGGCACCTCCGGGGATGACTATCTGGTGGGCGACGACCGGTCCAACCGGCTGCGCGGCATGTGGGGGAACGACTACCTGGATGGGCAGGGCGGGAAAGACCGTCTCCTAGCAGGCTTCGGCAACGACCTGGTCATGGGTGGCCTCGGCAACGACCGTCTGGTCGGCGGGCCGGGAACCGACGCCCTCAACGGAGAAGCCGGGGCCGATGTCTGCCTAGGGGAGTTGGTAGAGAACTGCGAGGGGTAGCCGCCCCGCTCCCGGCGTCTCCCGCCGCCCGGGCGGGCAGGTCCACTGAGCGGCCCGGCGCGACCGGTGCCAGGCGGCGGCCAGTTCGGCCATCACCAAGGCGACGGTGAGCGGCTCCGTGTGCGGCCCCAGGCCCGGCTGGTAGGTCTTGTAGGCGGGGCGGCGGGCATCAGCCAACTCCATACCCCGGGCGAAGTCAGTAACGATGAGTTCGAGCGCGATGGCCACGGAAGCACAGTACCCACCCCGCACACAGCGACGCGCGACGGGCTTTCCGGTTTGCGTGCCCCCCGTCTCCCCTCCCGGGGCCGATCGCGGAGCGGAGGGGAGACGGGGGGGAGGGGGTCCGCCGCCGTCCCTTATCCGTCGCGCATTGAAATGCGAGCTCGCCGGGGGCTGGGTCCGGGACACGTGTGAAGGAGAGCGGGCGCCGGTGCTGGCGCGCTACGCCTCCTGATCCTGATCGCTCGTGCCCGTCGACCGGATCGTCCGTGAGGGTGGCCCGGCGGCGATGAACTCGAGCCACGTGTCGATCGGCACGTCGGGCCAGTCGATGTACTCCATCCACCAGGTCGCTCCGGCCGCGGCGAGGTCGTCGGGCGGGCAGCTCTCGTTGCCGGGGAACGACGAGCCGATGACGGCCACGTCGAACGGGCCGTCGGCCTCGCGATGGGCGGTCACGTACGCCAGGATGTCGGTGAGGATCTCCGGCGTCATCACCACGTAGTCGTCCAGGGTGTCGCCGGTGGCGATCGGGAAGACGCCGTCCCAGCGGGCGGCCCTCCGGAACGCCGGCTTGCGGGGCCACATCCCACCGACCCAGACGGGGATCCGGGGCTGCTGCACCGGCCGCGGGAGGAATCGGGCATCCAGTGCCGTGTAGTGCGTGCCTTGGTGGTTCACCACCTGGCCTCTCCACAGTGCGTCGAGCAGCTCCAGGCCCTCGTCGAGCTGCTTGCCCCGGATCCGGTCGTCGGCCGCATCGCCGAAGTTGCCGAAGTCCTCGTCGGGCGGCCCGCCGATGCCCACACCCAGGATGAGCCGTCCTGCGGAGAGATGGTCGAGCGTGACGGCCTCACGGGCAAGCTTGGCGGGCCGCCGACGGGGCACAGGCGTCACCATCGGGCCGATCCGGATCCGCTCGGTGACGGCCGCAACGGCGGCCAGAGTGACCCACGTGTCTATGACCGGCCCCACCCCGTGGCCGACCTGGAGGTGGTCGAACGGGAAGACGCCATCCCATCCGGCTCGCTCCGCGGTGGCGGCGATCTCCACGACGGCGCCCGGGTCGCCGAACTTGCCGAAGTTGGGGAAGTAGAGGCCGTACTGCATGGTGTCCCTTGTTGGTCACCGCATGCCAAGCCTACGCGACCAGTACGCGGATCACCCTCCCGGAGGGGGACCAGTAGGGTGATCGAGGCGACGGCGTCCGGGGCGAGGATCAGCCGTCGGCGGCCCGATTGGCCTCGTGCTCGCTGGCGGTTCCCCAAGCAGACCGCCAGGCCGGTTCTTGCTGCTGTTGCACGGCTGGCACAAGGGGACGAAGAGGGGGACCTGCTTGAACCCGCACGCCAAGGGACCGACGTGGTCAGGGCTGACGCGACCGACCTCGAGGCCGCAGTCGCTGCATGTACCCGGTCCAGCGAGGTTGTATAGCGCATCGGCAAGGCCCCAATCGCCCTCTGCCCACCACTCGAAGGCCCGACGGTCGTGCGAGTAGGACCGCAGGTTCTCCTTGGAGCGGCCCGGATCGTTCTGTTCACGGCAGTAGACGCAGTAATCGTGGAAGCCGTCGAGGCGATCTGGCGGATCGCCCATGTATCCGGGAGTCAGCCAGGACGTTCTCAGGTGCCGCGATTCGTCGAAGGCTTCGGCACTAATGCCGTGAGTCGCGAACATGCCGGACCGCTCTGGGAACAGAGCAGCGAACCTAGCTCGTCCATCGGCACCGAGCTTGGCCAGAACCTCGTCGACCGGCATGTGCAGTGCGAACTCGGCATCAACTGCGGTAGCGCTGGCCTTCCGGACACCGTTGCGGTTGAGGTAGTAGTACCCGACGTTCCTCGGCTCGCCGCAGAGCCTGCAGGTCCTCCATCCACTTGGATGAATGATCCGAGCTGTAATGGTCAAGCGGTCCTTGTCGTCGATGCCAAGCGCCGTTGCCTTCCGCTCCCACCACTCTTTCCGGGCTTCGTAGTAGGTGTAGAAGCTTGTGGTACGGCCTGAGCTCACCTGCCAGTTGACGCGGCCATCCTCTGAAACCGCGTTAGGCATGCCCGCATAGTTGGGATGTTCCACGATCGAGTGCATGTACTCGATGTAGGCGGGGTGGGTGTCAAACGTGCCCCGTCCGTAGCGGTGCTCACGCATCCGCCCCCCAGTCGTTGATGTGCTGATCTCTCGAGGAGAGGCATTCCAGCAGGAAGCGGGGCTGCGATCTAGATGGACCGCGCCGCCGAGAGAAAGTCCTGCTCGACTCGTCGCATCACCCGGTGCGACCAGCGGCGCGAGAACACGGCGAGCAGCGAGGCGAGAACGATCGTGCGAGCCCGGTCGGGCCCTCGCCAGTCGGGGCGCCCGATCCGGCGGGCGCACCACCGGTAATGGCGGTCCGTGTGGAGGAGCATGAGGACGGCGGAGGCGCGGGCCAGGCTGAACCGCGCGGGGGCGATCTGCTCCGCCAACCGGGTGTAGGCAGGAGCATGGGGGAGTGCGTGGGCCATGAGGTGGCGGCGTGCTTCTCTGACGGGTCCGGCCGCGTCGGTGCTGCCGAGGTAGGGGAGCAGCGAGGGGTGGTAGCCGATGCCGCGCGCTAGGTCGCGCTCGACGTCGCGGGTGATGTTGGCAAGCTGGATCAACTCACCGGCGGCGAGAGCGTCTCGGCGCTGTTCGGCGGTGAGGTTGGCTTTCCCCGCCAGCTGCAGCGCGAACAGGATGGGTTGGCCGATGACGTAGTGGCAGTAGCGACTGAGTTGCTCGGCGTCGATCAGCACTCCCCCCTGCTCCGCGAACCGTCGCAGCGACCAGGCCATGCCGTCGGCCATCGTCTGCACCAGGTCCGCGACACCTTGCCGGTCGGCGTCCGGCAGCGTGGCGTACACCCGGTCCACCAACAAGCACCGTTTGACCAGGAGCAGGTGTACCCGGTCCCGATCGTCCCTGGCCGTCGTCGTCGGCACCGGCGGCGGCGGCTCCAGCGTCTTCATACGGGCCGCGAACATTGCGAGGGCGGCCTCCGGATCGGCGTCGTCGCCCAGGTCCTCGTAGGTGTCCAGCATCCGGCAGTAGAGATAGGCCACTGCGGCCGTCCGGGCCTGAGCTGCGGGGAGCATCAGGATGCTGGTGGCGAACGTACGGGCGGCATAGGGGAGGATCGCCCACACGAAGCCCATCGGGTCGTCGATTGCCGCCAGGTGGTCGAGGTCGGGTTGGTCGCGATCGGCGAGAGCCCCGCGCACCAGCAGCCAGGGACGGCGGAGTGCGAAGGGGACGCTCATTCGAAAAGGGCGTGGAGGATGGCGAACTCGACGTCGAAAGCCAGCAGAGTCTTCACACGAGCGCGATAGTAACCGGGCACTATCGGCGGGGGTGCTACCGTCAGCTCCTTCCCCACCAGGGCCATCCAGATCGGCTTCCGTGAAGACTTGGTGGTCCGTTGGTCAGTCAGGTGGCTTACCCTATTGACCTTTCGCTGGAGCGGACGTCCCTAGGACGGGACGGCTCGGCCCGGCGGTTCCCGTGGGGGAAATCCCCCTCGCTGGGCGACGATGGCCGCCGCCGCTTGCTGTGCCCGCTGCAGGGCGCCCGCCCCGTCGTCGTCGGGGACCAACCCGTCGATGAGCCCGGCGAGGAAGGCGTCGCCGGCCCCGACCGTGTCCACCACCGCCGCCGCCCGCCCGGGCTCGTCCCAGGACCGGCCGTCCCGATGGTGCAGTTCGGCTCCGGCGGGCCCGCGAGTGACGCACACCCACTCCGGGCCCAGGTCGAACAGGGCGCGCGGATCGGCCGGCACCCCGAGCAACCGTGCTACCTCGGGCAACTCCTCATCCGACAACTTGAAGATGTCCGCCCGGGTGACGGCGAAGCGGAGCCGCTCGGCGTCGTAGTCGGGGGGACGGAGGTTGGCATCCACCACCCGGCACGTGCTGGCCGCGAGCAGGCGGGTGAGAGCCGCACGCGAGCGGGGATCGCGCAACGCAAGCGTGCCGAAGTGGAGCACGTCGTGGCCGGGCGCCACCGCCGGGCCCGCCACCGCGTCCCAGGCGGCGGGTCGGCGGATGGTGAAAGAAGGCCGGCCGGCGGGATCCAGGTTGACGGACACCGTGCCGGTGGGCAGCACCGGGTCCACCTCCACCAGGGAGGTGCCCACCCCGTGCTCCTCCAGCCGCCGGCAGATCGCCCGCCCGTCGGCATCGTCCCCCACCCGGCATACCGCCTGCACCTCCCAGCCGAACGAGGCCAGGTGGGCGGCTACGTGCAACGGCGCCCCGGCCACCACCCGGCGGTCGGGGAACTCATCGATCAGGGCCTCGCCGAAGACCAGGGCGCGCCGCGGGAGGGGCGTGTTACCCCTCCGGCATCATCATGATGGGGCCGGTGGGCTCGAAGTCGTCGGGCTGGGGCTGGCCCACCGCGATCAACTCCATGACCCGCTCCACCTGGTCGGAGCCCGTCTCCTGTACCTCCAACAGCAGGCTGAAGCCGAGCTCCGAATCGACGCACTGGCGGGCGAACTCCACGCTGCTGTCCGTGATCACCTCCGGCCGGAAGGTGAAGCAGACGCCGGTGCGCCCGGCGATGGTGACCTGCTCGGTCTCCACTTCAACTCCCGGCACGTCCGTC
>CAZJRF010000105.1:0-6241 GCA_964548475.1 uncultured Acidimicrobiia bacterium
AGACCGCTCTGCTGGCTGTTGTACACATCCCAGCTAGTACTACAGGTGCCCGGGTTGAATTGGTCCGGGGTGGCGAAGGAGACTCGCTTCTCATCAGGTGAATAGGCAGGCGAGTCGAGCGGAGGGTGATAGTTGATGCAGTTCGGCCCGACAACACCGGAGACCCGCCCCGCGAAGCCGGACAGATCCACCGCGTCCGCCGGCACCGCGCCCAGCACCAGCGTTGCGGCTATCAAAGCCAGAACCACGACCATCGAGCCCAGACGCGAGCCCTGCGTGGGAGAACGACCCGACATGGCGACCCCTTCCTCCGCCTGCCCGGGCCAGCTGAACCTGGCCCTCGAGCACCCCGTTCGCCACTCAGAGTGGCAACCTGACTAATGGACCACTACACAGTGTACGCGCAGTTGTCCACAGGTGGCAAGTGGAATCTTCCGGTTCGGGCGAGGAAGCGGGTGAGTCTCAGCGGGGCCCGACGCTGCACACCCCAACCACCTTGAGCATCGAGATCGACCACCAAGCGTCATGACAGCGCTTGCGGCCGATGGTCCGACGGACCCGGCGCGGCTCGCGCCTTCGGCCGCACTGCGACGGCCAAAGCCGGGCCATCACCGTTCATCATCAGCGCAACCTGTCCAGATCTCTCTGCGCAAGCGATGATGACCACCGATCGCGCGCACCCCGCCACCAGTCCTGCCCCACGCGAGTGGTGGCGGTGCCGCAGCACCGCCACCACTGTTCTATCTATGGCGGCCCGCACAGGCGGGCAGCCCACCGGTTACCGGCCGGTCGACCGCCGCAGCGCCGGCAGCAGCACCAGCCCACCGCCGATGAGCAACGCCCCCAGGCCGATGATCAGCAGCGGCATCAGCCAGGAGGGCGAGCCGGTGAAGGGAAGCTCGGCGATGTTGTAGAAGGTGCACACCGCCGCCTCACCCTCAGCCAGGTTCACCGTGACCGACCGGCCCTCGGCCGACCAGTCCAGCGCCTCGCACTGGACGCCCTGGAACTGCCAGTCGCCCGCCGGGGCGTCCTCGGTCACCGTGCACATGCCGGGCTCCAACTCGCTGAACAGCACCGAGCCGCCGTCGTCGAGGGTGAAGGGACCACTCAGGTTGGCCGAGGTGGTGAAGCCGAAGCCCTCACCGCCGGCCGGGTTGGTCAGCTTAAGGATGGTCAGCGAGCCCTCCGGGCCGAGCACCTGCTCCTCGGAGTTGGTGAAGGTGCAGGTCACCGTCTCTCCGTCGGACAGGCCGATGGCAGCGGGGAACGAGCCGTCATCGCAGACCGCCGACTCCAGCAGCCAGCCCGCGGACACGATCTCGCTCACCGAGTACACGCCCGGCTCCAGCGGACCGGAGTCGTGCAACTCACCGTCGGACAGGAACAAGCCCAGCTGCCATGATGAGGTGAACTCGAACTCCGCCTCGGAGCCATCCGGCAGAGTCTCCTTGACCACGATGATGTTGCCCGACTCCTCCTCTTCCTCCGGGATCATCCGGTTGGTGAAAGTGCAGGTCACCGTCTCCCCGGGACTCAGACCGATGGCGGCCGGGTCGGAGCCGTCGTCACAGACCGCGCCGCCGAGGACGAAGCCCTCCGGCACGATCTCCGATACCGAATAGATACCCGGCTCCAGCTCACTGGAATCCTCCGACTCGAGATGGCCGAGGAATAAGTTCGCTCCCCACGCCGGATCGAACTCGAACTCATAACCCGCCGGCCCGTTGGCCGCCACCTTCTCCACGGTGATGCGGCCGCAGGGTTCTTGCACCTACGAAAGCTGGATGTCCCCGAGGATGCCCAGCGGCAGCAACGCCGGTAGCTCTATCTCCGGGCAGAACTCCTCCTCCTGCTCGTCGTCCCAGCAGAAGGTCAGGTTGCTCAGTCCGGCCGGGTTGCCGCTGGGCGTGAGGGGCGAGGCCAGCCCCGAGTCGCCCAGAAGAGCCGGGGAGTACTCGTAGATGTTGGCGTCGTCGCTGCCCTTGACGATCACCGCCCCGATATCGAAGGTGGACATGCACGACACGTAGGTGCCGGCGGTGACGTTCACCGTGATGCCGGCCGGGAACGCGGCATCGAAGGACCCGCTGTGATTGACCCGGGCGCTGCTGAACTCGTGGCCCAACGCCTCACAGGTGAAGTCCCCGGGGCCCGGGTCGTCGACTATGTAGGGGACCACGCCTTCGGCAGACGTCGGATTGCTCGGGGTCGCGGCCAGCGCGACACCACCGAGTGCCAGCAGAAGCGACAGCGCCAACACAGGCGCCACCGCCCACTTGCGACTGGACATCTCGTCTTCTTCCTCTTCCGGTCCTCCCATCACCCCTCGGTGGCCCGGGGAACAGCCGGCTCCTATTACCACTACCTGTATGAGGGTCAATGGACTCGGTCTTCTACGCCAACTGCTGTGCGCCCACCTGCAATCTGCGTTGGCCGACCAGACGGCCAACCACCTAGAGCATCGGGGTAACCACTCAAGGTATTGGATGGTCCGACCGATGATTTCGCAGAGGTCCCACCATGACGAGCAGCGCTGCACGCTATTCGAAGCTTCCCGCCATCAGCCGACGCGCCCTGGCCGCCCTTGCTGCCGGGCTCCTCATCGCCCTGGCAGCCGCAGCTACGGCCGACGCCGCCGGACCCGACCAATGGACCGCCGAGGAGACTCAGTTCGTCTACGAACTGAACCGCGCGCGCTGGGATCCCAGCGGGGTGGAGGCCCAGGCCGTCCTGCGTGCAGACACCATCGTCCCCGCTCCCCCCCTGGCCATCAATCACAACCTGGCCGCGGCCGCCGGCTTCCGGTCCAACGAGATGGCCCGGCTGAACTACTTCGGCCACCAGAGCCCGGAGACCGGCAAGTGGCCCAACCGGGTCGCCCGCGACTTCGGGTACAAGCTCCCGACGTTCTGGCCGGATGCGTCCAACAACATCGAGTCAATCCACCGGGGCAACCCCACCATCCTCGGCGTGCTGCAGTCCTTCGTGAACTCCGAGGTCCACCGCACCCACCTAATGGGTCAGGGCTGGTTTGCCACCCATGAGGAGATCGGCGTGGGGGCCCACCTCGGCGACCGCATCTGGACCATCCTCACCGCCACCGAGGGAACCGGCACGTTGTTCATCACCGGCGTGGTCTACACCGACCGCAACGGCAACAGCCGCATGGATCTGGGAGAGGGGCTATCCGGGGTGACCGTCTCTGCCGGCGGCCGGTCCACCACCACCAGCGCCGGCGGCGGCTGGTCGCTGCCGGTGAGCACGGGGCGCTATCGGATCACCGCCGGCGGCGGGCCCGTTGCCACCCAGCTATCGGCGGTGGCCCGGGTGACCCAGTTCAACGTCGAGATCGACTTCCTCTACAACCCGGGACGCTCCGCCCAGCCCAGAGCCCAGATCTACGAGTATCGGCTGTGCGGGGGCCTCCAGCCCACCATCCTGGGCACGAACGGCCCCGACGTCATCCAGGGCACCTCTCGCGACGACATCATCTTCGCCGGCGCCGGTCGGGACCAGGTGGATGGGGGTGGCGGCAACGACACCATCTGCGGCGCCCGCGGCAACGACGTGCTCGTCGGCGGGGACGGACGGGATGTGTTGATCGGAGGGGCGGGCCCCAGGGACCGCTGCCGGGAGGGCGAGCGAATCCGGCGCTGCGAATTGCCGTGATCCCCTCCCGCCGTGGGGCCCAACGGCTGCCGGCCCCACGCCCGGAGGTCCGATCCCATTCCGCTAGGTGTTCGGGCCGACTACCGTCGCGGGGGCGATGGCTCCCCCCAAGGACTCCCGGCATCCCCTCTTCCGGCCCAACCCCGGCACCCCTCCCGGGGCCCCCCGTGCGGGCGGCGACCGTGGCCTGCCCGACCGCCGGCCCGGCCCCACCGCCGAGAGCGATCCTTCGCGCGTCGACGCCCTCTGGACGGCGGTGCCCATCCGCCGGGCCCGACCCGACATGAAGGCGCGCCTCCTGCGCATCGGGGGCGTGGCCATCATGCTGGCCGGGGCGGCGGCCGTCGCCTATGTGGTCAACGCGGTGTGGATCAGCGGGGCCCGGGCCGACCGCGCCCAGGAGCAGCTCGCCGCCGACTTCGCTGCCGCGCAAGAGGCCAGCAGCACCACTACTGCTGCCCCCAGCACCACCCTGGTCGAGGACGACCCCACCATGGGGTCGATTGCCCCCACCACCACCATAAACCCGGCCGCCGACATCGTCCGGCCCGCCCTCTACGCCGACCTGCCCCCCATCATCTCCGAGGAACCGCCCGCCCCGGCCGCGGCCCTCGGCCGCATTGTCATACCTGCCGCCGGCGTGGACTGGATGCTGGTGGAGGGAGTCACCGCCGACGCCCTGGCCTACGGACCCGGGCACATGCCGGGCACGGCCATGCCCGGCCAGCCGGGCAACGCCGTCATCAGCGGCCACCGCACCACCTACGGCGCCCCGTTCTACAACATCGACGCGGTGCAGCCGGGGGATACAATCGAGATTGAGACGCTGATCGGCGTCCACACCTACGAAGTGGTGGAGACCGTCATCGTCGCGCCCACCGACGTGTGGGTAACCAGCCAGGTCGAGGGCGGGTGGCTGACCCTGACCGCCTGCCACCCTCGCTACAGCGCCCGGGAGCGGATCATCGTGTTCGCCCGCCTGGTGGACGGCCCCAACTACGAGGCCATCAGCGTCACCATGACCGGCGACGAGATCCGCCCCCAGCCGCCGGAAGGCTGGTCGCACTGACCGCCCCCTCCCCCGCGGCAGCGGGGGAGGGCGGGGGGTGGGGGCTTCCGCTGTTACCGCGGCAGCGGGGGAGGGCGAGGCGAGGGGGTTTGATTCCCTCCCCCCTGGCGACGGGCGAGGGTCAGGGAGGGGGTCTTGGCAGCACATCCCCCCTCTGCTCGGGCCTCCGGTCCTCGCGTCTCCCCCGCCCCCGCGGGGGAGACCATCATTGCCTCTCCCGACTCCGACGGGAGGGGGCTGGGGAGGAGGGTGTTCCGCTCTTCTTCGAGGAGCCGGAGAGCCCTCTTCCTCCCCCTAAGGTGGAGGTGGACCGGCCCGCCAGGGCCGGGACGGAGAGCCATGTGCCTCCCTCTAAGGGGGAGGTGGCGCCGAGTCTTCGAGGCGACGGAGGGGGTGCTTGTACCAGGCCGAACCCGTTCAGGGTGAAGGACGCACCCCCCTCCCCTTCGGCGCCTCCCGGCGCCTTCGGGACTCCCCCCTTAGAGGGGAGCACGTGCTACACCCGATATCATGACCCGGGACAACGGAAGGACCGAGCGTGCCGGCCACCATCGTCGTCGGGGCCCAGTGGGGCGACGAGGGTAAAGGCAAGATCGCCAACCTGCTCGCCCAGGACGCGGACATGGTGGTCCGCTACCAGGGCGGCAACAACGCCGGCCACACCATCGTCATCGGTAAGGAGACCTTCGCCCTCAGCCTCATCCCCAGCGGAGTCGTCTACCCCGACGTGGTCCCGGTCATCGGCAACGGCTGCGTGGTGGACCCGGCCGTGCTCCTCGCCGAGATGGATGCCCTGCACAAGCGCGGCATCGACACATCCCGTCTGCGGCTGTCGGCCAACGCGCATCTGATCATGCCCTACCACCGTAAGCTCGACGCCCTGCGAGAGCGCTTCCTGGGCCACCAGCGCATCGGCACCACCAAGCGAGGCATCGGCCCCGCCTACCAGGACAAGTTCTCGCGCCTGGGCGTCCGGGTGCAGGACCTGTTCGACCCCAAGATCTTCCGGGACAAGATCGAGGTGGTCCTCAAGGAGAAGAACCGGATCCTCACCAAGGTGTTCAACCACCTGCCCATGGAGCCGGGGGAGATCGTCGACGAGTACCTGGGCTACGGCGCCCGCCTCCTGCCCCACGTGGCCGATACCTCCCTGCTGGTCTGGCAGGCCATCCGCGACGGCCGCAACGTCATCTTCGAAGGGGCGCAGGGGGTGCTCCTCGACATCGATCACGGCACCTACCCCTTCGTCACCTCCTCCAACCCGGTGGCGGGCGGGGCCCTCACCGGGGCCGGGGTGGGCCCTTGCGACATCGACCGGGTGCTCGGCATCACCAAGGCCTACATCTCCCGGGTGGGAAGCGGGCCCTTTCCCACCGAACTGCACGACGAGGTGGGCGAGCAGATGATCCAGATCGGCGGCGAATACGGCACCGTCACCGGGCGCCGCCGCCGCTGCGGCTGGCTGGATACGGTGGCCCTGCGCTACTCGGTGCGGGTGAG
>CAZJRF010000106.1:0-2489 GCA_964548475.1 uncultured Acidimicrobiia bacterium
GCACCCGGCGGTTGCCGAAGTGGTCGATGTCGTCGACGCGATATCCCTCTTCGCTCCGGTGCAGGTGGATGAGATAGTTGATGGTCTCGAGGATGTCCTCTCGACTGAGCAGGCCCAGGTTCTCCTGCCGGTAGTCCTCCATCTCCTCGTCTTCACCCGCGTCCCGCCCGAACTTCTGGTTCAGCTTGTAGCGGCCGACCCGGGTCAGGTCGTAGCGCTTGGGGTTGTAGAACAGGGTGGTGATGAGGCCGCGCGCCGACTCCACCGTGGTCAGCTCGCCGGGACGCAGCTTGCGGTACAAATCGAGCAGCGCCTCATCGCGGTCGGTGGTGACGTCGCGCTCCAGGGTGGTGCGGATCACCTCTGCCCCGTCGAAGAGAGCGAGCATCTCCTCGTCGGTCTGGCCGAAATCGAGAGCGCGCAGGAAGGTGGTCACGTACTGGCGCCGCTTGCGATCGACCCGAACCCCGACGGTGTCCTTCTTGTCGATGTCGAACTCCAGCCAGGCACCCCGCCCCGGGATGACCTTGGCGGTGTAGACGAAGCGATCGGAGGTCTTGTCGAGGGCTTGGTCGAAGTACACCCCGGGGGACCGGACCAGTTGGCTCACCACCACCCGTTCGGTGCCGTTGATGATGAAGGTGCCGTTGGGGGTCATCATGGGGAAGTCCCCCAGGAATACCTGCTGCTCTTTGATCTCGCCCGTCCCGTGGTTCACGAAGCGGGCGGTGACGAACAGCGGCCGGGAGTAGTTGGCGTCCCGCTCCTTGGCCTCCTCGATGGTGAGGGTGGGCTGGTCGAAACGGTGATCGGTAAGTTCGAGGGCGAGGCTCCCGGTGAAGTCCTCGATAGGAGAGACCTCCTCGAAGATCTCCTTCAGGCCCCTCTCCAGAAACCAGGTGAACGAGTCATGCTGGACCGACAGAAGATCGGGGAGGGGGAGGACTTCGGGGATCTTCGCGAACGAAAGACGCTCGGTGCGCGCACCAGCCAAAGAATCCTCCTCAGTGTTCGCTCTGGGCGGAAGGTGTAATGAAAGCGCTTGGGGTTACAGGGACAGCAAGCAGCCAGGATAGCAGGCTGCTACCCCAGCTGTAATCGGCCGGCGGCAATTCCGGCCCTCTTTGTTCGCCATCAACTTACCGCACCGGCCCGGGCGGGGTCAAGGGTCTTTCGCATCACCCTCTTCACCGCTCCGAGGGGCGAGGGCCCGCCGGTACACCGCATCGCAGAGCCGGCCGAACAGCGGGGGCCGCGGCGCGACCTGCCAGGCGACCGCCGGTTCGAGCGTACGGCCCACCTGCGACGCCCACCAGGCGGCAGCCGCCGCCACCCCGAAAACCACGAGCAGGGCGATGCCGATGCCGGCCGCCGCGCCCGCCCACCGGTCGGTCAGCCCACCGGCGACCCCCAGGAGCATTACCAGCAACACGGGCCCGATCACGGGAGAGAGGGTAGGGCATGTCCTCCCGGCACGCGCAGCGCGACTGGTTGCAAGGGTGCCTCCCCCTGAGAGATTCAGCGGATAGGGCGCTGACCGGGCAGAACGCCGTCTCCTGCGTCGCCGCTGTGCACCGTGTATCCCCAGGTCAGACAGGCTTCGGCCTTGGGCAGCCCAGCGCCGACCCGAGACTCCCGCCGCCTATCCGCGCGGCCCCTTAGAGCAGGCGCGTCCAGGCCGCTCCCAGCACCCCCCTCCCCTCGCTCGTTCCTCTCCCTCGGGACTCCCCCCTCAAGGGGGAGCACAGAAGACCGCGCCTCTCCCGGCACCAGACGCGCAGCAGGCCCGGCCGTGATGCCGGGGCTCCCTCTCCCGCGGCAGCGGGAGAGGGCGGGGGGTGAGGACCTCCGCATCCTCGGAAGCCCCCTCCGCGAGGTCGCCACCGGCGGCCTCGCGCCTCCCCCGGCGCGAGAGCGCCGGGGGAGGCAGGCCTTACTTCAGTTCGACGGTGGCGCCGACGCCTTCCAGCACCGCCTTGGCCTTCTCGGCCTCTTCCTTGGCGACGCCTTCCAGCACCGGCTTGGGGGCCTCGTCCACCAGCGCCTTGGCTTCCTTGAGACCCAGGCTGGTGAGGGAGCGAACCTCCTTGATCACCTGGATTTTCTTCTCGCCGGCGGCGACAAGGATCAGATCGAACTCATCCTTCTCCTCCTCCACCGCAGGAGCCGCGCCGCCGGGGGCGGCAGCGGCTACCGCCACAGGGGCGGCGGCGGTCACCTGGAAGCGGTCCTCGAACTTCTTCACGAACTCGGAGAGCTCGAGCACCGTCATCTGCTCGAAGACCTCGAGCAGCTCATCGTGAGTCATCTTGGTCGCCATGTTGGGTTCATTCCTCCTCGGCCTGGTCGGCCTCGATAGTCGCGGCCTCCTCGGCCGGTGGCGCGGTGGCCGGACGGGCCTCGCTGCCGGGTTCTTCGGTTTCAACGGCGGCTTGGTCAACCTCACCGACGGGCGGCTCCGCGTCCTCCGCAGACACCCCCGCCTCAAC
>CAZJRF010000106.1:2589-6129 GCA_964548475.1 uncultured Acidimicrobiia bacterium
GCGGCTTGCTCAACCTCACCGACGGGCGGCTCCGCGTCCTCCGCAGACACCCCCGCCTCAACGGCGGCTTGCTCAACCTCACCGGGGGTTACCTCGGCCTCGGGGGCCGGGGAGGCCTGCGGGGCCGCCGGCGCCGGCTTCTGGTCGATCAAGGCGCTCAGCGCAGTCGCCATGCCTCTGGGCAGGGCGGCCAGCAGCCCGGCCAGATGAGCCAGCGGCGCCTGCAGCGCACCGGCCACCCGGGCCAACAGCACCGGGCGAGGCTCCAGTTCGGCAAGGGCGGCTACCCGCTCCGGGGGCAGGACCTCCTCACCGAACAAGGCGCCCTTCACCAGCAGGCGAGTGTGATCACGCGCAAAGTCGCGCAGCAGACGGGCGGTGGCGGCCGGGTCGTCGTAGGCGCAGGCCAGACCGGCAGGACCGGCCAGCAATTCGCTGAGCTCGGGCCGGCCCATCTCCTCAACCGCACGGCGGGCCAGGGTCATCTTGACGACCCGGAACTCGCCCCCGGTCGCCCGCAACCCCCGGCGCAACTCCTGCTGCTCCTTGACCGACAGGCCGGCGTATTCGGCGATGAACACGGCCTGCGCCCGCTCGAGGCGCTCCCGTATGTCGGCGACCGCCTGGACCTTCTCGGGTCGTGGCATCCATTCTCCTTGACGTCCGGCGAGGGCTTCCCCTCGCACGAGAAAGGCTCCCGGACCCAGATCGCGGGAGCCCACAAGGAGCCTGGCGAACCTGCGCCGGCGGCCGGGCGGCCCTTGGCCCTCGCGAGGGACCAGCGGTCTGGGGTCCGTGAGTTGTCGGCGGGAGGGTAGTGGTGCCCGGCCCTCCCGGCAAGGCGGCGGGCAATGCCTCTGGACAATCCGGCTCGAGAGGGCGACAATAGAGCGACCACGGGGGGATCCGTGGTGCCGGAGGGAAGCGTCCCCACCAACGCTCCCGCAGGTGGATCACCGCCGGGCAGTGGTCAGCCCCTACCCTGACCTGCCGGCGAAGAGGGTCGGCGACCTCCTGGCCCGTCGTCGGCCGCAGATCCGCATCGGCCCCGGATCCCCCCGTCGTCTGTTCCACCGGCCGGACGCGAGTCGGCCCGGCTACCAGGCCGGGCCGATAAGACGATTGAGGAAACCCCCTCCGCGGACGGCTCCGCCGTCCCGGCCCCCTCTCCCGCGCCGGCGGGAGAGGACGGGGGGCGAGGGTCTCCGCAGCGACCGGCCCGAGACGCGCTGCGGGCCCGGGCATGAACCCGGGCCCGCTCCATCTATATCGAAGCCCACACCGCGAGGCCGCCACAGGCGGCCTCGTTCCTCCCCCGGCCCGAGGGGGCCGGGGGAGGCAAGACCTGGCTCAGCGGATGAGATCCGCCAGGGTGTCCAGTTCGTTCACGTCCACCTTGATACCCACCCCCATGGTGGAGGAAAGCGCCAGCTTGCGAATGTAGCGGCCCTTGGCGGCCGCCGGCCGGTTGCGGTTCAGCTCCTCGACCACCGCCGCCAGGTTGCGCGTCAGGTCCTCTTGGGGGAAGGAGACCTTGCCCAAGACCACGTGCACGTTGCCGTAGCGGTCGTTGCGGTACTCCACCCGGCCCCCCTTGAACTCCTGCACCGTACGGCCGACGTCCTCGCTGACCGTCCCCGCCTTCGGGTTGGGCATCAGCCCGCGTGGCCCGAGCAGACGGCCCAGCTTGCCCACCTCGCTCATCATCCCGGGGATTGCGATGGTCACGTCCCAGTCCAGCGGCTGCGAGCCGCCGGCCACGGCCTGCGCCAATTCCGCTCCCCCGACGATGTCGGCTCCGGCTGCCTCGGCCTCGCGGGCCTTCTCCCCGTCGGCGAATACCAGCACCCGCACTGTCTTGCCGGTGCCGTGGGGCAGGGTTACCGTCCCCCGGACTATCTGGTCGGCCTGCCGGGCGTCGATGCCCAGGTTGAAAGCGGCCTCCACCGTTTCATTGAAACCGGCGTGGGCCAGGGCCTTCACCAGGCCCAGGGCCTCGACGGGGGAATAAGCGCTGCCGCGATCGTACCGGGCGGCGGCGTCCTGCTGCTTCTTGCCCATTGCTTCTCTCCTCGTGGTTCCGGCGACCCGCCGGCGGCGGGCCTCCCACTCTCCTGTTCGCCGAGCTCAGCCCTTGACGACCAGCCCCATGGAACGGGCGGTGCCCTCGACAATGGCCATGGCCGCGTCGATGTCGTTGGCGTTGAGGTCGGCCATCTTCACCTCTGCGATCTGGCGCACCTGCGCGCGGGTGACCGAGCCGACCTTGTCGACATGCGGCTGGGCCGATCCCTTCTCCACCTTGGCGGCCTGGCGCAGCATGACCGCGGCGGGCGGCGTCTTGGTGACGAAGGTAAACGAGCGGTCTTCGTAGATGGTGACTTCCACCGGGACGATGGTCCCCGTCTGGCTCTCGGTGGCGGCGTTGTACGCCCGGACGAAGTCCATGATGTTCACGCCGTGCTGGCCGAGGGCCGGCCCTACCGGCGGCGCCGGCGTGGCCTGACCGGCGGGTATCTGCAGCTTGAGCAGGGCGGCGACCTTCTTGCGACCCATGGGAAACCTCTCCGCGGACTAGAACTTCTGAATCTGTTCGAAACTGAGCTCGACCGGCGTCTCCCGGCCGAAGATGTCCACCAGAACCCTCACCTTGGACTGGTCCAGGTTGATGTCCTCGATGACCCCGTTGAAGTCGGCGAACGGCCCCTCCACCACCCGGACCGTCTCCCCCACCTCCCACTCCGGCTTGAAGCGAGGGACCTTCTTCTCCTCCTGGTCCTTGCGCACCCCGAGGATGCGCTCCACTTCGCGGCGCGACAGCGGGGTCGGCTTGTTGGCCGAGCCGACGAACCCGGTCACCCCCGGGGTGTTGCGTACCACCGCCCAGGAGTCGTCGTCCATGAACATGCGGACCAGCAGGTAACCGGGAAACTGCTTGCGCGGTACCGTGACCTTGCGGCCGCCCTTGATCTCGACGACTTCCTCCATGGGGATGACCACGTCGAAGATGGCGTCTTCGCGGTGCATCGAGCGGATGCGGGTCTCCAGGTTCACCTTGACCTTGTTCTCATACCCCGAGTAGGAGTGAATGACGTACCAGGAGCCGGGCAGGTCGTAGGGACTCGCCGGCGGCGAGGCCGGTTCCTCCGGGGGCACCGGGCTCTCGGCTTGATCCTGGGCCAGGTCGTTCACACTGCTCCCGCAAATGACTCGAGCAGGGACAGCACGGCTCGCTTGAAGCCCATGTCCAGCCCGAACGCGTACAGGGTCACCGCCCCGGCGGTGATGAGGGTCACCGTGGTGAACACAAACACCTGGCGCCGGGTGGGCCAGGCGACGCGCTTCAGTTCGGTGCGGACCTCGGAGAGGAACTGGATGGGCGACACGCGCTTGCGAATCCGCCGCTTGGCGCCGCGGGCGCGACGATCGCGATCACGCTGCTCCTCACGCTCGGTGAGCCTTCGCAGCTCTCGGTTCATCCTTCATTCCTTCCAATCGAGCAGGGGCGGAGGGACTCGAACCCCCAACCGCTGGTTTTGG
>CAZJRF010000107.1:0-6122 GCA_964548475.1 uncultured Acidimicrobiia bacterium
GCCCCGTTGGAAGCCGTCTTTGCGGCCCACGGCGCCCTCCAAAAGGCGAGAGGTGAGGTCTCCCGCCACCGCCCGACGCCTCACAGCTGACACCCTCCCTCCCTCCCGTCAGCCACGCCGGATCGGAGCCCCGCCTCGCGGGGCTCCGGTCTTACTGCGGGGCCTGAAAGCCGGCGGGCGGCGGCCGGTCGCCCTCCTTAGACTCGGCAGGGAGAGGAGCGATCATCATGGACCTGAGAGGGCTGGAACTCACCTGGCTGGGCCACGCCGCCGTCCGGCTCCGCACGGGCGACGGGACCACCATCTACCTGGATCCCTGGCTGCAGGGCAACCCCTCCTGCCCGGCATCCGAGCAGCACCCGGAGCGGGCCGAGGCGGTGTTCCTGACTCACGGGCACGCCGATCACTTCGGCGACACCCTCGACCTGGCGGTTCGCCTGGAGGCACAGGTCTTCTGCATCCACGAGATCTCAGTCTTCCTCGCCGCGCAGGGAGCCCCTCGCGTCGTCGGGGTGAATAAGGGGGGCACCGTCGCCGGGCCGGGCGGGGTGCAGGCCACCATGGTCCACGCCCTGCACTCCGGGGGCCTCGACGAGGACGGAAGCATCCGGTGCGGCGGCGAGCCGGCCGGCTGGGTGCTCGCCTTCCCGGACGGGCCCACCCTGTACCACGCGGGCGACACCATGATCTTCGGCGACATGGGTCTCATCGGCGAGTTGTGGGCCCCGGAGATAGCCATGCTGCCCATCGGCGGCCACTACACGATGGATCCTCCGCAGGCCGCCCGGGCCGCCCGGATGCTGGGCGTGTCCACGGTGGTCCCCATTCACTACGGGACCTTCCCGGTGCTGGCCGGGACCCCCGAACAACTGGCCGGGGCGCTCACCGGGAGCCGCATCGAAGTGGCGGCCCTGGTGCCCGGGATTCCCGTCGGCACCTGAGTCGGCCGCACCCGCGCGTTCCGCCCGGGCTCAGAGTGATCCGTCGAGAACTTCGGCCACCGGCGCCCCGCAGGCCCGGCAGCGCTGGGCGCCGCGAAACAGCGGCTCCCCACACGCCGGGCAGTGGTAGCGCTCACATTCGGCGCGAGCCCACTCCACGCTCCCTCGCTCCTCCCCGTGGCGAGCGGCCATCTCCCGCCACAGGGGGATGGTGCGCAGCATCACCCTGCGCCCGGTGGCCAGTGGGAAATCGCGGATGAGAGCACAGGGCCACTCCTCGCACTGATGGCAGGAGGTGAGGCCCTTCGCTCTCACACACTCCCGGATGCGGCACGATCGGCAGTAGGCGTAGAGCATCTGCGAGGGGTCGGCCTGCAGGCAGCCCCGGCACCGCGTCTCCCCGGGAGGTGTCCCGTAGAGCGCCCCCAGCCGAGCCCGGAACTTCTCGTTGTTGTCGCGGGTGGCGAGGTACACGCCGCACACCCCGCAGTACAAACCGCAGGGGGCCATCAGCTCCCGGTCGGTGAACTCACTCTCGCACCAACCTTGCACCGCCTGCCGCCTTCCTGCCGCGGTGTCTCCCGCCCGCTCAACGTACCGGTGCCGCTCCCCCCAGCTTGGCCGCCACCGAGGCGGCCCCCCGCAGGGCGCTCCCGTCGGCCCCCACCGCGCTGAACACCCGCCGGGAGGCCCGCGCCTCGGCGATAAGCCCGGCGAGCAGGCCGGTCCAGCCGAGGGGCGGGTCGATCCACAGGTACACGCTCAAGCTGCCCGGGATGGTGTTGATCTCGTTCACCCACAGCTCGCCCGACTGCTCCAGGAAATCGATGCGGGCCACCGAGCGAACCGCGAACAAGCAGGCCACGACGCCGGCCATGCTCCGTATGCGGCCGGCCATCTCGTCGGGGATCTGCGCCGGCAGCTCCCGCGGCGAGGAGACCAGCCCGGCTCCGCCGGGAGCCAGGTACTTCTGGGCGTAGGAGTAAATCGCCCCGCCCTCCTTGCGCTCCGGGCGCTCGATGGCCGACAACTCGAGAGAGGGATAGGTACGCACCGCCAGGTTGAGATCGCGGCTCCCTTCCAGGAAGGGCTCGGCCACCGCCCCTTCCCGCAGCAGCGGCGAGCTCAGCGCGAGCGCCCGGGCGGTGGCGGCGTCTCCCACTACCTCAATGCCCAGCGAAGACCCGCCGAAGCGGGGCTTCACCACGCAGGGCGGGTCGAAGGGGAAAGCCTCGGTCTCCGCCGTCACCGCCACTCGGGGCAGCGTGGGCAGACCGGCCGCGGCGGCCACCGCGGTGAAGGCCAGCTTGTCCATACCCAGGTAAGCCCCCGCCAGGCCGGGCCCCGTGTAGGGCAGGCCGGCCAGGTCGAGCGCCGCCTGCAGGGTGCCGTCCTCCCCCGGGCCCCCGTGGCAGCAGTTCACCACCACGTCGATGGGCAAAGGCTTGTGCTTGCGCAGGAAGCCGCCTTCCGGGACGGCAGCGAAGACCAGGGGGGTCGCCCCGCGCGGCACACCCTCGGCAAAGGCGATGGCTTCATGGCGCGGGTCCACGGAGAAGAACTCCCCCGTCTTCGACCAGTAGAGAGCCACTACCTCCTTGACCGTCTGGGCCAGCGAGCGGGCGGCCTGCAGGCCGGTGAGGATGCTGATGTCGTGCTCGGGTGAGGGCCCTCCGAAGAGGACGGCAGGGCGCAGGTTGGTGGGGATGGTCATGGCCTTGCGATGTTACGGCAGTGCAGGACCCCGCCCGGGCAGGCTCGTGGCGGCAGTCTCACGGGTAGTGGTCGGGGAGGTCGTTCTCGTAGAGGACCCCGTCGCCCTCCCCCAGGTTGGCGACCACCCAGGCCACCGCCTCGGGCCGATGGACAACGGCCCGCACCCGGGCGGTGCCCCCCCGGGCCCCCACCAGCAATGCCCGCCGGTTGGTTCGCCCCACTACCAGGATGTCGGACAGGCGATCCGCGGCGAAGGCGGCCAAGTCCCCGTTCTCGGCGGCCTGCCGGCGGCCCAACTCCACCATGCCCGGGGTAACCAGCACGGTGCGGCCCGCCACCGCTGCCGCCAGGCGCTCCACCGCCGCCCGGGCGCCCGAGGGGTTGGAGTTGTAGGTGTCGTCGATGACCAGCACCCCCCGTTCGGTGCATCCCTCCACGCCGCGGTGCTGCGGCCGGGGGAGGCCGACCAGCCGCTCGCCGATGTGCTCCGGCGGCACTCCCAGGGCGTGGGCCACCCCGACCGCGCAGGCCACGTTCATGGGGAAGATGCCGTCTGTCGGCAGGCGTCCCACCTCTGCTCCCTCCAGTCGCACCACCAGCATGCCCGCCTCGGGAAGCACGCTCACCTCGGCGTCGGCCGAAGCAGCCGAGCAGCGCACCACTCGCATCCCCGGCCTGCCCTCCACCACCTCGCGCACCAGGAGATCGTCCCAGTTGGCCACCGCCGTCGCCGCCCCTTCCAGGATCTCCGCCTTGCCCCGGGCAATGGCCTCCAGCGAGCCGAAGCGCTCCAGGTGCACCGGGCCCACGGCGGTGATCACACTGATGGAAGGCGGGATCCACCGGCACAGATCGGCGATCTCACCCGGCCCGTAGGTGCCCATCTCGGCGATGAGGACCTGCGTCCCCGGGTCGAGGCCCTCGTTGATGGCCCGCGCCAGGCCCAGGCGGTTGTTAAAGGAGGCGGGCGAAGCCACCACGTGGCGGGTGCCGGCCACCAGGTGACGGGCGTACTCCTTGGTACTGGTCTTGCCGAACGACCCGGTGATCGCCACCACCACCGGGGCCGCCGCCTGCAAACGCCGGGCGGCCCGCTCCACAAAGCCCCGGCTGAGCCGACGCTCCAGCGGAGCCGTGGCCGCCAGGCCCAGGTCGACCGCCTGCGGCACCGTCAACACCGCTGCCACCGCCCCGGCGGTGAACGATCCCAGGGCAAAGCCCACGCCGCCTGCGGCCGCCAGCGCCGAGGCCGCGGTCCCCGCCAGGCGCCGCATCCGGGGAGTCCACGCCAGGCGGGCAGTGCGGCCCCGCAGCCCGAGGCCGATCGGCCAGGCGGCCAGGCCGGCAGCGGCAGGCAGGGAGGCATAGGGCCACCACAGGGTGGCGACCACCGCCCCCGCCGTGGCTGTTCCCAGCGCCAGGTTGAGCGCCGAGGCCACCAGCCATCGCCACTCGAAACGGGTAACCGACCAGGGGATGTAGTGCTCGCGCTGGCCCACTCTCAGCCAGCGCAGGACGGCCGCCGCCGCCCTTGCCAGCAGCACCCAGGGGGCGGCAACGCTCATCATGCCCCCCTCCCCGCCCCGTCCAGCATCTCCCTGATCGCCGCTGCTAGGGCCTCCGGGGCCTCGGCGGGCACGTCGTGGCCCACCACGGGCAGCAGGGTGAGCGTGCCAGCGGCCAGCAGGTCGCGAGCCCGCTCGGCAACCGCCGGGGGGACCAGCCAGTCGGCCGCCCCCCACACCAGGTGCACCGGGCAGGCCAGGGCGGCCAGTTGCTCCTCATAGGACTCCCCCACCACCCGCACCAGCACCTCCCTCATGACCCCGGTGGCCGCCCGGTAGTCGGCCGACCCGTAGCGATGCCGGGCCCGCTCCAGAGTCGCCTCCGAGATCAGGCGCAGGCGGCGAGCCAGACGAACCGCCCGGTAGCCGGGGGCCACGCGCGGTCTCGTACCCGAAAGGCGCACCAGGGGAACACCCGCCAGCACCAGGCCGGCCACCGCCTCCGGCCGGCGCGCCGCCAGGTGCACCGCCACCCGCCCCCCGAAGGAGTGGCCCACCACCACCACCGGGCCGTCGAGGGCGCCGAACACCGGCGCCACCGCCTCGGCGTAGCCCTCCGCTCCCATCGGCGCGGCCGGGGGCGGGGCCGCTCCGAAACCGGGCAGGTCGAGGGCCAGCCCGCCGGTGACGGCCAGCACCCGGGCCCAGTCGTGCCGGCTGCGGCCCCAGCCGTGCAGGGCAAGCACCGGGGCGGCGGGGCCAAACCGCTCGCCCAAGCAGCCGGCAATCACCTCCAGGGGCATGGTTCCTGCCGGGTTGGTGGGGGCTGGTCAATCATGCACACCTGAAGGGAACTGGTGGGCCATGTTAAGCCCGGGTGCATGCACTGCCGGGATGAGCCCCGGGCGCCGACCTGCCCCCGGATGCCCACCAGGGGTGTTGAATGAGGGACGGAGGTTCACCATGCGTCGCCCCGCCCTCATCCTCGTGGTCCTGACCCTCATCGCCGGCGCTTGTGGCGACGACACGAACGAGCCCACCACTACCACTACCACCACCACTGCTACCGCCACAACCCTCCCGGCCACGACTACCACTGCCGCCGGCCCCACCACCGCCGCCCCGACGACGGCCCCTCCCACCACGACGGCCGGGCCCACCACCACCGTCCCCGGCACTCACCCTGTGGAGGACACGGCCTACTGCGTCCGGGGCACGGACCCCTCCGACGCGCTCAACGTGCGGGCCGGGCCGGGCACCGGCTACGAGGTGGTCGGCCGGCTGGCCTGGAACGCCGATGCGGTCCCCGCCGGGGGCCGCGCCGCCCCGGACGAGCAGGGCCGGCCCTGGCTCGAGGTCGAGCTCGAGGGCGGCACCGGCTGGGCGGCCGGCTGGTACCTGATCCCCGCCCCCTGTGAGGCGGCCGTCGCCGACCCCGTCCCCCTGGCCGGGGCCGGGATGCCCGACGCTTTGAGCGGCGGGTTGGTGCCCTGGGCCCGGGTGGACCACACCTGGGCGCTCGCCCTCTACTCACCCGCCTGGGAAGGCCCGCGCGCCCTCTACCTGCTCAGCCCCTACGGCGACATCTACGAGGCCTTCACCTGGCCCGGGGACGACGCGATGGCCTTCCGCCTCTACGACTGGCGTCCCGACGGACGGGGAGTGCTGGCCGCGGTCGGCCTGGCCTACTGGCCCGAGGTCCACCTCCTCGACCTGGAGGACCGAAGCAGCACCCCCGTGCTGGTCGACCCGTTCACCATCGACCGCGCCGCCTCCTTCACCCGCCCCACCGGCCGGGATCTGGTGCTCCGGGCCGGGGACGAAACCATCGAGCGGCTCGAGGTGCGCTGCGTGGATGGGTCTCTCTTCTCCACGCTGCTCGAACAAACCCGTTCGACCGAGTGGGTCAGGCAGGCCACGTGGGTCTACGGCCTCGAGGGCACGACGGTGGTGGTCGGGG
>CAZJRF010000108.1:0-6090 GCA_964548475.1 uncultured Acidimicrobiia bacterium
CGCGGCGCTCACGCCGGCCAGGGCGGCCAGATTCTCCGAGGAAATGCGCTCCGTGCCGGGGGGAAGGTCCTCCAGACACCGGAGGTAAAGGCTGAGCCGGGGGACCACCACTCGCGGCAGAGGCTGCTTCACAAGCGCACAATATAGATTCCCGAAATGCCTCCCCCGCCGGTAGGGCGAGCAGCGGAAGCCCCCTCCCGGCGGAGCCGGGAGGGGGAGAAGAACCGCGAATACGCTGCGTCGCGCCCTCTTGCCCTCACCCCGCCGGTCGGGAGAACCCGATCGCCGATCCCTCCCCAAGGCCGAAACGCTCGTCGGCCCGGCCCCCCGGCACCGCCACCGCCACCAGTCCGTAGGAATCCACGTGCACCACCCCTGCTTCGCGCTCCTCCCCGTAGGTCTTCTCCCAGGTCATCTCCAGGCAGGAGCCCGCCGCCTCCACCAGCACAGTGTCCCCCGGAGCCAGTCCGATCGTCCGCAGGTCATCGGGAGCCACGTTGGTCTGGGCGTTGCCGAAACCGTCCACCCACCACACCTGACCGCGCACCACCCCACCGGACACCTCCGCCAGCGGCAGCAGGAACGGCACCAAGGAGGCGGGGGACACCTCCGGGCCAAGGTCATCGAGAGCGGCCTGCCCGGAGGCGAGGACGGCCGCGGCCGGAGCGAACACGTCCCGCCCGTCGAAGGTCGCCCCCTCACAGGGCAGGCGGAAGCGGGGATCCTCGAGCGACACCACCCGCTCGGCCCCGCCCACCATGGCCACCGCCGGGGCCAGCAGGCCGTTGTCCGGACCGACAAAGAACCCCCAAGCCGTATCGACGGCCACCGCGCCCCGGCCGGCACCCACCCCGGGGTCCACTACTGCCACCGCCACCCCCGGTGGCAGGTACTGGACGGCCCGCACCAGGGCCAGGGCACCTCCGCTCACATCACCACGCCGGATCTGATGAGTGATGTCGATGATGGTCAGCTCGGGGGCTATGCGCAGCATCACCCCGTGCACCACCCCGACGAACTCGTCGGACAGGCCGTAGTCGGACAGGAGAGCGACGGGGCGGGGAGCGGACATGGCCCGGCAGGATAACGGCGCCGTCCCCCGCGCGGCACGGGCTGGGTGGGCGGCGTCGCCGCCGTTAGGGGAAACGTGACACGGGGAGAGAGGGGGGAGGATGTTTGGTAGGGTCGCCGGAGGCCATTGGGGAGAGGGGCGATGAGACGAACCGGCCTGCTGACCGTGGTGCTGCTGGTGGTGAGCGCCTGCGGGGGAGTGGAGGGCGGCCCGGTGGCCGAGTCAACTACCGCCGCTGCCGAGTACACGACGGTGCCTTCGACCACGCGGCCTTCGACGACGACCACTGTGTCTTCAACCACCACCCGGCCGTCAACCACAACGACGACGGTGCCCCCGTGGACGACCCTGCCCGATGTAGAGGAGCCGCCGCCGCCGGTGCTGCAGGGGGGTCTTTCGGAGGGGGCGGTGGAGAGCATGTGCCTGGAGGTGACGACTGGCGGGTCGGCCCCGCCGGATGAGGAGCAGGTGGTGGAGAAGCTCACCGCGGGTCTCCTTGACCTGGGCGTGAGCGTGTCATCGGAGGGGTGCGAGGCAACCCTGCGCCTGTCGCTGAGCGGGCGCCGCAGTTCGGCTACCTACCAGCAGACCGGTGAGTGCTGGTCGGGTGTCAGGGTGACCGGGGAGACCACCCTCTTCCTCGAGGATCAGTGGCGGGCAGCCTGGTCGTTCGCGGTGGATGAGGAGCCTCCGTTCTCGATCTCTTGGTGCCCCGACGCCGACGACCCGATCGACTGGTACTGGTACGGTCACGAGCTGTGGCACGACCCGTTCTACGAGATGTTCGGCAACCTGGCCAACCTGCGCAACTGGCACCACGGTTCCGTGCGGGACGGCCCCTGGCCTTGCTGGGACGGCTCGATACCACCGACCGAAGAAGAAGTAGCACGCCTTGCCTTCCTGTTCGCTGAGCAAGGCGAGTGGATTGCCACCTTCATAGACACCTGTGTGCCTGCCGAGTACGGGAGTGTTCTGCTGCCCCTCGTCCCCTATCTGGTCGCCCTCGACCGCTCCTACCTGCCGGGCCTCGACCACGACGGGCTGCTGGCGTGGATCACCGGCCAGTCCTTCGAGTCGCCGGAACAGGCCTGGGCCTGGTGGGAGCAGCAGCAGGGCTAGCCGATTCCCCCCGGCTGATCATTGCCAGTCCAGATTCCGTTACGTTTGGCGTCGCCGCCCACCCAGCCCTCCTCGCGCGGCACAGGCGCCGCGCCCCCCATACAATCAGTGTGCCGCGAGCCGGAGTGCCCCCTGCACGACGATCACGTTCATCTGCCGCTCATTGAGGACCTGGTGCGCCGGCGCGGTGTGGTACTACTGCTGGGAGGCCCCGACACCGGCAAGACGATCTTCGCCCGGCACCTCCTGGCTGCCGCCGCCAGCGCGGCGGTGAGCGCGGCCTACGTGGACGCCGATGTGGACCAGTCCACTACCGGCCCTCCCACCTGCGTGGGTCTCCATCTGGTGCGCCGACCGGCCGACCTGGCCGACCTGACCAGAGTCGACGCCATGGAGTTCGTGGGCTCGATCAACCCGGAGGGGGTCGTGCTCCAGCAGGTGGTGGCCACCGCCAAGCTGGTCGCGCAGGCCCGGGCCGAGGCGGAGCTAGTGGTGGTCCACGCCACCGGATCCATCTCCGGCGTTGTCGGCCAGACCCTCAAGTACCACAAGATGGAGCTCTGCCGGCCCGACATCGTCGTCGGCCTGCAGCGCGGGAGCGAACTGGAGCCCCTGGTGGGCATGCTGCGCCGCTTCTTCAACGCCGAGGTGGAACTCACCGGCGTGGACCCGGAGATCCGCCCCACCTCCCCGGAAGAACGCCGGGCCCGGCGCACGGCGGGTTTTGCGGGGGCATTCGCCCCTCCCCTCGAGCGCTGGCGGGTGCGGCCCACGGTGTTCGCCCCCACGCTCCCCGCCGGTCTGGACCTGGCCCGCCTCGATCGGGTGCTGGTCGGCCTCATGGACGGGGCCGGCCGCTGCCTGGGCCTGGGGGCGCTCGAGCACGACGACGGCATCCTGCGAGTGCTCACCAACTACGGCGAGGAGATGCGCGGCCTCCGCCTGGGCTCGCTCACCGTCGACCTGCCCGCCTTCGACGTGCACCGGGTGCGCCTGAACGACCTGATGTTCGGCATCGCCTAGGAGCCCCGCCCGGGCCCTGCGGGCTGTCTCCCGCGGGCCGACTACCCCCGCCCTCCCCTCTTTCTTCTCCCCCGCGGGTGCGGGGGAGATGCCCGAAGGGCAGAGGGGGAAGTCACCGTCAACACCCCCCACCCTGACCCTCCCCCGCTGCCGCGGGGGAGGAATCCATAGCGGAGGCCCAAGGAACCTCGCCGGCTTCCTTCCCCGCACTTCCCCAAACGAGGTGTTCCACCGGCCCGGCACCTTGGGCCTCGCAACGCCGAAGATACGGATTGGGCCGGGCAGCGTCAAGAAGGACGCCGTTGCTTCGATTTCGCGCACCGGGCCACCTTGTTACGGTTAGATGGCCTCCTCTGGCCCCAAACAAAGACCCGGGCGGCCACCTTTCCACATGTCCACCGCCATCCACAGGCACTTGTGCACACGCCCTGTCGACAAGTGGCTCAGGCGTTTTTTTCGCGCTCAAAGGCCGCCCGGGCCAGAGCAGGCCGGGCGATCTCCAGCCCCTCGTGAGCCTCCCCCAGCAGCAGCTCCAACTCTTCGGCGTCCACCTCCGCCAGCGGGACCCGCCCCACCAGTACCACATCGCCCTGGCGATCGAGGGCGAGATGCAGGCGGCGGCCGGCTGCGTTCCGGGCCAGGCTCTGGCGGTAGACCTCCTCCCGGCGATCGGGGGGAGGGGCCGGCAGGATGAAGGCCTCCACCCGCAGGGTGAGATCACCCACCGCGAACCACACGGTGCTCAACTCGCCGGATGCCAGCCGCAGGCGCACCCCCCAGCGTCCCTCATAGTCGCCGGCCCAGACCAAGTCGGCCCCGGGGTCCGCCGCCCACCGTCCGGTCACCTCTTCCAGCAGACGGCGCACCGCGTCGGCGGTCACGGTCGGGAGATCCCCGTGTACAGCTCGAGCAGGCGATCGGCGGTGGCCGGCCACGAGAACTGCCCGGCGTTGGCCAACGCCCCGGCAGCCAGCCGGTCAGCGAGCACGGGGTCGGTGAGAATGCGCCGCAGGGCGGCGGCGTAGTCGGCCGGGTCCCAGCCCGCAACCAGCAGCCCCGACTCATCGTCGGCCACGATGTGGGCCAGCCCGCCTACCGAGGAGGCCACCACCGGGATCCCGCAGGACTGTGCTTCGGCCGCCACCAGCCCAAACGATTCGCTGCGAGAGGGCACCACCACCACGTCGGCGGCGCGGTAGGCGGTGGCCAGGGCGTGATGAGGGAGCGGATTCCACAAGGAGACTCGATCCGTCAATCCGGCCCTCTCCGCCGCAGAGCGCAGGGAATCAATTGCCTCCTTCCCTTGGGGACCGCTCGGGCCCCCTATGACCAGCAGACGGGAGTCGGGAAGTTCGTCGGCCAAGAGGGCAAAGGCGGCCAGGGCTACATCGGGTGACTTGAGAGGCTGAATGCGCCCGGCGAAGAGCACCAGACGCCCCTCCACCGGCAGCCCCAGCTGCTCCCGGGCGGCAGCCCGCGGGCCCGGCCGGAACACCCCGTGGTCCACTCCCGGAGGGGAAACGCAAAGCCGCTCGGGGCCGGCCGAGTAGTGCTCCATCAACTGCGTCGCCTCGGCCGGGGTGGAGGCGATCACGCAGCCGGCCCGGGCGATCACCTCGGTCTCCGCGGCGATGCGCAGCAGACCGGTGGGCGGCTCGCCGGGCCGCCGGGCGGCGTCTTTGACCCGTCCGAGCGTGTGGAAGGAGATGGCGAGGGGCACCCGCAGCACCTCGTGGAGCAGCAACCCCGCCCAGCCCGACAGCCAGTAGTGGCTGTGCAGCACGTCGTAGGACGCCCGGTGACGCACCGCCCATCGGGCCACTCCCTCGGCGAACTCGCCGACCGCGTCGGCCCGGGCCTCCGGCCCCGGCTGCCCGGGCGGGCCGGCCGCCAGGTAGACCACCCGGTACCCTGGGCGCACGGCCGTCTCCTTAGGCCGGCGGCCGCGCGTGAACACCTCTACCTGCACCCCGCGGTCTGCCAGGGTGATAGCCAGTTCGTTCACGTAGACGTTCATGCCCCCGGCATCTCCCTCTCCCGGAACCGCCAGGGGGGAAGTGTGGATGCTGAGGAAGGCCACCCGCTCGATCACCGCACTCCCTCCACGGCGAACAGCGGACGCGCACGGGCACCCAAACGGAACTTGTACGCCTCGTCGCCCTTGAGAAGGTCCAGGCGAACAAGGCCCATGGCGATGGCGCGCCGTATCAGCAGGTCCACCAGGATCACCCCCGGCGACTCGGCGGCGGCCGCCGGGTCGTAAGCCGAGTTGTACAGGTAGTAGGCCCTCTCGTCCTGGAACCCGAAGGCAGCAGCCACCGCTTCCTCATCCCGCCCCACCAGCACGTGAAGGCGAGCACCTTCTATCTCCAGGAGATTCCCGAAGAAGGCCTCCACGTCCCGGGTGAGGAAACCCCCCTTCGGCCCGGCGGCGGCGCGGTGCATGGCGCCGAAGGCAGCCAGACCGGACGATCCCGCTTCCACCAGGCGGCCCGCGCCGCGTGCCGATTCAAAGCGCCGCCGCTTGCGGCGCACCTCGTGGCGCTCTTTGCCGCTCAAGCCGGCCAGGTACTCCTCGTGGGACGCCGGCAGGTCCACCACGGCAGCCAGCCCGTGCCGATGGCAGGACGCCTCCCTTCCCCCTCGTGCCGCCCCGGCGGCTACCACCGCCGCGGCTTCCTCGGGTAGGGAATCGAAACAGAAGCGGGTCCCCGCCGGCAGGCCGTCCAACAGGTCGGCGGTCAGACCCTCGGCATCGCTGCCCAACGGGCTGTGATAGTCGGTCAGATCCGGCTCGCCCATGAACTCCAGGCCGGCGGGCCCCAGGCGAGCCGGCAGCAAGCAGGTGGGCGACTCGGCGATGAGCACCTCCCCCT